>JAKPQQ010000038.1 GCA_029557215.1 Fibrobacterota bacterium | reverse complement strand
CCTCGTTGGGGCGCGAGGTCGGCGACGGATTGTTCCTAGGTGTTTCGGTGCGTCTGGTGGGGGCGTTGCCCCCTGGGACCACGGTGGGGCGCATCTCGCACGAAACCTTCTGCGTGCTGCTGGAAATCGACGACCACGCCGAACTCAACCGCATCGCCGAATCGCTGCGCCAGGTGGTGCGCACGCCGCTGCCTCTGGGCGGTCGCGAGCTGATGCTCACGGGCAGCATCGGGGTGGCGATCGTGAATCCGGGCGAATGCGGCCCCGAAGAAGCCCTCAACCGTGCGGAATCCGCGGTGTTCCAGGCCTCGGCGCGCGGCGGCGACTGCATCAGCTACTTCGACGAGGAACACAGCCGCGTCGCGCGGGAAAAGGTGGACCTTGAAATGGAGCTGGGCAAGGCGATGCCCGACCAGCTGGAACTCCACTACCAGCCCATCGTGCATCTGACCGACGGCACGGTGGCGGGGTTCGAGGCGTTGCTGCGGTGGCGGCATCCAGTGCGCGGCATGATCTCGCCCATGATGTTCATCCCCATCGCCGAGCGCTCGGGACTCATCCACCCGATCGGCCTGTGGGTCATGGAAGAAGCCATGCGCGTGGAGGCGGCCTGGCAGCGGGAGTTCGGCGAGAATGCCCCGTTCATGAGCATCAACCTTTCGGTGAAGCAGTTCCTGCACGACGACCTGGCCGACCAGATCCGCTTGTGCCTGCACAAGAGCGGGGTGGAACCCACGGGGATCAAGCTGGAGATCACCGAATCGGCCCTGTCCGAAGATCCGGGCCACGTGACCGAGCTGCTGGAAAATCTGGTGTCGACCGGGATCCGGTTCAGCCTGGACGATTTCGGCACCGGGTACTCTTCGCTGGGGTACCTGAGCAGCTTCCCCGTGCAGACCCTCAAGGTCGACAAGTCGTTCGTGGACCAGATCGGCGAAGACGGCAAGAAGACCCGTATCACATCGGCGATCGTGAGCCTGGCGCACACCCTGGGCATGGACGTGGTGGCCGAAGGAATCGAGACCGAAACCCAGTGGAAATACCTGCTCCAGCTGGGGTGCGAGTACGGCCAGGGATACCACTTCGCGCGCCCGTTGCCGCTGGCCGCGGCGCAGGCGTATCTGGAAAAACAAATGCGCGAAAGAAGAGCCTGACCTATTGCGTTGGACGGGCTTTTCCGGTACATTATAAGAGCGGCCCGCACAGGGCTGGCAGCAGAGAAAAGAGACAAGCAAATCAGACGCGATGATCACGCAAACATGGCCGACGGGGCAGCTCCCGTGCGGCGGTCGCCCGTCAAGGGCGGATAGGGTCCCCGCGAGAGGGACCCAGGCCGATGCGGAGTCGGAGTGTGGGTTTTGAACTGGATGTGTCCGCACGGCAAAGGTGTCTGGACCGGGGGTGCGCCCCCGGTCCTTTTTGTTTGTGCCCGCGCCAGCCGACCGCAGGGCCGCCCCCGGCGGGTGCCGTCGTTGTAGGGGCGACGCATGCGTCGCCCGGAAATGCGGCACCGGAGGGCGAATGCCCGTAGCCCGCAGGGTGGCGACCCCGGGCACCGGGGTGGCGCCCGATCGCCCGATTGTCCGATGCGGTTGGGGTATTGGTTTGAACGCCACCGGACACACGTCAGGAATTGTCCAACCATTGGGGATATGGACATCGCCGTAGGGGCGATTCACGAATCGCCCGAACAACGGTTGTGGGCACGCACCGGGGTGGCGCCCGATCGCCCCTACGATGCGGTTGGGGCCTGATTTGAACGCCACCGCATCCACACGCCGCGCAGCCGCAGCAGAGGAGGGGTCAGGGCTTGGGCGGTTTGGTCATCGTCACCGAGGTGGTGGTCGAATTGGAGGTGGTGGAGGTTCGCGCGGGGTTGGGGGTTAATGGAAACATGGGTCGAGCCTTGGAACGGATGTGCTGCAAGGAACAGATTGAACATCGCACCGGTTTGGATTGCGCAAGGGTTGTTCCCGCAGGAACTCGACAACGATGGAGACACTTTGTCCACCAGATCCGGTTTTGGCGGTTTCTGGGAAGATTCCAATCCGGCGTGGGGCAGGCCTCCACGAAAAACGCCCCCCGGGAAGGTTACCGGAGGGCGTTGGATGTTCGGCCGAGTCTTGCGGGCGGAACGGGTTGTGATCAGACGTTGAACAGGAAGTTCAGGATGTCGCCGTCTTGGACCACGTATTCCTTGCCTTCCGAACGCTGCAGGCCCTTTTCCTTGCAGGCGCCCTGGCTGCCGTGGGTCTCGAAATCCTTCCAGGCGATCGTTTCTGCCCGAATGAACCCGCGCTCGAAGTCGGAGTGGATCACGCCGGCGCAGGCGGGGCCCTTCCAGCCCTTGCGGAAGGTCCAGGCGCGCACTTCCTGCACCCCGGCCGTGAAGTACGTCTGAAGCCCCAGCAGGGCGTAGGCGGCGCGGATCACGGTGTCCAGGCCCGATTCCTTGAGGCCCAGTTCTTCCAGGAACACGGCCTTTTCGTCGGGTTCCAGCTGCGACAGTTCGGCTTCGATCTTGCCCGAGATCATCACCACCTGGGCGTTTTCGCTCTTGGCGTGCTCGCGGACCACTTCCACGTGCTTGTTGCCGGTGTGGATTTCGCTTTCCAGCACGTTGCAGCAGTACAGGATGGGCTTGCTGGTGAGCAGCTGCAGTTCGCGGGCGATGTCGGCTTCGTCTTCGGTCAGCTCCACGCTGCGCGCGGCCTTGCCCTGGTTCAGGGCGGCCAGGAGCTTGTTCCAGACTTCCACCGAGGCCTTGGCCTTCTTGTCCTG
>JAKPQQ010000036.1 GCA_029557215.1 Fibrobacterota bacterium | reverse complement strand
TGTTGGCGTCACCCGTGCTTCAGGACGATGCCTTCGATGATCCCGGCCACGTCCTCGCATTTGTCGGTCGTGCCTTCCAGGAGATCGTAGATGTCGCGCCAGCGGATCACGTCCAGGACATCGATGCCGGGAGTGAACAAGGCGCCCAGGGCGTCGCGCGTGACGCGGTCGGCTTCGTTTTCCAGCCGGTTGATCTCGATGCAATGGGGGCGGATCAATTCCCACTTGAGCGTCTTGATCAGGGGCATCATCTGGATGATCTGGTTGGCCTGCGCCTGGATGCATTCGGCCAAGGCCTTCACGGGCTCCGGGATGCTCTTGATGCCGTACAGGACCATGTGGTCGACGGCGGCTTCCACGGTGTCCATGCAATCGTCCAGCGAAAGCGCCAGGCGGTGGATGTCTTCGCTGTCGATCGGCGTGATGAAACTGCGGTCCAGGCGCACCAGCACCTCGTGGGTGACCTGGTCGGCGTCGTGTTCCAGGCGTTCGAGCTTGAGCGCGTTTTCCTTGAGGCGCGAGCCGTCTTGCGCGATCTCGCAAAGGAGGACGGCCCCCTTGTGGAAGATCTGGGCAGACTGCTGGAACATGTCGAAGAACTTCTCGTCGGTCGGTATCAGCTTGAACATCTCTTGGGGCCCCTCCAATGTCGGTGACGCGGGCAAAGTTAGGCCTTCCGATCCAGGATGCATCGCGGATGAAACAGTTCTGCAACAATTTCGCGGAGACAATGAAACGAATTCTCAACAAAAACGAAAAAGGGAGGGACTACGCCCTCCCCCGATCCACGATCGCGCCCCTCCGTGCCGGGTAACGAACGCTATTTGACCAGACCGTTGGCCTTGTAGGCGTTCCAGGTGGTTTCCACGATGGACTCGATGGAACTGTGCTTGGGCACCCAGCCCAACAGCTGCTTGGCCTTTTCGCCGGAGGCCCAGAGCGCTTCCGGATCGCCGGCGCGGCGGCCCACCGCCTGGTAGTTCACCTTGCGCCCCGAAATCTTTTCTGCTGCATGGATGACATCCAGGACCGATTGCCCGGACCCTGTTCCCAGGTTCACGGCGAAGGTGGCTCCACCCTTCTCCAGGTGGTCCAGCGCCCGCAGGTGGGCGTCGGCCAGGTCGGTGACGTGGATGTAGTCGCGCAGACAGGTTCCGTCCTTGGTGTTCCAGTCGGTCCCGAACACCTGCATGCCCTTGCGCACGCCGCAGGCGACTTCCATGACCACCGGGATCAGGTTGGCGGGATTGCGCTCCAGGCCGGTGACCTTGCCATCGGGATCGTAGCCGGCGGCGTTGAAATAGCGAAGCGAAGCCGACTTGATGCCCAGGAGCTTGTCGTACCAGGCGAGCACGCGCTCGATTTCCAGCTTGGTGTAGCCGTAGTAGTTGGTGGGATCCTTGGGATGGTCTTCGTCCAGAGGCAGGTACTGCGATTCGCCGAACACCGCCGCCGACGAACTGAACACCACGTACTTGACGCCGCAGTCGTTGGCCGCGTCGAAGAACGACATCGTGGCCTGCAGGTTGTTGCGCGTGTAGCGGATCGGATCGAGCATGCTCGCGCCGGCGTCCTTGCTGGCGGCCAGGTACACGATCGCGTCGCAACCCTTGAGGGTCTTGCGCGAAAGGAGCGGATCGGACACGTCGCCGTGGACGAACGTCGCCTTTTCCGGAACCGAGGTGCGCAGTCCGGTGGACAGGTTGTCGAACACCACGACTTCGTGCCCGGCATTGACCAAGGCGTGGCTCACGTGGCTGCCGATGTATCCGGCTCCGCCGGCGACGCAGATGCGCATGGTGCGATTCTCCTCGGATTACTGGGAACGGTCGGGAAAGATAGAGTTCTGACGGCCCTCGAGCGGATCAGACGCGCTGCAACGCCAGGACCGTGATGTCGTCGTTGGGCGCCCGGCCCATGGCGTGGCCTTCGCGCTGGGCCAGGGCGTTGTGGACCGCCGCCGCGGGGCCGTCCATCCAGCTGGAATGGATGGAAGCCTCCAGCCGCTGCAACCCGAACTGCCGGCCGGCGGCGTCCATGCTCTCGTGCAGGCCGTCGGTGTACAGGAACAGGAGGTCGCCCGGCATGAGACGGATCTCCTCTTCCGCGTAGGTGGCGTTCTCGAACATGCCCACGAAGAACCCGCCGCGCTGCGTGAGGCGCTCGACGATTTCCGTCCCCGAACGGAACAGGAACGGGTAGGGATGGCAGGCCCGACAGAATTTGAGCAGTCCGGTCTTGAGGTCCAGCAACCCCGCGAAGGCGGTCATGTAGTGGTCGGTGCGCACGGCCCGGTACAGCTCGGCGTTCACCTGGCGAAGGATCTCGGCCACGGAAAGCTCGATCCCGGTGCGCACGAACCTCAGGAAGGCCATCTTGGCCATGGCCGTGACCAGCGCCGCCGGGACGCCGTGCCCCGCCACGTCGGCCATCACCACGAAGATCTTGTCGTCGTCCAGCGGGACGACGTCGAAGAAGTCGCCGCCCACCTTGCCGGTGGGCATGTATTCGGCGTGGATCTTCCAGCCGGGAAGATCGGGAAGGACCTCGGGAAGCAGGCCGTCCTGGACCTGCTTGGCCATGTCGAGCTCCTCTTCGAACGCCCGTTGGGCCTTCTCCAGGCTCTGCCGGGCCGTCTCCAGTTCCTGGTTGCGCTTTTCCAGTTCCTGGGTGCGTTCCTTCACGCGAGATTCGAGCTGGCTGGCGTAGCCGCGAAGTTCGGCTTCCATGTCCTTGAACTTGGTGATGTCGGAAAACGTCCAGACCCGGCCGATGTTGCGGCCCTTGTCGGACGTGATGGCCCGCGAGCTCACCAGCAGCACCAGGCGC
>JAKPQQ010000025.1 GCA_029557215.1 Fibrobacterota bacterium | reverse complement strand
CATCCCGGGGCGGTCAGCTTCACCTTCGACGACAACCTCGATAGCCAGATCGAAGACGTGCTCCCAGCCGCGAAGAAGCTGGGGATCAAGGTCACCTTCTTCGTCACGGGCTCCTTCGATACCCGGGCGGATGTCTGGAAGGCCGCCGCCCTGGATGGCCACGAACTGGGCAACCACACCACCTCCCACGACGACCCCGGGGGATTGGATTCGACCAAGCTGGAGGCGCAGTTCACGAAGCAGGCGCTCAAGTTGCGTGCGCTGGATACCGCGGTGGAGGCGGTCACCCTGGCCTATCCCTACTGCAACACGAAGGATCTGGCCGTCCGCATCGCCGATCGCGAGAACATCATCGCCCGCACCTGTGGTGGGACCGACCTGTTTACGTGGGGCACGAAGCCCTCCGACTGGATGCGCATGACGTCGTTCGTGATTTCCAACGACGATCAGGCGAAGGCCTCCTTGGATGCCATCGATCGGGCCGCATCCGGCAATGGCTGGCTCGTCACGCTCAACCACGGCATCGAAACCGGCTACGGTCCCATCACGAAGGTCCAGTTGGACACCATGTTCCAGCGCGCCGTCGCGCGCAAGACCTGGATCGCGCCCTACCAGACCGTGGCTGCCTACTGGCGGGCTTCCTTCGTGATGGACACCGTCAGGGGGAAGAAGGACGGAGACGGTTGGTCCCTCGCTTGGATGTCTCCGCATCCGAAGATGCCCCGACGCGTCCCGCTGCGGATTCGACTGGACTCGACCGTCTTCGGCATGTCGCCCAAGGTCGTGCAAGGTGGCGCCGAAGTGCCACGTGAATCGGATGGTTCCCATGTCGTGGACTTCATGAAACTGTCCATGTCGATCTCGAGGTCCCTGGCCAGCGGAACCGGGTGCGCGATGCCTGCGGCGCGGCTGGGAGCCTATCGCTCGGGGAGTCGGATCCGTCTGCATGGGGTGCCGACCGGACGCTACCGATGGAGTCTGGAGGATGTGCGCGGGCGAAGACTCGGGAGAGGACTCCTG
>JAKPQQ010000024.1 GCA_029557215.1 Fibrobacterota bacterium | reverse complement strand
CGCTGAATTGTGTGTCAGAACGCACCGAACCTCGCAACCGGCCTTCTGGAGGCGTCGGACCAGATCGGGCGTCTTGTAGGCCGCGATGCCCCCGGTGATGCCAACAAGGACTTTGCGTCCCGACAATCCGGAGGTCAACGGGTCACTCCTCGACGGAGATCTTGACCTTGCCTTCGCGAAGGCGGTCCATGGCCACCGTCGTGGGCTTCACGCCCTTGAGGTCCAAGAATCCCAGACGCGCCTGCTCGTTGATGAAGCGGGCTTCCTGCGCGGCGACCACGACCGCCTCGAACGGCGACATGTTCTTCTTGTAGACTTCGTCCGGATCGTAGTGCAATTTCTCGGAAACCATGAAAGGCCTCTTCGGTTTCAATGAATCCTGGTATTCTGAAGACGCTCAAGTATACTAATCCGCGCTCGTCTTGAACGGCCTCGCGCATCCCAACCATGGGTTATTTTTCCGTCCCAGCCAATGCCCAACCCATCCAGCCTACCAGCCTCTCCACGGTCCACCGGACCTTCCTTCGTCTCTCGCCTGTGGGGGTGGACCAGGACCGGGCTCAAGATCCTCAAGGCGCTGTTTCTGGCCTACGCGGTGGCGTTTTCCGTGGTGGGCACGTTGTTGTTGGGCTACGCCGGCTACAAGGCCTGGAAGCTCTACGACTCGGTGGCGGGCCTCGCCGAGCGCTGGCCCGAAAAGACCGCGCTCATGGAACTGCGCGAACGGCAGTGGAGGGATTCCGGCATCGTGGTGGAATCGCGCTGGAAGCCGGTGCCCATGTCCATGATTTCCGAGAACCTGCGCAAGACCGTGCTGGTGGGCGAAGACGACAAGTTCTACACGCACAACGGATTCGACATGGACGCGATCCAGCACGCGATCCAGGAGGCCAAGGAAAAGGGCAAGGTCAAGAGGGGCGCCAGCACGATCACCCAGCAGCTGGCCAAGAACCTGTACTTGAGCCCAAAGAAAAGCTACAGCCGCAAGGCCAAGGAGGCGCTCTACACCCTGGCGCTGGAACATTTCCTGTCCAAGGAGCGCATCCTGGAACTGTATCTGAACGTGATCGAGTGGGGCAGAGGTGTCTACGGAGCCGAAGCCGCCGCGCAGACCTATTTCGGGGTTCCGGCATCGCAGCTGGATCTGGACCAATCGGCACGCTTGGCTGCGGTGCTTCCCAAGCCGCTCAAGGCGAGCCCGGTGGGGTCCAACCGGTTCATGTTGAACCGCAAGGCGATCATCCTGCAGAACCTGCGCCTGTTCAAGGGATTCGGACCGCCGTCGGATTCCGCCAAGGCCGAAGGATCCGAATCGGAAGACGAGGATTCCGATTCGCTCGAAGCGACCCAGGACACCATGTCCGCGCCCGCCGTACCAGATTCGCTGGGCACCCCGACCCAGGTTCCGGCCGACCCCGCCGCGCCAAAGGCCGACTCCGCCAAAGCCAACTGAAAACGAATGCGAGCCTCCCGCATTCGTGGAGACTCGCTGGTTCCCGGCCGCAAGCCAGGTGCGGCCCGGCACCCATGGATGCCCTCAGATCCTGGTCTTGAAGGCGGCGATCTCGGGCAGTTTCTGGCCGACCTTCACGCCGTTGGAGGCCATCCATCCCCGGTTGGTCTCCAGCGCGTAGGCGATGTCGGATGTGGCCGACGGATACCGTCGCAGCGATTCGGGCCGGACTCCCGGTTCGACCACCATGGTCTGGATGTCGCGCACCACGCCGTTTCCGTCCAGGTAGGCGATGTCCAAGTCCAGGTGGCAGTCGATCATCCAGAACGCGCGCTGGGCGGCGTCGGGGAACACGAACAGCATCCCCGCGTTCCAGTCCAGTTTTTGTCGGTTCGACAACCCCGCCGTGCGCAGCGAATCGTTGTCGGCGATCTCCACGAGCAGCCTGGCCTTGCCGACCTGGATCCAGACCGGATCCCGCTGCGCCTGCTTGGCGACCTTGGACGGCGGCGTCGCGACGGACTTGGCGCCGGTCTTCGCGAAGGTCGCGCCCGCCCAGGCGAGCGCGAACGCCAGACCGAGCGAGCTCCACCTCACGGCTTGTTCCCGCCGGTGATCTTGGTCCACAGGCGACCGATCAAGTTCTTGGAGGCTTCCTTGGGCGCCTGGCCCGACGATCGATTGTCCGATCCCCTGGAGCCTTCGGCGCCCTGTCCGCCCCGACCGCCGCGCCTGCGACGATTCCTGCCGCCGCCGGCCGAAGCGTCGTCGCCCCGGCGACCGCCGTTGGAATCGTCCCTGCGACCCGCACCGTCCTGCGAACGGGGTTTGTCGCCTCCTCCTCCGGAACGGCCCTTGCCCTGTTCCCTGGAGCCGCCCTGCTGGCGCGGCTGGGAGGCCTGCTGCGATCGCCTCTGCTGCTGGGGCGCCGGCTTCTTCTGCTGGCGCTGGGGCTGCGACGAGCCGCCCTTGGAGGTCCCTGGCGCCGCCACCGCGCGGCCGTCGGCGTCTTCGCAGGGAACGGCGCGGTCGATCCGCTTCTCGATGTCGCGCACGGCCTCGCCGTCTTCGCTGGTCACGAACGTCACGGCGCAGCCGGTGGCGCCCGCGCGCCCCGTGCGGCCGATGCGGTGCACGTAGGTGTCGGGGTCGGCGGGCACGTCGTAGTTCACCACCAGACGGATTTCGTCAATGTCAAGTCCGCGCGCGGCGATGTCGGAGGCCACCAGCACGGGGACCGACCCGTTGCGGAATCCTTCCAGCGCCTTGGTGCGGGCGCCCTGGCTCTTGTCGCCGTGGATGGCCGCGGCTTCGATGCCGGCGCCGCGGGTGAGCTTGCGGACCACGCGGTCGGCGCCGTGCTTGGTGCGCGTGAATATCAGCACGCGTCCGTTCGCGTCCTTCAGCAGCGGCTCCAGCTGGTTCACCTTCGCCTCGCGCGCGACGTGGATGACGTACTGCTCCACGGTCTCGGCGGCGGTGGCGACGGGAGTGACCTGCACCGTGACCGGATCGCGGAGCATGTCGGAGGCGAGCCGGTTGATCTCCTCGGGCATGGTGGCCGAGAAGAACATGGTCTGGCGTTCCCGGGGAACCTTGGCGACGATGCGGCGGATGTCGGGGAGGAAGCCCATGTCGAGCAT
>JAKPQQ010000314.1 GCA_029557215.1 Fibrobacterota bacterium | reverse complement strand
TATGGCTTGCGTATGTCCATTTGAGGTTTCAGCATCGAGGACGTGCCGTGACCGATCGCAACGACCCCTGCTACTGCGGCAGCGGGCGCAAGTACAAGAAGTGCTGTCTGGAGAAGGACCGAGCCGAGCAGGCCTCCCTCCCCGACAACCAGCCCTCCCATGTCCGCGACCGGAGCATTCCGGGCATCGTGGATCTGTTCGAGCGCTTCGCGTCCGAGCCGTATTTCCAGGCCATGGACAGGCTGGTGACGCCGGATTGCAGGTCGCATCTCATGGATCTGGCGCGCCGTGACATGCGACATCTGGAGTACATCCAGACCGTCCTCACCGAGGCGGCCATCGCCCATCTGGTACGGGAAGGGTGGGGGCGCAAGTTCGCCTCGCGCCTGTCGGCGAACCAGTCGCGGTATCTGGACGAAGTGGCGGCGCGCTATCTGCGGGTGTGGAACGTGGTGGAGGTCTTCCGCGGGGAGGGGCTCGTCCTGGAGGATGAGGAAACCGGCGAGACCGTGCGGGTCCAGGAACGCTCCGGGAGCGAGACGCTGGTGCCGCACGACCGGGTCGCCGCACGCGTGGTCCAGGATGCCGCAATGCCCACGCTGGCGCACCTGTTCCGGGTCACGGACGCCATGATGGATGCTGTCCGCAAAGGGAATCGCAAGGTGGTGGACCTGGAGATCACCGACCCGAAGGAGTTTCTCGAGGTTGCTTTGGTGCGCGAATTCGTGCGAGCTTCCGTGATGCCCTCCGGACCCGCGAAGGTGGTGGACGCCGCGACCGGGGGAGATCTTGAATTCGTGCGCGATCGCTTCGCCGTCACCGATGAACGATCCCTCGTGCGTTGGTTCAATTCCTGTCCCGAGCTGGATTTGGACCCGGAGGACGACGGGCATTTCATCCGTTTCGAGGAGCTTCCCGGTGGTGCGGTTCGGGCGCTGGCCCACCTGGAATTTCGCCCTGGCCGCGGGACCATGGTTCTGGACCTCCACTCCCGCAGTCGCGATGCGGCCAACGCCAATCGCTCCTGGCTCAAGGCGCAGGCCGGAGGATGGGTCCGGTTCACCTCGCGCAAGGTCGAGGAGTTCGACCCATCCCAGGCGATGGATGCCGGCATCGAGGAGATTGGACTTCCGATCGATCCTTCGGACGTCATGACGCAGGATTTC
>JAKPQQ010000313.1 GCA_029557215.1 Fibrobacterota bacterium | reverse complement strand
GAGGATGCCCGCCTTGATCGGTTCGCGGTCGGATGGGACCAGCGGTTCGCCGCCGGACAACGTGCGGCATTCCAGGCCCGATTCGCGGGCCACCAGAAGCGGCGCGGCCAGGTCCCACGGGTGGAGCGTGCCGGCCACCGCGAAGTAGGTGTCGCCTTCGCCCGAAAGGACCGCGTGGACCTTGTAGCCCACGCCGCCCAGCAGGACCGAGTTCTTGGCGGGATGGCGCTCCACCAGCTCGCGCAGCGACGGGCGGCGCGGGTACGACCTCGTGAGCACCAGGCGTTCGTCGCGCAGCGGCGAAAAGGACGAGAACGGTTCGAGCTTGCCGGACGAAATCCGTCCACCCAGGCACCCCTTGCCTTCCTGCGCGACGTAGATCCGGTCGACGGCGGGCAGCGACACCACGGCCAGGACGGGTCTGCCGTCGCGGACCAGGGCCAGCTGGAACGCCCATTCGCCCAGATGGTCGACGAATTCCGACGTGCCGTCGAGCGGATCGAGGCTCCAGAATTCGCGGGCGCCTTCGGGGGCGCCGCCTTCTTCGCTCACCAGCGGGACTCCGGGCAGGATGGCCGGGAGCCGTTCCACGCAGAGGTCGTGGGCGGCGCGATCGGCGGCGGTCACGGGGTCGTTCACGCCCTTCCAGGCCACGGCGAGGTCGCGGACTGAGGCTTGACAGAAATCGGCGAGGATCTTGGAGGCTTCGCGGGCCAGATCGGCGATCCGCGGCAGGATCTGGGAGTCGGTGTCGGTCATGTGCGGCGAAAGGTACTCCCCTACGTCGGGTAGTCGGGGACTTCCATCTCGCGCAGGCGGTCGTCGAGCTCGCCCAGCCACTTCATGGCGCGGCGGTGGCGCGGGATGTCTTCCGCCCGTTCCAGCGAGGTGACGACGTTGCGCAGGATGCGGGCGCAGATCTCCACCACGCTCGCGGCGGAAAGCACGCGCTCGCGCGTGGCCGCCGGGACGCGCCCCAGCGCCTCCACCAGTTCCTCGCGGGCGATGAACCGACCTCCGTCGAAGGCGTCGATCCAGATGGTCTGGCCGTGCAGCGCGCCCTGGGCCAGGAAGTGTCCGGGGAACGCCACTCCGTACACGTCCACTCCGACGCGCCGCCCCATCAGGATCAAGGCCGAACAAAGCGTGATGGGTAGCCCCCGCCGGTGTTCCAGCGCCCAGGAAAGGCTGGAATTGCGCGGGGCGAAGTAGTCTTCGGTGTCGCCCTGAAGGCCGTCCTGCGAAAACAGGAACGACACGAGGGTCTCCAGATCGGGCACGGGGTGGCGCAGCATGTAGCGGCGCGTCCACTGCTCCAGGAGGACGCGCGGGTCGGCGAAGCCTCCGTATTCGGAAAGCAGCATGCAGACCAGGACGTGGAACGATTCGAGTTCCGGCGCCGCGTTGCACCAGCGCTCCCAGCCTTCGTCCAGGCGCGTGGTTTCCAGTTCGCTGCGCACGCTGGCCAGCAGTTTCCGCTGGAGCGGGTTCAGCTCGATGCCGGCTTCGTCCAGGGCGGCGAGCGGGTCCCGGCCCAGCTCGCGGAGCTTCGTCATCACGGCCTGACGCACCGTCGGCGACTCGTCCTCCAGCAGGTGGACGAGGTGGATCCAGGGACCATCGGTAGACATGCCACTAAGCTACCATTCTCCCCCATGTCGGTGCTCGTACAGACTTCGTTCCTGCTGGTTTTGTCGAACGTGTTCATGACCTTCGCCTGGTACGCCCACCTCAAGAACCTCGCGGAAAAGCCGTGGTGGATCGCCGCCCTCCTGAGCTGGGGCGTGGCGTTGTTCGAATACATGATCCAGGTTCCCGCCAACCGGATCGGGCACCAGGAGCTCAATCTCGCCCAGCTCAAGATCCTGCAGGAAGTGATCACGCTCACCGTGTTCGTGCCGTTCGCGGTGCTCTACATGGGCGAACATCTGCGCCTGAACCACCTGTGGGCCGGTCTTTGCCTGGTGGGCGCGGTCTGGTTCGCGTTCAAATAGACAACGGTGGCGTCCCTGTCCGTTGCCGTAGGGGCGATTCACGAATCGCCCTAAGCGTCGAACCGAGAGGACGCCCCCGCGTTCACCCCATGACCAAGCCGTTGCGGACGGCCTCGAATCCCATGCGGCGGCGCACCTTGTCGAGCGCTTCGCCCAATCGGCGCTGTTCGACCGATTCGGTGGTGGCGAACAGGTCTTCCTGGCCGGATAGCTCGTAGGTGCGGTCGGCCACGAGCCGGAACGAACGGACCGCCACCCGCCGCGAATCCAGTTGCGCGAGCAGGCGCCACGCCGATTCGCGCAGCGGCAGGAACGATTCCAGCGGCGGGACGGGGCGGTCGTGGGCCGACAATTCCTGGCCATCGGCCCAGGATACGCGCAGCGACAGTTCGCGGGCGCCCAGGCTCTTTTCGCGCAGCGCGAAGGCCAGGCGGTCGGCGAGTTCGTGCACCGCCGAGCGCAACGTGCGGCGGTCGACCTCGTCGCGCGGAAGGACCATGTCGACCGACACGCCCTTGGAGCGGGACGCGGAATCGGAGTCGATTCCGGCGGCCAAGGCCGAAAGGCGCTCGCCGTGCGGGCCCATGTGCAGGCGCAGGAACTGTCGGGGCTGGCGGCGGATGTCGGACAACGTGCGCAGTCCCAGGCGTTCCAGACGCTCGCGCACGATGCGTGGGAGCCACGGGACCGATTCCAGCGAGACGTGCTCGAGCGTCGCCATTTCCTGTCCCGGCTGGCAGAGGCGGATCGCCTCGCCGCAGGGGATGCGCGAAAGGATTTCGGCGACGCCGCGCGTGGGAGCCGCGGCCAGGACCACTCCCCTCACCCCGCAGGCGCGGGCCAGGTCGTCGCGTAGGCGAAGCGCCCACGATTCCCAGTCGCCACCGAAGAGATGGACCGTACCGGAAAGGTCCATCCAGGCCGAATCGCCCGCCACTTCCCACACGGGCGTGCGGGCTTCGCACAGGGACGACAGGATACGGCGGAACGCCACGGCCGCGCGAGGATCGGGTGCGTGCACCATGATCTTGGGAAAGCGGCGACGGACTTCGGAAAGCCGCATGCCCGGTTCGACGCCCAGTTCGCGGGCGGCGTCGGAGACGTCGTCGATCTTGGCGTGCACGCCCGCGTCCTGGGCGCACAGGGCCCAGGCGGTCCCGCGCAGTTCGGGACGGGACGACTCCAAGAGTTCGCGCCGCAAGGCCGGGATCGAAAGGGAGACGAATCGGATGTCGTTCATGGTTTCACCTCTTCCAAGTGTTCCGCCTCGAGGGCGTAGGTGTCGTCGTTTTCCGTCACTCTGCCGCGCACCGCCAAAACCCCGCCGCTGGTGGCCACCGCGTGGTACTTGCGGTAGGCCGCCGGCCACAGGATGGTGTCGGCGATCCCGCTCTGGTCCGAAAGGCTCAGGAACAGCATCGCTTCGCCGCTTTCGCGCACGCGATGGACCCGGCTGGCCACCGAAACCCCCACGATCTTCACCGACTTGCCCGCGAATTCGGGCAACCGTGCCGCGGCCACGGCGCCGCGGCGTTCGCCAAGATCGGCCAGCGCCGCCAGAGGATCGGACGTCACCGAATACCCCGCCACGCGCAGTTCTTCCAGGGCGCGTTCGGAGTCCGATTCGTCGGGAAGGCGACGCAGGTGGTCGGGAAGTCCCGAAGTCGAAAAGAGGTCGGGCTCGCTCCTGCGACGCGAGGTCTTGAGGAGTTCGGCAAGCCATGCCAGCGACTTCGTGCGCGACACGCCGAACCCGTCGCAGGCCCCTACGCGCACGAGCGCTTCCAGTTCCGATCGCGAAGCCGATCCCAGACGGCAAACCAGGTCGGGCAGGTTTTCGATGCGGCGATCGGCACGGACGGTTTCCAGAGCGTCGACGGTGGTCTTGTGCAGACCGCGCACGTGCTGGAATCCCGGACGGACCCAGTCGTTCCCGCCGCGGAACTTCCATCCCGATTCGTTCACGTCCCACGGAAGCAGACGGATTCCCGAACGACGGATTTCGTCCACATAGGCCGTGGTGGGATAGTACCCGTGGTCGTTCCCGATCACCGCCGCCCAGAACTGGGCCGGATGGTGGCGCTTGATCCAGGCGCAGCGGAACGACAACTGCGCGTAGGACAGCGAGTGGCTCTTGCAGAACGAAAACCCCTGGAAACTCGCGACCCGCTTCCACAGTTCGTCGGCCTGCGCGCGGGTCATCTTCTGGCGTTCCATGCAACCCGACACGAACCTTCGCGCGGTGGCGTCGTAGCCTTCGGGCACGCCTTCGTGCTGGCTGTTCATCATCTTGCGCACGCGGTCGGCTTCCAAAAAGCTCATGCCCGCGACCTCCACGCAGATACGGGTGATGTCTTCCTGGAACACGCACACGTCGTGGCTGTCGTGCAGGATGCCGGAAAGGCTTTCGTGGAGCCAGCTCCATTCGGCCACGCCCTGCTTGGCCTGGCGGTGGCGCTGCACGAACTGTTCGGCGTAGGCGGTGCCCGCTGGCCGCACCAGGCTGGAGGTGATTCCGATCTCCTCGAACGATCCCGCCTGCGAGCGTTTGTTCAGGCGCATCTGGGCCGGCGACTCGATGTAGAAGACCCCGCGGGTTTCGCCTTCGGACATCATGCGCAGGACTTCGGGATCGTTCTGGATGCGTTCCAGGTCCCAGATTTCGGGATCGGCGTTCCCCTGTTCGCGCAGCATCTCCAGTGAATCGCGCAGCACCGAAAGACTGCCGTTTCCCAGGATGTCGAACTTGACCAGCCCCAGGAACTCGATTCCGCCGTGCATGTCCACTTGGCTGATCAGGCGGTCGGTGGCGCCGCCGCTGCGCTGGCACGAGACATGGCGCCAGATGGGGTCGTTGGTGGCCAGCACGCCGCCCGGGTGTTGTCCCAGAAAATGCGGGCGCCCCTGCACGCGCGCGGTCATGGCCATCACCGGCGCGAGTTCGGGATCGATTTCGTGGACGCGTTCTGTCCAGTGCACCCCGTTGCGGAAGGGCGCCTGCCGCAGACGCCGATACGCTTCGCCCACCTGCTGGTCGGAATAGCCCATGACCTTGGCCGATTCGCGGAACGCCGCCTTGGAGCGGAAGTGGTGGGTGGCCGCCAGCACGCAGACGTGGTCTTCGCCGTAGGTGTCGAAAAACCACTGCAAGACCTGTGGGCGTTCGTCCCAGCCAAAGTCCAGATCGGCGTCGGGAGGGCTGGTGCGGTCCTCGTTCAGGAATCGTTCGAAATAAAGGTCGTAGCGGACCGGATCCAGGTCGGACGCGTCCAGATTGTAGAGCGTGAGGCAGTTGGCCGCCGATCCGCGCAGGATGGAGCATTCGCGGGCACGACGGAATCCGCCATGGAACCGCTCCCCCGCGGCCCTGCGGATTTCGCGCACCATCAGGAAGTAGCCCGCGTAGCCGGTGCGGCGGATCACGTCCAGTTCTTTTTCCTGCAGAACGTGCGCCTTGGCCCAGTGCGGAGTGCCGCCGTAGTTGCGGGTCAGGCCTTCGCGTGCCAGATGCGAAAGCCACGAATCGCAGGTGTGCCCGGAAGGGACCGCGACTTCGGGCAGGATCCATGGCGAGGCGGCCATGTCGTCGCGACAGAAATCGGCGATCCGTTCGGCCATTTCCAGGGCGCGAGGGTGGCGCTCGTAGATCTTGCGGATCTTGTCCAGCGGCGGAAGCCACGAGGTGGACGGGACCGTTTCGCGCGAAGGCAGGCGCGAAAGGTCTGTGTTGCCGTCGATGGCTCGCAGCACGCGGTGCAGGGGCTCGTCCGACGGGTCCAGAAACCAGCATTCGTGGGCGACGGCGACGGAGACACCTTCGTTCACGGCGGTTTCGTGGACCCGTCGCGAGCGTTCGGCGCTGGCGGCGTCCTGCAGGCAAATGGCCCCGAACAGGCTTTGGCGCAGCGGCGTGTGGGCCAGGCGCTGCAAAAGCGACGGGTGCGGGCAAAGCGCGAACAAGTCGGGGTATTCGCGGGCGAACAGGTCTTCCAGATCCGGTCCGCGGCGCTTGAGGTTGTGGAAGCTGGCCAGTTCGCAAAGGTCGCCGTAGCCTTGGGCGTTGCGTGCCAAAAGCACCAGGCGCAGGTCGGGATCGCGCTCGTCGCGCAGTTCCAGCCCCAAGATGGGCTTGATCCCCTGGCGGCGGCATTCTTCCAGGAACAGGATGCTGCCAGCCATGGTGTTCACGTCGGTAAGGGCCAGCGACCGATAGCCGCGCGCCTTCGCGCAACCCACCAGCTCGCGGACCGTGGGAATCCCCCGGAGCAGGCTGTGGACACTGTGGACGTGCAGTGGTGCGAAGGCCATGCACCCAATCTACACTAAACTGCACGCTTGAGCACTATTTATTTGTGCAGGTATCTATAAGCGGTTGTCAGATGCGAAGATAACCATCCTCGCCATCCGGCCCCTCCCCCCCTTCGCGCCATTCCAGACCAGGAGCAGCCATGTCAGAAACACGCTTCACCAAGTCGCCGTTGGCCACCGACCTCGATGTAGGGACCCACTACGCGTGCGCTTGCGGCAAGAGCGGCAAATTCCCGTTCTGCGACGGCACCCACAAGGGCTCGGGAATCGTTCCCATCAAGTTCGAACTGGCCACCAGGACGGCGGTGCACCTTTGCCGCTGCGGGAATTCCGGAAACAAACCGTTCTGCGACGGGACCCACAAGAAGGGCTGACCGGGCATCTGGTCCCGCACCGGGAGCCCCGGGTTCGGGTCCCCGGCGCCGATTTCTACGTTGTCGCATCTATGAAGAAGCTCGTCGTTCTGGACTTCGGGGGCCAATACGCGCACCTGATCGCCACGCGCATCCGCCACATGGGCGTCTATTCGGAAATCCATTTTCCGTCTTCCGATCCGTCCTCCATCGCCGACCTGGGCGGCGTGATCTTTTCCGGCGGACCGTCGTCCGTGTACGCCGACGACCGCCCCGAATTCAACGCCAAGTGGCTGGATGTCCCGGTGCCGGTGCTGGGGCTCTGCTACGGCCACCAGACCATCGCCCAGGAATCGGGCGGTTCGGTCAAGCGCGGCCTCACGCACGAGTTCGGCGCGGCCGATCTGGATCACGACGGAACATCCCCCCTGTTCAAGGACATCCCGTCGCCCACCCGCGTGTGGATGAGCCACGGCGACGAAGTGGAAACGCTCCCCGCCGGGTTCTCGGTGATGGGCACCACCCGCGATTGCCGCAACGCCGCGGTGCAGAACCTGGACAAAAAACGGTTCGGGGTGCAGTTCCATCCGGAGGTGACCCACTCCGTGCACGGCGAGAAGATGTTTTCCAACTTCCTGGACATCTGCGGATTCGCGCGCGATTGGAACATGGGCGACTACGCCGAACAGCTCATGGAGAAGGTCCGCAAGCAGGCGGCCGGACAGAAAGTGTTCCTGCTCGTGTCGGGCGGGGTGGACAGCACCGTGGCCTTCGAGCTCCTGAACAAGGCGCTGGGGCCCGACCGCGTGCTGGGCCTGCACATCGACAACGGCCTGATGCGCGAAAGCGAGAGCGCCGGAGTGATGGACTTCATGAAGGCGCAGGGGTTCGACAACCTGCGCATCGCCGACGCCTCGGACCTGTTCCTGTCGCGCCTGGACGGGGTGTGGGAACCGGAAAAGAAGCGCAAGATCATCGGCGACACGTTCCTGGACGTGCAGGCCGAAGAAACCGCTCGTTTGGGCCTGAACCCCGACGAATGGCTGTTGGCGCAAGGGACCATCTACCCCGACACCATCGAGTCGGGCGGCACGGCCCACGCGGCCACCATCAAGACCCACCACAACCGCGTACCCGCGATCTTGAAGCTGATCGAGGCGGGGCGTGTCATGGAGCCTCTGGCCGAACTGTACAAGGACGAGGTCCGCGCCCTGGGCGAACAGCTCGGCATTCCGCACGATCTGGTGTGGCGCCATCCGTTCCCTGGTCCCGGCCTTGGCGTGCGTCTGCTGTGCCAGACCGCGCCGTATCCGTCGGTTTCCGACGACGATCTTTCCCAGGCGCGCGAAGTCGCCAGGAAGCATTCCTACGCCGTGTCGGCGCTGCCGGTGCGTTCGGTGGGCGTGCAGGGCGACGGCCGCACCTACGCCCAGCCCGCGGTGCTGCAAGGTCCCGGCGACTGGAAGAGCCTGGAAGCCGCCGCCACCGAGCTGACAAATCGTGTCAGGGCGTTCAACCGCGTGGTCTACCAGCTGGGCGGAGGACTGGAATTCACGGCCCACGACGCCTGGACCACCCGCGACCGCCTGGAGCTTCTGCGCAAGCTCGACGACGCAGTGACCCAGTGGCTTCGCGAGAACAACCACTACCAGGCCGTCTGGCAGATGCCCGTCGTGCTGCTGCCGGTTCATTGCGACGGCAAGGAAGTCGTGGTGCTGCGCCCGGTGATCAGCCGCGAAGCCATGACGGCGAGTTTCTGGGAAGCCCCCATGAACCAGCTCCCGGGTCTGACGCAGCGACTGCTTTCGCTGGGCGCGGGCGCGGTTCTTTGGGACATCACGCACAAGCCGCCCGGGACGATCGAGTGGGAGTGAACATCGCCGCCACCGAGGCCGCTCGGGGACGCCACTGGGACAAGAAGGAACGCGTGGTTCTGGTCGGTGTCAGCACCAAGGACCAGGATCCCGTCGCGACGCGCCAGCACCTGGCCGAACTGGCTCGCCTGGCAGATTCTGCCGGCGCCGAGATCGCGGGCGAAGTCGTGCAGAACCGCCAGACCCTGGACCCCGCCACCGTGCTGGGCGCGGGCAAGGTGAAGGCCCTGGCCGAACTGTGCGACGCCGAAGACATCGACAAAGTGGTGTTCGACGACGATCTGTCCCCCAGCCAGGCCAAGCGTGTGGAGGAATTGACCGGCCGCATGGTGCTGGATCGTTCGGGACTGATCCTGGACATCTTCGCCCGCCAGGCGCGCACCCGCGAATCCAAACTGCAGGTGGAAATCGCCCAGCTGGAATACCTGATCCCGCGTCTGACCAAGATGTGGACCCACCTGGAGCGCCAGGGCGGCGGTATCGGGACGCTGGGTCCCGGCGAAACCCAGCTGGAAACCGACCGGCGCATCGCGCGCACACGCCTGGCCAAGCTCAAGCGCGAGCTGGAATCCATGGAAGTGGCGCGCGGCGAGCGCGGCAAGCAACGCAAGCGCGAAGCGTTCTCCGTGGCGTTGGCCGGTTACACCAACGCGGGCAAGTCCACGCTCTTGAACGCCCTCACGGGCGCGAAGGTGCTGGCGCAGGATCGCCTGTTTTCCACGCTGGACGCCACCACGCGCAAGGTGTGGTTGGGACACGAATCGCCCGACGCGACGCTTTCCGACACCGTGGGGTTCATCCGCAAGCTCCCCCACCACCTGGTGGCGAGCTTCCGCAGCACGCTGGCGGTGGTGGCCGAGGCCGACCTGGTCCTGCACCTGGTGGACGCCTCCGACATGTTCCGCGAAGAGGAGATGCGGGTGGCGCACGACCTTCTGGAAGAGCTTTGCGGGCGCGACCTGCCGCGGCTGGTCGTGTTCAACAAGATCGACGCGCTGGACGACGCCGACCGCCAGAAACTGGCGCACGATTTGCCGCAGGCGATCCAGGTGTCGGCCGCCCAAAAGCTGGGGTTTGATCTCCTGCGCGAGAACATGCGCTCGCGCGCCCTCGCCTGGCGCGAAGAACGCCGGTCCAAGGCCGACAAGGAACTGGACAAGGCGCTGGAAGAACTGGAGCTGCTGGAAGCGTCGGGAGGCTGATCAACCCCTCTTCCCCAGCCCCGGGTAGAGCCGTTCCATGCAGTCGGGACAGATTCCGTGCGAGAACTCCGCGTTGGTGCGCGACTGGATGTAGGATTCGAGCGGCTTCCAGTCGCCGTGGTCGTCGCGGATCTTCTTGCAGCTGGAACAGATGGGCAGGATGCCTTCCAGGGTCTTTTGCAGGGCCTCCTCGCGGACCTTCATCTCGCGGAACAGCAGCGCGTAGGGGCGCCGCAACCCGATCGTGACGATCGCTCGGTAGAGCAGGAAGCAGGCCGCGGCCTTCAACAGATGCCCCACGGCATTGAACACCCCGTAGACGTCGAAGTACAGGCAGAAGCTGACTTCCGACAACACGGCCGCGACCAGGAAGGCGGTCTTGCAACCCAGCAGCTGCGGATCGAAAGAGGCCCGGTTCATCCGCAGGAGCACCAGCGCCGCGACGAATTCGGCGCAGATGAACAGTTCCGCGCCGATCTTGAACGGCGTCAGACCCTCTCCTGGACGGTAGCATGCTGGAAAGACGCCGAGCCAGGTCGAACCCAGGAACGCGATCCCGAGCAGACTCCAGAACGCCAGATGGCGTCCCGCACGAATCGTTCGATCGTGGAACACCACCCCAAGCAGGATGGACGAGGCCTGGATGAATCGCGCCTGGATCCACAGGGATGTGGCGGGGTTCTGGTCGAGCGATCCGAACACCGGCATCCCGTAGTAAGACATGGAATGGACCCAGTCCAGAACCGCCACCGGCAGCGAGGCGAGCCCGATCTGCAGAAGAAACCCGCTGCGCAGGTAATCGCGGGCATTCCACACCAACAGGAACATGGACATGAAGACGATCACGCAAGCGTGCTCGATCAACGAATGGAACAAGAGGTAATTCGATCTCGAAAGCAGATATAGGAATCCCGTCACGAGAATAAATCCAATCACGTAAGTCGTTGAAATACATGGAGTTACACGTATTTCCCCTTGCGGGGTGGTATGGTTGCGCGGATCCATGAATCAAATGATAACCATTTTGAATGGACGAGCGTTTCCTTTGCGATTCGATGGAATCAGGCCTGCGCACGCTTGCGGTCCAGCATCGGTGCCGAGTGATTTTCTGGAAAATCGTGGCGCGCGATCTCGCGATGCGGCTTATAATTGTCCCCCATGATCGATACCCGGACACCGACTTTGATGGACGAGTTTACTCGGGGCGTGAAAACGGCTTTGCGTCTTTCCGCCTTGCTGATGATGGCTGGTTGCCAGGGACATTGGGTCGAACCCGAGACCTCGGTCGTGGATCATCTGGTTTCGAACAAGACCTTCCAGCAAGTGGTCGGGACCTTCCTGCGCTGACAAGTTTCCCGCCGAGGGGACCTGTCCGGACGCGTCTTCGCGTCCCTGGCGGTCGCCACGGCCTTCCGTGGTCCATCGGCCGCGGCCACCCGCCCTCGACGACGGCCCTTCGCGCGCGTTCCCGCCGCGGACCCGATTCGCGTTCCGCGCCACCGCCCGCGAGTGCTACAATTTCCGTCTGAGTCGTCGTCGTAGACGGGAATCGGGACACCCGCGCCCCGGACGGACGCGTGGACGACAAAAACCGGCGTACGCGCCAAGGAGCGACCGACATGGGCCTGTTCGATTTCGTCAAGAAGCAGTTCATCGACGTCATCCAGTGGACGGAATCCGGCGACGGCGTGCTGGCCCAGCGGTTCCCGATGGCCGACATGGAGATCCAGACCGGCGCCCAGCTCACCGTGCGCGAATCGCAGAAGGCGCTGTTCGTCGACAAGGGCCTGGCCGCCGACGCGTTCGGGCCGGGCCTGCACAGGCTGACCACCTCCAACCTTCCGCTCCTGACCAACCTGAAGAACTGGGACAAGCTGTTCGAGTCGCCGTTCAAGTCGGACGTCTACTTCTTCAGCACCCGCCTGCAGCTCAATCGCAAGTGGGGAACGGCGCAACCCATCACGATCCGCGACAAGGATTTCGGGATGGTGCGCATGCGCGCGTTCGGCATGTACAGCTACCGCGTGGACGACGTTTCCACGTTCCACCGCGAGATCTCGGGCACGCGCGAGACCTACACGGTGGACGAGCTGGACGGCCAGTTGCGCAACACCGTGATCGCCTCCATGACCGACCTGTTCGGCGAATCGAACATCCCGTTCATCGACCTGGCCGCCAACCAGGACGAGCTCGCCGCCAAGATGAAGGAAAAGCTGGGCGAGGTGTTCCGGAAGCTGGGGCTTGCGCTGGACACCTTCGTGGTGGAAAACGTCTCCCTGCCCGAGGAGCTCCAGAAGATCCTCGACCAGAAGATCAGCATGAACATCATCGGCGACCCCGCCAAGCTCATGCAGTACAACGTGGCCCAATCCATGCCGATCATGGCCGCCAACGAAGGCGGCCTGGCCGGCGCGATGGCCAGCATGGGAGGTGGCCTGGCGATGGGCGGGATCATGGCGCAGACCATGGGCCAGATGATGCCCCAAGCCCAGGGAACGCAGCCCGCACCGGCACCCGCTCCGGCGGTCCCCGCAGCCGCGCCCGAAGACCCCTTCGCGGTGCTGGAAAAGCTCCATGGCCTGGTGGAAAAGGGCATCCTCTCCAAGGAGGAGTTCGAGGCCAAGAAGGCGCAGATCCTGTCCAAGCTGTAATCGCCGATGCGGGAAGCCAACTGTCCTTCCTGCGGAGCGCCGATCCCCTTCAAGGCGGGATCGAGCGTGTTCGCGATCTGCGGCTATTGCCAGGCCATGGTTCTCCGCAAGGGTGCCGACCTGGAAAACCTCGGGAAGATTTCCGAGATCATGGAGGACGGATCCCCCATCCGGCTCGGCATGGGCGGCAAGTTCAAGGGGCGCGACTTCCAGGTGGCCGGGCGCATCCAGCTGCGCTGGAGCGACGGAATCTGGAACGAATGGTACCTGCTCTACGCCGACGGAACCCCCGGATGGCTGGGCGAAGGTTCGGGGATGTTCTTCGCGACCTTCCAGCGCGAGGTCCCTCCCGGAATCATCCCGGCGTTCGACTCCCTGGCAGCGGGCCAGGAGGTGACGGTTTCCGGCAAACCGTTCAGCGTTTCCTGGAAGGAGACCTCGCGCTGCGTGTCGGGCGAAGGCGAGCTGCCCTTCGCGGTGGCCGAAGGCTGGGAAAGCCCGTCCATCGATCTGATCGGACCCGACGGCGCGTTCGTCACGTTCGACTATTCCGACGATCCCCCATCCCTGTACGTGGGCGAAGAGGTCAAGGTCGAATCGCTCGCGTTGGATGCGTCCACGGCGGCTCCCCAAAAGGCCAGGAAGGTCGCGGCCGAATCGCTTTCGTGCCTTTCCTGCGGCGCACCGTACAATCCGCATGGCAAGGATGCGGCATCCTGGGGGTGCCCCACCTGCGGCGCCGTCCACGAGGTCCTGGCGGGCAGGCTCCAGAAGATCTACGCGAACCTGGAACCTCCCGACATCCGGCCCGGGCTGGAACTGGGGATGGTGGGACGGTTCGAGGAGTTGGATTGGACCGTGGTCGGGATCCAGCGACGGAAATCGACTTGGCAGGATTCCGATGCGGCCGGTGGATGGGCCACCGGAAGCGACTGGGACGAATACCTCCTGTGGAACGAACAAAACGGCTACCGCTGGCTGGTGGAATCCGACGGCCACTGGAACTGGATCCGCACCGTTCCCGCCAACCTGGCCAAGGGCCAGACGGCGGTGCTCCCGGGGGCGCCCAGGCGTTCGGAGTTCAAGCACTTTTCCAGCTACCACGCGGTGACAACCTGGGTGGTGGGCGAATTCTACTGGCGCGTGAAGACGGGCGACCGCAATTCGGTGGTGGACCACGTGAGCCCGCCGTGGGTGCTCACGCGCGAGACCGACGACCGCGAATCGATCTGGTCGGCGGGCCTGTACATGGATCGCGCGCAGATCTTGTCGGCCTTCGAGCGGGGAAGCGGCCTGGTCGGCAAAGGCAAGGTCAAGCTGCCCCCGCCGCCCAACACCATCGCCGCCAACCAGCCCAACCCCTTCGCGGCGCAAGGCAAGGCCATGCGGAGCCTGCTCTGGAAGTTCGTGGTCGCCGCGATCCTGGTGCACATCCTGACCACGCTCTTCCTGCCGTCGGGCGTGGTGGCCAAGGGCGATTTCCTGGTGGGAACCGACACGAGCGCGGCATCCAGCCGGTTCGCGGTCGGGCCGTTCGCGTTCGAGCACGATCGCGGCAACGTGGAAGTGATCCTGGAAGCCGCCGGCCTGGACAACGACTGGGTGGCGGTCGACGCCGTGCTCACCGATCGCGCGACCGGACGCACCTGGACCACCGGCAAGGAGATCTCACGGTATTCGGGCTACGACTCCGACGGATCCTGGACCGAAGGCTCGCGCGAAGCGACGCTGCGGTTCGACGGACTGGAGAGGGGCGAATACCTGCTGGAACTGGAGACCGGACGGGATCCGTCCAAGACCGCGCCGCAGCCATTGTCCGTCAAGGTTCGGCGCAACGCCTCCACCCTGTCGTGGCTGCTGTTGACCTTGCTCGTGGTGTGCGCCGTGCCGGTCTTCGCCATCTGGCGCTCCATGGGGTTCGAATCGCGCCGCTGGGCCCAGAGCGACGGCGCATCGGGAGACGACGAATGACCAAGCTCTACGCCCTTCTCGCGGCAGGCTCCATCGGATTCATGGGATACCAGGATTGGCGCGGAGCCTCCATGTTCGGCACCCGCCCCCAAGGCGAAGGCCTGTTCGCTTCCAAAAGCTCCGGCCTGATGCGCGGCCCCGACGGTCGCCTGATCCGAACCCGTCCCTACAACCACAAGTGACCACGGAGACCCACCAATGCTCGCATCGCTCCATCTGGAATACCTCGGCAGCTCGCTCGTCTATTCGCTCCTGGGCGTCCTGGTCTTCTGCATCTGCTTCATCGCGGTCGACAAGCTCACTCCGTACGACCTCTGGAAGGAACTGATCGAAGGCCGCAACCAGGCCCTGGCGACCGTGGTGGCCGCCTGCGCCCTGGGCGTGGCGATCATCATCGCCTCCGCGATCCACTGATCCGGCACAGATCTTCGATGCCCAAGGTCGTGGTCGACGGCCAGCGCCTGGCGCTGCTGGCTTCGGCGTTCGTCGTCGCTTCCTGCGGACTGGCCTACGAGCTGGTCGCGGGCTCCCTGAGTTCGTACCTGCTGGGCGACTCGGTGACCCATTTCTCCACCGTGATCGGGACCTACCTGTTCGCGATGGGGATCGGATCCTGGCTTTCCAAGCATGTGGAAAACCATGTCGCCGACACCTTCGTTTCCGTCGAGGTGGCGATCGGGGTGCTGGGCGGATTCACCGCTCCGTTCCTCTACTGGGTGTTCAGCCAACCCGGAGCGCCGTTCCACTTCTTCCTGTACTGGTGCGTGCTTCTGGTGGGCACCCTGGTGGGGCTGGAAATCCCGCTGGTCATGAGACTGCTTTCCAGCCAGACGTCTTTGAAGGATCTCGTGAGCCAGGTCCTGACCTTCGACTACCTGGGCGCGTTGGCGGTTTCCGTCGCCTTCCCGCTGGTCTTCGTGCCGCGGTTGGGATTCGTGAAGACAGGAATTGTTTTCGGGATCCTCAACGTCCTGGTGGCGGTGTGGGCCACCCGCATCTTCCGCGACCGGTTGCGCCACCCCCGGATGCTGCTGGGGCAGGCTCTGGCCGCGTTGGTCCTTCTGGTGGGAGCGTTCGCGGGGGCCGACAGGTTCTCCGACCACGTGGAATCGCGACTGTTCGACGAGGAGATCATCCACGCCTCGTCCAGTCCCTACCAGCGGATCGTGGTCACCCGCTGGCGCGGCGACGTGCGGTTGTACCTGAACACAACCTGCAGTTCAGCTCTCGCGACGAATACCGCTACCACGAAGCGCTGGTGCATCCGGTGCTTTCCAGCCATCCGCGCCCGTACCGGGTGCTGGTGCTGGGAGGCGGCGACGGCCTGGCCGTGCGCGAGATCCTCAAGAACCCCGCCGTGCGCGAGGTCACGCTGGTGGATCTGGATCCGGCCATGACGAATCTGTTCCGCGACCACCCGCTGCTGGAGCGTTTGAACGAATCGAGCCTGCGAAAAAAGAACGTGGCGGTTGTCAATGCCGACGCGTTCAAGTGGCTGGAAGACAACCCCGACGCCTTCGACGTGGTGGTGGTGGATTTCCCCGATCCGTCCAACTACGCGGTGGGCAAGCTCTACACCACCGTGTTCTACCGCCTGCTGGAGCGCCACCTGGCCCCGGGCGGCATGGCGGTGGTCCAGACCACTTCCCCGCTTCTGGCGCGCCGGAGCTTCTGGACGGTGGTGAACACGATCGAATCGACAGGTCTTGTCACCGCACCCTACCACGCCCTGGTGCCGTCGTTCGGCGAATGGGGGTTCGTGATCGCATCCCGCACGCCCTGGAAGGCCCCCGACACGATTCCCGTCGCGACGCGGTTCGTGACCGCGGCGTCCATCGCCGCCATGCGGCAGTTCCCGCCCGACATGGCCCGCCTGGAAACCGAGGTCAACCGCATGGACAACCAGGTCCTGGTGCGCACCTACGAAAAGGAATGGGGTCCCATCCAGTGACGGCCCACCGGTGAACCGCAGACAATTTGTGGCATCGCTGGGCGCGGCAGGGCTGGCCGCCGGGTGCCGGTTCAAGGGCGACGCGAAGCAGATCCCGCCCGTGGGTTCCCTGGGGGCGAACGACTTCGCGCACGGGCACAGGCTGCGCTCCGGAGGCCTGGGCGAACCGACCCGCGAACGCCACGTGGAAGTGGCGATCGTGGGCGGCGGGATCGCCGGGCTGGGTTGCGCCTGGCAGCTGGAACGCAAGGGAATGCGCGGATTCGAGCTGTTCGAACTGGAACGCGAGATCGGCGGCAACTCGCGCAGCGGCAAAAGCGCCGTGGGCGGGCATCCTCTGGGGGCGCACTACCTGCCGATTCCATCCAGCGATCTGCTGCACGTGCGCGAGCTCCTGGCCGAACTGGGCGTCCTGAAAGGCGACCCGACCGCCGAACGGCCCGAATACGACGAGGCCTACCTCTGCGCGGCCCCCCAGGAGCGCCTGTTGGCGGGAGGCGTTTGGCACGAAGGTTTGTTGCCGGATTCGTGGATCCCGCCTGCCGAGCGCGTTCAGGTGGAGCGGTTCCACGCACGCATGGAAGAATTGAAGCTGGCCAGAGGATCGGACGGACGGATGGCCTTCGCGTTCCCCATGAGGGAATCGTCCAACGACCCGGTATGGACCGATCTCGACAAGATCTCGATGCGCGCCTGGATGCAACGCGAAGGGTTTGTTGGACAAGAATTGGCGTTCCACGCCAACTACGCCTGCCGCGACGATTTCGGGACCACCTGGGACGACGTATCGGCCTGGGCCGGGATCCACTATTTTGCAGCGCGCCGCGGCAAGGCGATCAACGCCGAAGACGACGCCTACCTGGTGCGCCCCGAAGGCAACGCGTGGTTGGCCCGCGGCCTCGCCGCCCGGCTGGGCGATCGGGTCCGCACCGGGAAGATGGCCTTCGCCATGCAGACGAAAAACGACAAACCGTCCGTGGACATCCTGGACACGGCCACCGGCCTGACCGAACGGATCCGCGCCGAACGCGTCGTGTGGGCTTCGCCGATCTACCCGTTGCGCCACGTGTGGCGCGACATGCCGGCGGATGCGGTCGATGCCGCCAAGGAGTTCAGCCATGCGCCGTGGGTGGTGGCCAACCTGGAGCTTTCGCGCCATCCCGCCGACCGTCCGGGCGCACCGCTTTCTTGGGACAACGTGCTCCGGGAAAGCCGCGCCCTTGGCTACGTGGTGGCCAACCACCAGGTTCCGCGCGTGCTGGAAGGGCCGTTGCACCTGACCTGGTACATGGCCTGCGTCCAGGACGACCCCGTCACCGAGCGCATGCGTTTGCAGGCGGCCACCCGCGAAGAAATCGCTGAACTTGTCCTGTCCGACCTGGAACAGGCCCACCCCGACATCCGCTCCTGCTGCACGCGCTTGGACGTGTGGCGCTGGGGGCACGCCATGGTGCGCCCCACGGTGGGGTTCTTGTGGCATTCGCGGCGCGAATGGTTCGAGCGCCGGACCGGACGGATCCTGTTCGCGCATTCCGACCTTTCGGGAATGAGCCTGTTCGAAGAAGCGTTGTCGCACGGCGTGCGGGCGGCCGATTCGATCCTGGCCGGCTGACCGCATCGGGCCGAACCGGCTCAGGTGGGCGCGCCAGGTCGGAAACCTGGACCGGTCGATCCGATCGTTGAGGTGATCGCCGAGCCGTCTCGCGCAAAATCACCAATATCCCTCCTGGAACCTGGGGAATGCCGTTGAGGTGATCTCCACAGAAAATGCCGGCATCAAGACCCGCCGCTGGAAAAGGATGGGTATCGTTTGGTTCATGGAGCACCACCAACCACCGGACGTGTTCGCCTACCTGGACTATCGCGCTTGCCTGCGCGATCTGTACCAGGCGCGCAAGGCGTCCGACCGGTTCTTTTCCTATCGGCAGATGGCCCTGCGCACCGGAGTGGACGCGGGATGGATCGCCAAGGTCCTTTCCGGCCAGGAGCATCTTTCGCAGCGCTCGCTCCAGCCGTTCGCCCGGCTGTTCGGGATGGGCGAGCGCGAATCGGCCTACTTCGAGGCGCTCGTGGCGCTGGCCAAGGCCCGAGGAGTCCAGGAACGGGCGGCGGCGTTCGAGAGCGCGATGGCCCTCAAATCCCCCGCGCGACGCACCTTGGGCGAACAACAGCTCGCCTACTACGGACGTTGGTGGCACCCCGCGGTGCGCTGCCTGCTGGCCCTGCTGGGCAACCGGGCATCCAGCGCCAGGATCGCGGGATTGCTGCGCCCGCGCGTCCAGGAACAGGAAGTGTCGGATTCGATCGAACTCCTGAAGTCGCTGGGACTGGTCAAGAAATCCGGCAAAGGCTGGGAGGCGGTCGACGCCTTCGTTTCCAGCCCTCCCGAGGGCGCCAAGGCGGCCGTGCGCGCCTACCAGGCGGCCACCATGGATCTGGCCAAGGATGCGCTGGAATCACATTCCCCCGCCGATCGCGACATTTCCACTCTCACGCTTTCGTTCGATCGGCGCGACCTCCCGTTGGTGAAGGAACGCCTGGCCGCGGTGCGCGACAGCCTGATCCAGCTTTCGCGCGAAGCGGAACATCCCGAGGTGGTCTACCAGGTGAACATGCAGATCTTCCCGTTGTCGGTTCCCGACGAGACCAAGCCATGAATCGCGCTGGACATTTCTTGTGCCTGGCGATGGCCGGCGTGCTCGGTGCGGGCTGTTCGGACCAGGCGCGCATGGCGGGCGGTACGGGATCGGAAACGACCAACACGATCGGGATCGCCGTCCTGGACCAGGCGGGGCGTCCGGCCGCGGGAGCGCGAGTCCTGGTGCGGGACCCCGACGAATCTGGATCCGGGACCCGATCCAGCGCGGTCACCGACGCGGAAGGCAAGACCATTCTTGTCTCCGTTCGGCCCGGCGACTGGATCGAGGTGGTTTCGGGCGATTCCGCCGCGGCGATGACGGTGGATCGCGGCCAGGCTTCCGCGGAGGTGGTCCTGCGCTTGTCGGGATTGTCCGGACTGGACGTGTCGGGATTGGTTCCGTCCGAACAGGTTTCGTTGCCGGGCCTGGGCAGGACGGCCGTCGTGGACGCCGAGGGCAAGGCGAGGTTCGATCGCCTTCCCAGCGGCGCGGCGGTGATTCGGATCCGCGGGATCGCTTCGCCGGTGCCGCTGCCCGCGGGCGGCATCGGGCGGGCGCGGGTGCAAGGGAAGGTCGCGATGTCGGAATGGCCGTCGGACGGTTCGCTGGATTCGCTCGCGGTGCGTCGCGTGCTCGACGCGTCGGGCCTGCAGGATGTTCCCGTGGACGGCGCGGCCCCCGTCGTCGAAGGGCGTCGACGCCAGCTGGTCCTGGATAGTCAAAATCTGACATTCCTTCCCGAAGCGATCGGGACGCTGGACTTCCTGGAACTGCTGTCGTTGTCCAACAACCGGATCGAGCGGCTTCCCGGTTCGATCGCGGGGCTCGCGAAACTGGAAGAACTGCGCCTGGTGGGCAATCCGCTGGACGGCGTCCCCGAGGTCGTGCGCTCCCTGGATTCGCTTTGGTCCCTCAAGCTCGATTCCACCGGGATCGACACGTTGCCGGAATGGATCGGGGATCTCTCGCGATTGAGGATCCTGCGGGTGGGCCAAAACCGGCTTCGCGCCCTGCCTTCCAGCTTGACCAGGCTCTCGCGGCTTCGCGTCCTGACGGTCCATTCCAATCCGCTGGTCGCGCTGCCGCAAGGGTTCCATCGTCTGGACTCCCTGCAGGAGTTCTGGGGCGCGCACCACGCGATGGTCGCGCTGCCCGATTCGTTCGCGCACCTTCCTTCCCTGCGCGTGCTCCAGCTGGATTACGGTGCGCTGGAGCGGCTTCCTGAAGATATGGGAAGGATGGGTTCGCTGCGCGACCTGAGGGTGTCGTCGAATCCCATCCGATCCTTGCCGATTTCCGTCACGAGCCTCTCCCTGGACAACCTGGACGTCTGGAACACGCCCCTGTGCGATCTGGATCCGTCCCTGGAACCCTGGCTCGATTCCCTGGCCACCAACGACTGGCGCGCACAGAGAAAGGCGTCCTGCCCCTAAAGGCCTCCGGGGCCAATGATCGCGACATCGAATCCACGGAGCACCGCGCCACCTCTACCGGCGCGGGCGTTCCATCCAACACCCAAAAACCAAGGACAATCCCGTATGCCCGACACGAAAACCGTCCCGTGCGCTCCCCTTCCGTCGCTTCGCCAAGGCCTGGTGGCCCTCTCGTTGGCCGCCGTCTCGGTGCCCGTCCAAGCCGCCCGCCCCAGGGACGACGCGGGCTGGACCATCTTCCGGCCCGCCGACGCCTCGCGGATCGTGTTCGTGAGCGCTTCCCGAGGCGACGACAAGACGGCTCGAGCGTATTCGTCAAAGGAGATCGACGATCCCTTCGGCGCCTCCGACACGGTGAAGGCGTTCCGGACCTTCGAGGCCGCCTACGCCGCGACCCGCGCGGCCATGCCCGACTGGATCCTGCTGCGGCGAGGCGACACCCTGGGTGGATCGCTGCGCTGGCGCAGCGGCGCGTCGGAAGCCGAGCCGTTCCTGATCGGAGCCTACGGAAAGCAGGGCCCTTCGCCGCTGGTGCGCACCGGAACGGCTTCGGCCCTTGAGATCTGCTGCAAATCGTTCTCGCATCTGGTGTTGACAGGAATCGACTTCGTGGCCGAAGGCAGGGCGTACGGACACCCCGGTTACGTCTCGTCGGGTCAGGCCTCGGGATTTTCCGTGTACGTGGGCGAGGGGCACGAAGGACGGGATCTGCATGTGGAAGGATGCCGGTTCTCGTGGTATTCCAACAACACGCTGCAGTCGGCGCAAAAAGGCGGATTGGGGGATGTCGTGGTGCGCCGCTGCGGATTCTTCGACAACTATTCGACCACCGCGCACGCGCAGGGACTCTACGCGGCCAACCTCGTGGGCATGGAACTGGAAGAAAACCTGTTCGACCACAACGGCTGGTTCAAGCGCGGCGACGACAATCGCAAGGACAGCGGGATGGCGACCATCTTCAACCACGACACCTATTTCGCGGGGTGCCACTCGGTGGCTTTCCGAGGCAACATGTTTCTGAGGGGATCGAGCATCGGCACCAAGTGGACCGCCAACGGTGGCCCGGGATCGTCGAGCGACCTGGTGATCGAGGACAACCTCTACGCCGACAACGAAGTGGCGATCAGCATCGGTGGCAACGCCCAAGGGCCGCACCGGTTCCGGAACGTGCGCATCGCCGGGAACGTGCTCACGCATCCGGGGCGTTCCCGCCAGACCGACCGCGAACTGGGATGGGGAATCGAAGTCAAGGAATGGGATTCGGGAAGCGTGCGAGGCAACGTGCTCGTCCACGGCCGGTCTGCCGGTGTCACGAACGTTTGGGCGCTGTCGCTGGGCGGAAGCTCCCGGAAGGTCACGATCGCCGACAACGTGGTCTGGGGATGGCGCGGCACCTCCCTGGTCGTGGACACGGCGACCACCCGATCCGAAGTCGTGGTGGAGTCGAATCGATTCGAGATTCCCGGCGATGCCGGCACGATCGCCTCGATCAAATCCGGTTCCAAGGGAGTGGTCTTCAAGAACAACAAGTGGATCCAACCCAACGGACCGACGTTCCGGCTGGGGATCACGACCACCAAAATCGACGGGTGGATCTCATCCACCGGCGAGACCGGCGCGACGACTTCCGCGGACGCGCTCCCCGACACGACGCGGGGAATCGAGACCTACCAGAAGATCAACGGTCGGCCGGCCACCATGGAGTCGTTCATCGAAGACATCCGCAAGCAGAGCAGGACCAGCTGGCGCACGCCGTATTCCGCCGCCGCGGTGAATCGCTGGATCCGCGCCGGATTCGTGCGCGACGCGTCGACCGATGTGGCGAGAGGTCGTATCCGAAGCACCGGCACAGGCGCAATGCGAATCGAAAGCGTGTTCGGCGGACGGATCCGGAGCCGGGAAGGCCACGTGGAAATCCGCACCCTGCAAGGACGCTTGCTGCACCGGGGCATGGCTTCGCAGGCTGTCGGATTGCCCGACGGCCCGGTGGCGATCCGGCCGCTGACCGGAATCTGACCGCCGCGAGCGAGCCTCGCGGAAACGGCGGGACGATCGCTTCGCGACCGGTCCCGCCAACATTCCCCGGTTGGCCTGTTTCGGCATTGGGCGGTGCGGTGCCCGGACCCATCGCCATGTCGTACATTTGACCCCATGGCGCGATTCTTCAACACCACCGGTCCTTGCTACCCCGAACGGCACTACTTTTTGCCACCGGCGTCGCGGTTGCGCCATTCGCGCCTGGAACGGTACATCAAGGATCAGCTCTACTGGGTGCTGCACGCCCCGCGCCAGACGGGCAAGACCACCTTCCTGCAGACCTGGATGCGCGAGATCAACGAGTCGGAGCAGGCCATCGCCTGCTACGTGAGCGTGGAAGTCTGCCAGGGAATCCCCGAGGTGGAACGCGCCATCCCCGGAATCTGCGAAGCGGTGTGCGACTACGCCTCCAAGATGCTCCCACGCGAGTATGTTCCCACCCTGTCCAAGGACACGACTCCCATTGGAGCCTTGTCGGACCTCATGACCCGCTGGGCCGAGCTTTGCGCCCCCAAGCCTTTGGTGGTGCTGTTCGACGAGGTCGACACGCTGGAAGGCCCCGCCATGATCTCCTTTCTGCGCCAGCTGCGCGGAGGGTTCGCCAGCCGCGGAACGGGCAAGTTCCCGGTTTCTGTCGCCTTGGTCGGCATGAGAGACCTGCGCGACTACCTGGCCCAGAGCAAGGACGGAACGCCGTTCAACATCAAGCAGGATTCGGCGACGCTGGGCAACTTCACCCGCGACGACGTGGTGGCCTTGCTGGGGCAGCACACATCCGAATCGGGACAGGTCTTCCAGCCGGATGCGGTGGAGGCCATCTGGTACTGGAGCCAAGGCCAGCCATTCCTGGTCAATGCCTTGGCCAACAAGTGCGTGTGGGACATCACCAACGACGACCCCGCGATCGCCATCACCGGCGAGATGGTCCTGGAGGCCAAGGAGCTTCTGATCCAGTCGCGCACCACCCACCTGGACGCCTTGGCCGAACGCCTCAAGCAACCCCAGGTCAAGAAGGTGATCGAGACCATCCTGGTGGGCGATCCCAGCGTGATCCTGGGACGCGACGATCGCGGCGTGGAGCTGTGCATGGATCTGGGGCTGGTGGCCTGGAGCCGCGACGAAGGCCTGCACATCGCCAACCCATTGTACCGAGAAGTGGTTCCGCGCGTCCTGAACCAGGCCTACCACGACACCATCACCAAGCCCGAATTCCGTTGGCAGTTTCCCGACGGCCGATTGGACATGGACGCCCTGCTGCGCGAGTTCCAGCGGTTCTGGCGGCGCCACGCCGACCTGTGGGAAGCCAAGGCCGACTACACCGAGGCCTTCCCGCACCTGTTGCTGATGGCCTACTTCCAGCGGATCATGAACGGCGGCGGACGCATCACCCGCGAATACGCCGCGGGCCGCGGACGGATCGACCTGTTCGTGGAGTATTCCGGCGAAGGCTTCGTGGTGGAAACCAAACTGGTCCACCCGCACGACGGCCGGGACACCACCCTGCAGGAAGCCCTGCGGCAGGTGGGCCGCTACCGCGAGACGGTGGGCGGCGCGGCGGTGCCGGCCTGGGTGGTGCTTTTCGACCGCACCGAATCAGGGCGGAAATTGTCGTGGGACGAACGCCTCTCCTGGACCGTCCACGAAACGCCCGGCGGCCCCGTGACGGTGGTGGGGGCCTAGAGAAGGCGCGTCTGGATCGCGCTCGGGAGGACATGGTTCGCCTCGACCCGATGCGGCTTGCGGTATGGGAACATCAACCCTTGGATTGCGCTCCGTCGAAACCAGCCTGGATCAACCATCGCCCCAGATTGCGTGCTTCTCGATCGAACTCCACGCCCACCTTCACCACCTGCCGACCGTCGGCCTGCCAAGGGACCGCGTAGCCGCGATCGTCGATCTGGGCCAGTGCTTGCTCGGCGGTTCCGTTGAGCTTGAACTCGAACACGAACACGTGGGTGTCGGTGCCCACCACCGCGTCGGCGCGGCCGTTGGCCGACTTAAGCTCGGTGTGC
>JAKPQQ010000309.1 GCA_029557215.1 Fibrobacterota bacterium | reverse complement strand
CAGGATGGCCGCGTCTTCGCGCGAGGCGCCAGGACCGGTTACCTGCCCAACACGGTGGGCTCCAAGTCCTACAAGATCCGCCACCCCAACACCGCGCCGTCCTACAAGCGTTCGAACCGCGACACCATCAAGGTCCTGGAAGACGCCAAGCCCTATCGCTCGATCTGGTCGGAATCCGTCTCGATGGGCGGAGTCCGGGATTCGGCGCAGAAAGCATCCTTCCTGTTGACCCCGATCGGCACCGGCGCGAACCTGTTTTCCGCTGCCCCGGCCATCGACGCCGCCAGCGGGATCCTCACGTTCACCGTGCTCCCCGACGCCAACGGCACGGCCAGGTTCCGCGTGATCCTCAAGGACGACGGGGGGATCGAACGCTGGGGGGTCGATACATCGAGGATCGACACGCTGGTGGTCTCCATCGCCCCCGTGAACGACGCGCCGATCCCCGACGCCTACGAGGCGTTCGAGGCGCCCATCACCGGCACCCCGTATTCCCGCCACCCCCCGACCGCGAACCCGGGCGGCGGCGCCTCGGAAAAGAGCCAATACGTGAACTACCGGTTCGATCCGCTGAACGAAACGGCGAGGACCTGCTTCCTGGTGGCCCCGAAGGTGGAACGCGACGGGATGGGATTCTTCAACCTGGGGTTCACGACATCGACCGGCTGCATCGCCGGAACCGCGCTGTTCCGGATGACCTTGAAGGACGACGGCGGAACGTTGTCGGGAGGCGTCGATTCGGCCGCGACCACCCTGGAAATCCGTCTGACGAACACCGTCACCGACGCCAAGGGCGCGGTGTACCACTACCGGAAGATGGGCGGACTCCTGTGGCTCCAGGAGAACATCGGTTCGACCTGCGGAGCGACCTGCCCCGCCGAAGGAACGGCCTTCCAGGAGACCGATACGGCCCGAGTCTGTCCTTCCGGATGGCGGATTCCGTCTGCGGCGGAATGGAAGGCCCTGGTGGCATGGGCAGGAAACGGCTCCGATTCGCTTGGCTCCATCCGGCTCCGTTCGGATTCGGGATGGACCTACACGAGCACCTTCACCCCCCCCTACGACTACAACGGCGACAACTCCACGGGGTTCAACCTGGTCCCCACCGACCACATGGACCAGAAATATTCCTGGTACGAAATCGCCACGATGTGGACCTCCACCGAAGATTCCCCCAGGGCGAACTTCACCAACAGCGGATTTTCCGTCGGAGCCAGTCCTTCCGATTTCAAGGGCCCTCGCCTGGCCGCGCCCATCCGCTGCGTGAAATAGCCCGACGCGCCGTCGTGCTCCCGCAGCGCGACGACACCGTTGCAGAACCTCCCGTCTTCCCGCCATCGCGGCCCGTTCGGACACCCTTCCGGACGGGCCTTCTTGTTCATCGCCCGCGGGAAAGAACCGCCATCTTCCAGAGCACCCAGGCGCCGCCGGCCAAGCAGACCGCGAAGCTCGCGTGGCCCAGCAGCCGGAAGAACCCGGCGATGGCCTGGTCGTGCGCGAGCCAACCCAACCGCCCGAGCATCATGTTCCAGTCGTGCCCGATCTCGTCGCCGGCGAAGGGACTCACAAGCGGCAGCTCCATGGCCCGCGCGTCGCCCGCGTAGACGGCGACATCCATGAAGTTGGTCCCCAGCCACCCGAACGCGAAGCAGACCGCGAACGGGTCGCGCTGGCGCACGAACATGGCCATCCCCACCAGCGGCACCAGGCACTGCAACAGGGTGCCGCCCGCGACCGACAGGAATTCGCCGAACCCGAACACGATGTGCCCCAGCTCGTGGATCCCGAGGTTCAAACCCTTGATCAGGGATTGGTACAGCGGATCCGACACGTGGTGCGCCCAGATCCAGACCATCCAGAGAAGCAACGGAAAACGCGCCCACCAGATCTTGTCGACCGCGCAGCCTTCCACCCACTCGACGAGAGGATGCGCCGCCACGGGGCGGTTGCGCCGGGGACCGGGCCCCATGGACCAGCCTTCGCCCGTCGACGAAGGTTCGGAAGGCCCCGTTGTCTTTTTCCGCAAGGTCATCGTGCGGTCAAGGGTACGATTCCCCGGTCAAGACGGCGGCTCGATTCCGCGTGGCGTGCCGGCATCAATGCGCCTTGCCCCAGCTGGGCGCGATCCCGGCTTCGGCGACCAGGGGGACGGAAAGTGTCAGAGCTGATTCCATGACCGCGCGGATCCTGGCGGCGGCTTCCGGGGCGCGATCGACCGAGGCCTCGAACACCAGTTCGTCGTGGACCTGCAGGAGCATCCGCGCGGGCAAGCCCGCCTCGCGGATCTCGCGATCCACCAGAAGCATCGCCTTCTTGACAAGATCCGCCGCGCTCCCCTGCACCGGGGTGTTGGCCGCTTCGCGTTCGGCCCGCTCGCGCACCGCCCGGTTCTTGTCGCCCAGTTCCTTGATCCAGCGCTTGCGGCCCAGAATGGTGCTCACGTAACCCTTTTCGCGTCCTTCTTCGACGACGGATTCCATCCAGGGTTTCACGGCGGGGTAGGCCGCGAAGTAGCCGTCGATGAACCGTTTGGCTTCGGCGAACGGCACGCCCAACTGCTGCGAGAGCGCGTGCGCGCCCATGCCGTAGACCACCCCGAAGTTCACCACCTTGGCCTGGCGGCGCATGTCGGAGGTCACCTGCGACGGATCCACGCCCGCAACCTGGGCCGCCGTGCGCGCATGGATGTCCTGGCCGTTGCGATACACCTCCCGCAGCGCCTCGTCGCCCGTGAGGTGCGCCAACAGGCGCAGTTCGATCTGGCTGTAGTCGGCGGCGATCAGGACGTTGCCGGGGGATGCCACGAACCCGTCGCGGAGCCTGCGACCCAGCTCGCCGCGGATGGGGATGTTCTGCAGGTTGGGTTCGGAACTGGACAGGCGCCCGGTGGCCGCCACCATCTGGTTGAACCGCGTGTGGACCCGGCCCTTGGCGTCGCAAAGCCCCGGCAACACGTCGACGTAGGTGCCCAGAAGCTTGGCCGATTCGCGATGTTCCAGGATCACCGCCGGCAGCGGATGCAGCTCCTTGAGGTCCTCCAGCGCGTCGGAATCCGTCGATACCTGCCCTGTGGCGGTCTTGCGGCCACCCTTGAGCCCCAGCTTGGTGAACAGGATCTCGCCCAGTTGCTTGGGCGAAGCCACGTTGAACGGCTCGCCGGCCAGCTGGTGGGCCTTCGCCTCCAGCTCGACCAGATGCTTCTTCATCTCTTCGGACAATTCCCTGAACAGGTCGCGGTCGAGCGCCACGCCGTCCTCTTCCATTCCCGACAGGACGTCCATGAGCGGCCGCTCCAGGGCGTCGTACATCTCCCACAGGCCCTGGCGTTCCAGGTCCGCCTTGAGCTCGGGCCACATCCGCAGCGCCCAGTCGGCCCCCTCGGCGGAATACGCCGCAGCCGCGTCGGGATCCACCATGTCCAGGGTCTTGCGGTTGCGCCCGGTTCCCGTGACGCCGTCCAAGGCCAGCATGGCGTGCCCCGCGCGACGGAAGACGATCTTGTCGATCGCCGACTGGCGCTCGCCCGGCGCCAGCAGGTAGGCGGCCAGGCTCGCGTCGTCCACGCGGCCATGGACGGCAAGGCCTTGTTGCGCGAGCGCCCGAATGCCGTTGCGGGCGTCGGCGGCGATCCACTGCCGATTCCTGTCACCGAGGACCGGCCCCAGGATCTCCTGGACCTCGTCGATCGAGGCGTTGCCCAGCGTGGCGTGGGCGAGCGGAACGTAGCGTCCGATCCCTTCGCCCCACGACACGGAAAAACCCACCGGACGATCGACCGATGGGCCCGGCACCACGGCGCGCACGTCGATCGCGGCCATCGGCACGGCACCCAAAATTTGTCGCAACATTTCCAGGTCGTCCCGGGAAGACGCCACCTGGTAGTTCCCCGCGATCCTCGCGACCACGGGCGCGACCTTCTCCTCCTTCCAGACCGTCCCCTGGGCGTCGGCCTGTTGCGCGCCGAACAACCCCAAGCCTTCGGTGTCGGGATGCTCCGACGCCGCCGCCGGTGCGCCCGATTTCTGTCCCAATCTCGCCAAGGCCGGAAGCAGGGTCCGCATCCCCAGTTCGTTCAGGAATTCGCGCAGACGGGAAATGTCAAGGCCTCGGTAGCGCAGGTCGTCCAGCGGCATCGGCGCCGGCAGGTCGTCGCGCAGGGTCACCAGCGTGCGCGAAAGTTCCATGGACGCCCGACCCGCCTCCAGGTTCGCGCGCAGCGCCTTCTTCTTGACCCCGATGGTCTCGAGGTTGGAGTAGATCGCTTCGATGTCCGGGTACTGTCCCAGAAGCTCGGCCGCGGTCTTTTCGCCCACGCGCGGCACGCCGGGCACGTTGTCGGACGCGTCGCCCACCAGGGCCAGGTAGTCGCGCACCTGCGCCGGAGTCACGCCGAACTTGCCCTTCACCCAGTCGGAATCGATCACCTCGGGTCGTTCGCCGCCGCGCCCCGGATCGAACAGCTTCACGGAATCCGTCACCAGCGCCATCAGATCCTTGTCGCGGGTCATGAGATACACGGGCAGACCCTGGGCACTGGCGATCTTGGCGTAGGTGGCCATGAGGTCGTCGGCTTCGTATTCGGGCAACGACACCACGGGCAGTCCGCAAGCGTCGGCGAGTTTTTCCACCCACGGGATCTGCTCCTTGAGTGCATCCGGCATGGGCTGGCGCTGCGCCTTGTACTCGGGGTACATCTTGTGCCGGAACGTGGGACCCGGCAGATCGCGCACGATCGCCATGTGCGAGACGTCGCGGGTCTCGGCCACGCGGATCAGCGCCTGGGCGAACCCGTACACCGCCGTGGTCGGCAAGCCGCTGGGCGCGCGCATGTCGGTGCGCAGCAGCGCGTAGAAGGATCGGTAGGCCAAAGCCATGGCATCGACGAGATAGAGTCCGGACATATACCGGGAAAGATCTAAACCTCGTCGCCCGGAAACCGATGCGCTCGGCATGGAATCGAAAAACCTCGCTCGCCTCCAGCCGTTATCAGACCGGCGAGGGCTCTCCCCGCTCGCGCGCCAGCTCCCGCAGGAACACCTTCAGGACCTCGGAGCGCCTGTCCGCTTCGGCGCGACCCGCGGCCGTGCGCATCATGGCGGGTAGCTTGAAAAGCTTGGCGAAGAAATGGTCCACCGACCACTTCACGTCGTCGAGGGCACGATTCACGGCCCACGGATCCGTGGGGTGGACAAGTCCCGTCCCCATGCTCGCGCCCGTGGCGATGCACCGCGCCAGGCCGTGCGCGCCCAAGGCGTCCAGACGGTCGGCGTCCTGCACCACGCGCGCATCGGGGGTGATCGGCTCGATCCCGGCGGAAAAGGAATGCGCCTCGATCGCGTGATGGATGAACGGAATCTGGCGACTTTCCCACCCCGCGGCCGCGAGGAACTCCGACGCGGCGGCGGCGGCGAAGCGGCTGGCCTTGGAGCGATCGGGCGAATCCTTGGGGACGGCCACGCAATCGTGCAGCCAGGCGGCGGCGAACACGATGTCGGGATCCGCGCCTTCCGGGACGGCCAGCGACATCGCGGTGCGGACCACACGCCGCACGTGCTCCAGATCGTGGGCGGCGTCGCCGAAGGCTCCGTCGCGCTCCAGGAACGCGACGAACCGCGCCTCCCATCGCGATCGATCGGATTCCGTCACCCTTGGTCCTGCGGCTTGGCGGAAGACTCCTTCTTGCGCCGGGCTTTGGGCTTCTTCTCTTCGTCTTCCAGGCGCGTCACCTTGCCGAACATCGCGCAACCGGCCATGCCTGGGCGGCACTTCAGGCCTCCCAGCCGATGGCAGATCTCCTGGGTCGCGTCCTGGTGCGGACAGAAAAAGGACATGTCGCCCTTACTCCAGGTTGGCGGCCTGTTCGCGGATCGCTTCCAGCTCTTCCTTCATGGAAATGACCAGCGAGGTGATGGTGGAGTCCTGGCACTTGGAACCGGTGGTGTTGGTCTCGCGCAGCATTTCCTGGAGCAGGAACCCGATGCGCTTGCCCACGGGGCCGCCATCGGAGAGCGTCTTGCGGAACGCCTCGATGTGCGTGGCCAGGCGTGTCATTTCTTCCTGGACGTCCAGGCGTTCGGACATGTGCCCGATCTCCTGGGCGACCCTGGCTCCGTCGACTTCCTTGCCTTCCAGGTATTCGCGGATGCGGGATTCCAGGTTCTCGCGGACCTTTTCCAGGTTGGCGCGAGCCAATGGCGGAATCTTCCCGGCGGCAAGTTCGATCCGGGCCAGCCGCGCCAGCATGTCCTGTTCCAGGGACGCGCCTTCGCGCTGGCGGAACGCGTCGTGTTCCACCAAGGCCTGGGCGGCCGCCTCCAAAAGGGCGTCCTTGAGCGCGGGATCCACCGTCTCTGCAGGTTCGTCGCCTTTGCGGCTGGCCGACCACCGTACCAGATCCGACAAGGAAAGTTCGCCGGAAATCCCGGCCGCCTTCTGGATGGCGCGGAGCTCTTCGGCCAACCGCGCCCAATCGACACCGCTGGCCACCGCCGCTCCGGTGTCTTCCAACGTCGCCTGGACGGTCACGGATCCACGCCCCACCTTGCCTTGCACCACTTCGCGCAAGGCGAATTCGTGCGAAGAAAGCTGTCGCGGAAGCCGAAGCTGCAGTTCCATGAACCGTCCGTTCACGGAACGCACGTCGACGCGAACGAGTTTGCCTGCTTGCGCCGAAGCGCCGGTTCCGAAACCCGTCATGCTGCGGATGTTGGCCATGGGCTCTGCTCCCCTTCTTCACTTCTTGCCTGGTGACGACTCGAACCCAAAGAAAGAAACCGGACCCGCCCCTGTGAGGTGCTATTCCTTGCCCAGGTCACCGAGGCCGATCGCGCCGCCAAGATTGGTGACAGAATGTCCTCGAGTCTTTGTTCGCTTCCACAAAACCACCGCGCGCGAAATCGCCGCCGCCGGTATCGTCTGAACGTCGGTCCCGACTCGGGATCCACGAACCAAAGGAATCGGCCCATGTCCAACGCCGCTTTGGAGGTCCTTCCGGAAGTTGTTCCGGGCGCCAACCACCACGACTCGACCAAACCGAACGCCACTTGGAAGCTGGGAATGCTGATCTTGAGCGGACTTCCCAATGGACCCGCCGCCTGGGCCTTGCGAAACTTCGCGGGCAAGACCGTCCTGCGGGGATGGATCAGCGCCGAATCGGGACGCGTCGCGTTGCGTCTCCCCTTCGCCGATATCGCCTCTTCGCTGGAGATCCGCTCCGGTTCCGATCGTTGGAACCTTTCCCTCCCCCCACGGCGCGCCTGACGGGGACACCCCGTCCCCACCAAGAAGCCCCCCGTGACCAACCGCACGACATCGACGGCCGCAAGAGATCTATCCTGATGGGACAGGAGCCATCCATGTCCGACATCTACGACCATCTGGACTACCAAGCCTGGCTGCGCGAGGCCTGGGAGGAACGGAGAACGTCCGATCGCGTCTTCAGCCTGCGCTACGCGGCCCAGAAGACCGGGATCGACCACAGTCTTCTGGTGAAGATCCTCCAAGGCAAGCGCCACCTCACGGATCGAAACATCCCGGTCATGGCCAAGTTGATGGGATTGGATTCTCCGCGTGAAAAATACCTGAGTCTCATGGTGGCCTACGCCAAGGCCAAGACCGACGAACAGATCCGCTACGCGTTCGAAAAATTGTCCGCCTCCCGCCCCCACTCCCGCGAACGACTCGAAGCGGCGCACTACGAATATTTCCAGAGCTGGCGCCATGTGGCGATCCGCTCCCTGCTGGACTGGTACGAGTTCCGGGGCGAGAACTGGGAAGAGCTGGGCCGGATGCTGCTGCCTCCGGTATCCGGCAGGGTCGCCAAGGAAAGCGTCGATCTCCTGGAACGGCTGGAATTGTTGTCGCGCGATCCCGATGGCCGCTACCGCCCCTCGCAAGCGCATGTTTCCACCGGCGAACGCTGGCATTCCGCCGCGGTGCGCGCCTTCCAGAAGGAAGTGATCGAGCTGTCGCAAGGAGCCGTGGACCGTGTCCCGCGCGAACGCAGGGATGTGTCCACCCTCACCGTGGCCTTGTCCGGCAAGTGCCTGGAAGAAATCCGCACGGTCCTGAAAGAGGCCCGCTCGCAGATCATCAAGATCGCCGACCGGCTTCCTCCGGAAGAATCCGACATGGTCTACCAGCTCAACCTCCAATTTTTCCCGGTCACGCGGCTCCCCGCCGACCCCAAGTGACGCGAAGATGGCTAGGTTGATGTCCATGTCGACCGGAATCCCATCCGCCTGGGCGATCCTCGCAGGCGCGCTTCTCGTTGCGAGTTGCTCGCAAGATCCGTCATCGGGCGCATCCACCGAAACCACCAACGGGATCTTCGGCCGTTTGGCCGACACCGACAGCTCCCCGGCGGCCGGAGCGGAAGTCTCCATCTGGGACGCCCAAGGCGAACGGCAGCTCGCGTCCGTGGTCACCGACTCGCACGGATTCTGGCGGGCACCGCTGCCCCCCGGCAACTACGGGATCTTCGCCTCCACGCGCGATTCGCAGAAGGTGGACTGGCGGTTCCACACCCGTTCCGACACCGACACCGTGAGGCTCGCCCTTTCCGCTCCGGCGGCGGCGACCGTGCCCACGACCGACAAGATCCGACTCCTGGGAACGCCGTTTCGCGCCAAGGAAGGTCGGTTCGCCCGGATTCCAGGTGGCGCCTACACGATCGCCACCGACACCGACAACGGTTTCGCCGCGCTCGGGTCGTTCCGGGTCCAGAGCGGAATGGACGACAGCATCCTGATCCCGCTGCGCGACAGCGGCGTGTTGCTGGAAGACTTCGACGACAGCGACGCGGCGTTCCTCTACAAGGCTTCGGGGCCGAAGGGCGACTGGAGCATGCGCCTCTATGGCTTGTCCCCCTCCGACGGGATCCTGTTTCCGGCATCGCAATCGATCGCCGACGCCATCACTTCCCGCTACGCCTGGAACGGCAAGAGCCTCAAGGTGGAATACCAGGCCACCCACGGCTCCATCGTGCAGATCGCCCTGGGGTTCCATCGCGCCGTGGATCTGACCAAGCTGCGCAGCATCCGGCTTCGCACCAAGGGCAACGCTCCCTTCCGGGTCGTGGTCGGAGCCATCAACCAGGATGGATTCGCCGCTTGGGCCGGCTGGAGCGAACCCCCGAGACCAGAATGGACCACCTCCACTCTCAGACCCGACGTCGACATGATCCAGATGCCTTCCTACTCCCCCTGGAGCAACGTCGCGCCTTCGGCGACGCGGTTTACCATCGAGCTGTTGGGAATGGGAACCCCAGCCCAGATCATGATCGACGACATCCGGTTCGACGGGGTGGATGCGGCGGCTTTCCTTCCCTGATCCTTGCGCGTACGGTCCGCGCCGCGCCCGGACTGCTATTTTGCCGGATCTCCAGTGAAAGGGATCCGATGCCTCCTCTGACCAGACTGTACACGCGAGCGGGCGACAAGGGCACCACGCGGCTTGGCGGCGGGCAGAAGGTTCCCAAGAACAGCCTGCGGCTGGAATGCTACGGGACCATGGACGAGCTAAATTCCAATCTGGGACTCGTGGTGGCGCTGGGCGCCAGCCCCGGCGTCGCGCAAAGCCTGCAGCGGATCCAGAACGAATTGTTCGATCTGGGATCCGACCTGTGCTTTTTGGACGAAGACAAGCAGAAATGGTCGATTCCCCAGCCGCGCGAAGCCCAGATCGAGGCGCTCGAGCGGGAGATCGACGATTTCCAGGCCAGGACCGGACCGTTGACGAATTTCATCCTGCCCGGCGGGACGCCCGTTGCCGCGGCGCTGCACGTGGCCCGGACCGTGTGCCGGCGCCTGGAACGCCTGTGCGTGGAGCTCGACGCGGCGGAATCCGTCAACCCGCTGACCTTGCGCTACGTCAACCGCCTGTCGGATTGGCTGTTCGCCGCCCCGCGCCTGGAAAACAGCCTGGCCGGAGTCCCCGAGCCCCTCTGGAAACCCGGGGCGTGAAGCGCACCCTGGCGATTCTCGCCGCGCTGCTGGGCGTGGCGCTTTTCGTTTCGCTGCTGGCGGGCAGTTCGGATCTTTCGATCGGGGCGGCCTTTCGCGCCTTGTCCCAAGGCCCGGCAGGAGCGTCGCTGGATTCCGGGATCGTGTGGAACGTGCGCCTTCCCCGCACGCTGGTGGTCGCATTGGTGGGCGGCGCGCTGGCCGCGGCCGGTGGCGCCTTCCAGGCCCTGTTCCGCAACCCCATGGCCGATCCGTCGCTTCTGGGCATCGCCTCGGGCGGTTCGCTCGCGGCCGTCCTGGTGCTGTTCCATCTGCCCCAGGCGCCCATCTGGATCCTTCCGCTGGCGGCCTTCTGCGGCTGCTTCGGGGCGGCGTTCCTGCTGGTGGCTCTGACACATTTTGGCGGACGCCCCACCATGACGATCACTCTGCTCACAGGGGTGGTGCTGTCCAGCCTGTTCACTTCGGGCGTGTCGCTGGCCCTGCTCCTGTCCGACGAATACCAGCTGCGCCAGCTCGTGTTCTGGCTCGCCGGCGGGGCCGAGGCCCGCGGCTGGATCCACGTGGCGATCGCGCTGCCGTCCATGCTGGCGGGGTTCGCGATCCTCCTGTCGGTGGGACGCTGGCTCGACGCCCTGGCCCTGGGCGAAGACCATGCCGAAGCCGTGGGCGTTCCCGTGTACCGCGCCCGGCTGGTCGTGCTCGCCGGAGGCGCGCTTTCTGTGGGCGCGGCGGTGAGCGTGTGCGGCCCGGTGGGGTTCGTTGGCCTGATCGTGCCTCATCTCCTGCGGCCATGGGTGGGAGCTTCGGCCAAGGCGCTGCTTCCCAGTTCCGCCCTGGGCGGGGCCGTCCTGCTGGTCGTGGCGGATTTTGTCGCGCGCGTGTGGCTTCCGGCGGGGATCCAGCTGGGTGTGCTCACTTCGCTCTTGGGCGTTCCGTTCTTCCTGTGGCTTCTTGTCCGCGAACGGAGGACCATGCTGTGAAGCAACCCCTGGTTCTGGACGACCTGCGCTTCGCCGTGCGCGACAAGATCCTGCTGGACGACATCCGCGCGGAACTCCCGCCCGGGAGCATGACCGCGGTCGTGGGCCCCAACGGAGCGGGAAAGAGCACGCTGCTCAAGGCGATCTCGGCGACCCTGCACGGCTGGACGGGATCCGTCACCCTGGAAGGCCGCGATGTCCGGAAGTGGCCGCGACCCGAACTCGCCTGCCGGATGGCCTACCTGCCCCAGTTCCGCCCCGTCGCCGTGCCGTTGTCGGTGGAAGACCTTGTGGCGATGGGGCGTTTCCCCCACCTGGGAGCCTGGAAGCCCTTGCGCAAATCCGATCGCGACGCGATCGAATCGGCCATGGAGCGCATGGAGATCGCCTACCTGCGCGACCGCGACGCGACCACCCTGTCGGGCGGCGAACTGCAGCGCACCTTCCTGGCCCGGTGCCTGGCGCAGGGATCGCCCCTGCTGTTGCTGGACGAGCCGCTCACGGGACTGGACATCGGGCACCAGCTGGCCCTGCTGGAGATCCTGGAGGGCCTGGCCGCCGAAGGCAAGACCATCCTGTGGTCGGTGCACGACCTGCGCCTTGCGGCAGAACACGCCCGCGACGCCTGGCTCCTGGATCGGGGTCGCCTGACCCGCCGAGGCCCGATCGACGAAGTGCTCGCCTCCCCAGAAGCCCGCACGGCGTTCGGCGTGGAGATGCGCCGCGCCGACGACGGATCCTGGCGGTTCGCGCGGGGGTGACGGGGCCTACGCCTCGCTCTTGTCCCGCTCGATGCCCAGCGCGGCTTCGCATTCGCGCAGGGCGTCGACGTATTCCGGCAGCCGGTTGATCGGCAGCAGGCGCTCGGCCAGCAAGGTCCGGGCGCTTTGGGGGTTTTCCAGCTGGCGCAGGATGATCTGGGCCGATTGCCACAGCGCGTCCTCGTTGGCCGGATCGATCGACAGGATCTGTTCGTACTTGAGCAGAGCCTGCTCCCATTCTTCCGACACGCCAAGGGACAGCGCCCAAAGGCTCAGCGCCTCGAGCCGGTTCGCCCCCACCGACAGCAGCCGCAGCTTCTGGTTGCACTTGTCCAGAAGGACCGCCGCGCGGCGGTCTTCGCCGTCGGCGCAGAAGTCGATGGCTTGGGAGATGTCGGCCTCGATCTGGGCCAGTTCCGGATCCTGATTGGTCGTGCTCATCCCGAAAATCTACCTCTGGGATCGAATGCCCTCTTTCCGAATCCTATTCGCGTCGCTTTGCGGGATCGCCGCGATCGCCGACGCCCTCCCGGCCGAACAGTTCGACTGGTTTTCGATCGCCACCCCCGGCCAGGCGGGCCTGCACCGGTCCGACGCCGGTCTGCCGGGACAGGACGAGGATCGTTCGCTCCTGGTGGACCTGGCCGCCAACGGCGGATCCTACACCGGCTTGACGATTTCCTACCAGCGCGACCATTCTCCGTTCGAATCGCCCAGATGGACCCGTCCTCTCGTCGACTTCGGCATCGAATCCGCCATCGAGGCGCTTCCCGGCCTGGTGTTCGGGCTCGACGCGACCGACCACCATCCAAAATCCACGGCATCCACTCCCGCCGGCGAATGGCAATTGTTCGACCCCCAGGGCGGGCTGCGGTTGGGCGCCGGCGTCGACATCCTGCGCAAGTGGCGTGCGGACGGGCGCTTGCGCTGGATCGTCGCGGGCTGGCTTCCCACCTTCACGCACACGCGGGAGTGGGAACTGCGCACCGGATTCGTCTGGGCGCGCCGCCTGAGGCTGGACGCATCGGCCGCCTGGTCGGATCCGGCCATCCCCGCGCGCTGGGAGATCCAAGGCGATTCCGTCGCGACGCAGGACACCGTGTGGTGGCGCGCCGACCGGTTCCGCTGGACGATCCGGATCGGCGGGGCCCCGGCCAAGGGCGCATCCCTGCAAGCCTGGGCCGGGCGTCGGAAGTTGTCCGATCCGGGCGCCGGCGACGAACCCTCGTGGCGCACCCGGGGCGAGGCCGCCTTCGCGGGCGCGCAAGGCACGCTGCGAACCGGTCCGGTGGACTGGGACCTCGAAGCCCGGCTGGAAGAAGGCTCCCAATCGCTCCTGTTCGACGGATCGGACACGTTCGGTTCGTGGCCGGATTCCGGCAAGACCCGATCGGAGGCCGACTATTCCATCGGATCCGCGCGGATCAAGGCATCCACGAAGCTAACGGAATCCGTCAGACCTGCGCTGCGGGCGGAAGCCGCGTGGATGGATCTGGAAAACGCCAGCTCCAGCGGCGAACCGCTTCCCCCGGTCCCGAAAGGCTCCGGGACATGGTCGACCGCCAAGCGGTTTTCGGCGCATCTGGAACCCTCGATCCGCACCCGCTGGGTCGATGCCACGCCGTCGGTCGGGCTCCAGCTGAAGATCCGGCGAGGCCACGCGACCCCCGTGTGGCAGGGGCTGGCCCCGATCCACCCCGGACGGGTGTGGACCATCCCCGTGGGGCTGCGCCTGTCGCGCAACGGCTCCATGAACGGATCCGTCGGCTACTCCGTTTCCGGCGAGTTCCCCGCATCCGGCCGCGGCGCCCCCGCCGCCGGCCTGCGCCACCACGTGGAAATGAAACAGGGGTTTTGAGCGGTCGCATGTATCCCATGGAGCTCGCGATTCGCCTCGGCTCGCAAAAGACCCAGGCCAACAGCGAGCCGTAGTTCGATATTTCGACGCAGCTTCAACTAAAAGCCCCTGGGAGGGAAACGTGTTGCTTTCGATCCTCGCGTATTTCGCCGCTTCGGCACCCTCGAATCCGTCCGTCTCCACCTGTGGGAACGCCTGGACAGCCAACACCATTTCCGTTGCGCGTTCGGCAACAGGCCACATGCTTGTCCTACAGGATTCATCCGGGATACGCTTGTCCGAATGGAGCGACGCCACCCGGGCCTGGTCGGATTGGTCGAATCTTCCCGGGCAAGACTCGATCGTTTCCGATGCATGGATCCAACCCCACGTGTCAGGAATCAACAACATCTTCGCCTTGAGCAGGCGGGCCGGGACCCAGCGAATCGAACAGTGGTTGCGCCACCAAGATGGCTCCATCGCGAAAAGCATCGGCATCGACGGTGCCGACAGCGTCGTTTTCCGACCTGTCTGCGGACGCAAGGGCCCCAACGGAGAACAGGCCCTCTTCGCCGTGTTCCGCGACAGCACCATCCGAACCCGCGTTTGGGATTCGCTGGGACGCGTTTGGGGAGGATGGTCGCAAATGGGCCAAAAGACCGGACACCCCCTGTCGTTGAACCAGGTCCAATCGAACATGTTCAACCTGTTCTCGCTTTCCGGCGAAACCGTCTGGCAGAACTGGTGGACCGGAAGCGGATACAGCGGCTGGGTGGTTCCAGCTGTCGCCGGCACAAGAAACGACCCGGTATCCGTCAACCTCAACTACAACGATCACTTCCTGTTTTCCTTCGCTCCGAACGGCTTGGCCCAATCCCGTTTCTGGAATGGAAGCGACTGGACGGGATGGTCGGCTCTCGAATTCCCCGCGACGCATTCCCTGGCCGCTGTCGCGATCAGCAACGACAGCCTCCTCTTGTACGGTCTCGACAACCAAAATCGGGTCTTGCAAGTTGGCTGGAGTCGGACGAAGGGATGGGGCACCGCTCAAGAGCTCGGCGCGTGCGCTCCCCGCCAGATGGCAATCGATTCGCGACGCCTGACTGCGGCATCCACCACCGAAGGCATCCTGCTCGCCATCCGCGGCTGGAACGATTCCATCTACCACGCCCTGGCACCCACTCCTGGAGCCATCGGCACTTGCTGGAAAACCCTTGCCGGACAGCCTCCAATTTTGTCGAACCCCTGGCTCCAAGCTCCGGTGGGCGACCTCAACAACCTGATGGTACTCGGGGAAGCGGCAGGCGTTCCTCGCACGTTCCAATGGATCTTCCAGCATGGCACATTCCAGCCCACCAACGGCATCGGCGAATCCGACAGCGTCGTTTCTCTTTCCAGCGCCCGCCTCGACTCCAACGGCAACCAGGCTCTCTTCGCGGTCTTCCAGGACAATTCGATCCGGATGCGTATCTGGGATTCCTTGGCGTTCACGTGGGGCGGGTGGCTTCCGCTCGGGAACCACACCTCCCGCTCCCTGGGAGTTGCCCAAACCGCGAGTTCCCAGCTCAACCTCTATTCGACCGCCGCCAACGGCGATATCGACCAGATTTGGCGGCATGACGCATCCTGGTCGAATTGGGTCAAGCCTTCCACGGATTCGATCATCTCTGGGCCGACTTCGGCCAATTTCGACTCCCTGAACCACGTGCTTTTCGGTATCGGCCCGGACAGTTCGTTGCTGGAGCGCCGTTGGAACGGATCGTCCTGGACCGGATGGTCCAAACTGCCTTGGTCCCCGCTCTCCGAGCCCGCCGCCCTGGTCGAATCCGATACCCTGCACCTCTTTTTCATCGATCGCGACAGCACCATCGTACATCTGCGGAGAACCCTGTCGGGAGACTGGAGCGGAGCGGATCGAATTGCCGATGTTCCTCCCACGAGCTCCACTTGTATCGAACCCGACCAAGCCCAGGCAGCATCGATCGAACGCAGAGCGCCGCTACTCCTTCGTGGCGGCCTGATCGCCGATCTCCGTTTTGAAGCGTACTCAGGCAGCGTGGAATGCGTTGGGTTGGATGGCCGATCCAGATCCTTCCACAAAGCCGCAGGCCAGGCCAGGCTTCCAGCTTGGGCCCCACGTACCGGCTATCTACGAACGCGAGCGTTCATGTCGAAGTACACGATCCTGGATTGATCCCAAAGGGAGTATTTTTTGATCTTCGACATCCAAGGGGCATCGACCCGATGGCCCAACACCCCCTTTGATCGTTGGCATCTGCAATGCGAATCCCATCGGAGATCTCCAGCATGCATTCCTTTACCGCGTTACTCATCGCCTCCGCCGAACTCTGCGCCGCAGTACCCGTAACATTCGTTCCGAGCTCTCCAGCCAAGGCACAGGAGGTGAATTCCAATTTCACCTACCTGGATACCTCGATGGCCAAGAAGGCAAATCGGACTTCGCTGGATTCGCTTGGTCGGCAGCTCAAATCCAAGGCCGACACCGGCGCTTTGACCCCGATCAAAACGGATCTGGCTTCGGTGAAGTCTCAACTTTCCGGGGTTCGCGGGGACTCCTGGATTCTCGACAGAATTTCGGACACCGCGAAAAACCTGCGGGGACTGATGGGCTCCGGGGCGACGAGTTACCCCGCTTCCTACCTGATCCAAGGCCCGAACGACATCATCAACGGAGCGCCGTGGTACGGCATCGGCCTCTCCAATATTCCAAGTGACGCGAACTACTTGGTGCAACTCGGTGGCTACTACGGCTTGAACATCTTGTCCGGCGGCGGCTATCCTATTCAGTTCTACTCTTCCAACGACCACAAAATCGCCGTTTTCGAGCACAACAATGTCAGTTCCTTCACGTCTCCTGGAGGCACTCCTGTGCAGATCGTGAACATCAATGGCAGCGGTCTTTCCGTGGCTGGCGACATTGTGGCCACTGGCTCCGTCAGAGCCAAGGCTCTGACACAAGTCCCGGACTACGTCTTCGAATCCGGCTACAAGCTCGCTCCGCTCTCCGAAGTGGAAGCCTACACGAAAGAACACAAGCATCTTCCCGATGTCCCCGCCGCGGCGGAGATCGAAGCCAACGGGGTCGACCTCGCTCAGATGAACATGATCCTTCTGCGAAAGATCGAAGAACTCACCCTTCACACGATCGAGCAACAGAAGCGACTGGACTCCCAAGACATCACCATTTCCGAACTCAAGACCTCTGTCGAAACCCTGAAGAGCCGGTGACGAGATCCCTTTTTTCCGGAGGGAATCCATCCTCCGGAAACCGAACGACATGGGCCACGTAGCCTCTCGGGATCATTCCATCGTCGCCAAGGTCTTGGCGACGCTTTCCGGCGAGATCGTGGGCAGAGCAGCCCTGCTAGGACTCAACTTCTACGTGGCCAACCGCCTCGGCGTCGCGTTGTACGGCGAAATGGGATTGTTCATCGCCGCAGCTTCCATGCTGCAGCCTCTCGCCGACCTGGGATTGAGTCATCTCGCATTGCGCAATATCGCCCAGGATGGGGGCTCCGGAAGATTTCCCCTTTTCCTCGGCGTGAAACTCGTCGGTAGCGCGGCATTCCTCTGCCTGATCGCGGCATGGAGCATCCTATCGCACGGTACGCTCGCTTCACCAGGGGCGATGCTCGCCGGTATCTTGGTGCTCGTCACCACATGGAGCGATTTCCTTCGACAGATCCTGCGCGCCCTCCATCTCGAAGCCCTGGAATTCCGGATGCGCACAGCTTTCGTACTGGGTTCCGTGGGTGGCGCCATGATCGTCGCCTTCGCACCAGCTTCATCCGGATTGGCCCTTCTGGCCCTATCGCTCCCGCCCCTCCTCCTCTGCTTCGGCTACTCCAGCGCATTGATGAAAATCCTCCCCATGCGCGCGACCCTGCGAGGCTCCTGGGACTTCCTGTTGGATCATCGTGAATTGCTGCTCGGCTCCATGGGCTACCTGTTCCTGGTGGCCGCGATCATGCGGCTCGATGTTTGGATGGCCAACCATTTCCTTGGCAAGGAAGCGACCGGAGCGTGGCTTTCCGCCTACAACCTGGTCTACGCAGGAGCATTCCTGGCTCAAGGCTTGGCCTCCATCGCCCTGCCTCGCCTTGTCGGAGACGATCGGCCTGGGCGGGTGATCCTATGGAAGGTCTGGCGCTTGCAGATCGCTTTGGCCTCCGCGCTCGCCCTGGGAGTGGCGATCGCAGGCCCATTTGTCTTCGGGGTCATTTATCGGGCTCCGGGATTCGCCCAGGCGGCTCCTGTGCTGCCCCTTCTTGGATTGCTGCTGGCCAACTCCACGCTCGCAGTCCTCGCCTACCACCTGTTCTTGGCCGCGAACCGGATCTGGACCTATCTGGCTCTGATGGTGCCGGCAATCACCCTCAAATTCCTGCTGGCACTTTGGCTCGTTCCCGAGTACGGAATCAAGGGGATGGCGATCACCAACCTGCTCTCGGAAGGAGCCTTTTGCGCCGCAACGATCTGGTTGGGGTGTCGCGCCTACTTGGATTGGAGGCGGAATACCGCGGTCTGACCACGGCGCAGAAACGGGAAGGGTACCACAAGCAGATCGATGAATTTCATCGCCAGGCGGGGACTTTTAAAATAGCTGCGGTACTCGTGGCGAACCAGTTCCAGCCCCGCATCTTTCGCCATGGAAACCAATTCCGCCTTCGTGTATTCCCGAAAATGGCCAGGATTTGTCCAGTCCTCCCGGATCAATTCGTAGGGATTGGTTCCGGACAGCATTTTCAGACGTTTGTCGAGCGAAGTCACGTTGGGCGTTTGGACAACAAGAAGTCCGGAACGAGCCAATCCGCTGGCGAGGAATCGGAACACCTGTTGCGGGGCGGTGGGCAGATGCTCGACGACCTCGGCGAAGACGATCAGGTCGAATTTAGGGAGATCGATCCACTTCTTTGGTTCGCGAGAATTATTGAGATCGAAACTGAAATGCGGAATGCTATCCGGGATTTTGCAAATCAAATCTCGTGCATCAGAAAATCCCATCGTCGAGACGTCTTGAAACATCTGGATTAAACGCAACGTGAAAAAGCTTGAACCAACATCGAGAACCTTGGCGGAAGCTGGCAATCTCAGATCTGCGATCAATTTTTCCAATGCATCATACCGCGGGGCGTGCCCTACTCCATAATCCGACATGTCGGCGGAACTGGCTTGGGATAAATTCGATTCAGTACTCATGCTTGCTCTCCGGCTCATTCCAAAGTTCAACGACGAAACTGAAATGTCGCTTCGGCGGTCTGGCCCAGGGAATCCAGTGCCATGCGCTCGGACGGAATCCGGAGACACCGAAAGTCGATCGCGAAAGCAATCTGGAAAGCGACCAGGTCGTGTATTCCGTCAAGTGGGTGGGATCCACCCATTCAAGCCCAAAAATCCGGCGGAGATTGAATCCGATGTTCCCGACAGGGCCTTTTCCCGGCTTCTTGTAGAAAGCCAAGCGATCGGGGGTCGAAATGGTCAGAATGCCACCCGTTTTGAGAAGTCGTCGAGCTTCCGCAAGCAACGCGAGAGGATCGGGCACATGCTCGATCACATCCAACAGGAAGATCCGGTCGAAGCTGTTTGCTTCCCACGGCAGTTGCGAGGCTGAAACGTCGATCTTCCGGAGATCCCAATTCGGTTTGGCCTTGCGAATCCGCGCCAACGTGTCGTCGAGAACATCGGCTCCCGAAAGCTTCAAACCCGGGCAGTGTTCCTCCAGCGCAAGCAGGAGACCACCAAGTCCACAACCCCAATCGAGCACGGATTGCCCGGATTCCACCGGAGTCTTCACGAACCCGAGATAGTACGAGGCTGGACGTGCGGCATAAGCGTCTTGAAGGTAGGCTGAGTAGTTGTCGTTCATGCGATCTCCAGAAAATGCACTTTCCAGGGCAGCATGCGCATCCAACTCGTCAACGACCATTTTTCCGGAGGCGGGGCCGAAGTCCATCTCCACGGCCTGTCCACCCTCCTGAACTCGGCCGGGCACCAGACGGACATCCTCCACGGACGCAAGCACCCCATCCACTACGCGTCCATGTTGTTCAACCCTTGGCTGTATCTGGTCGCGCTCAGGCGTTTCCGCGCGTTCGGCCCGGATGTCGTGCACATCCACAAATACAACCTGCTGTGGTCCATCGCGCCCTTCCTGGCGGCGAAGCACCTCGGCATCCCGGTCGTCTGCACGACCCACGACTTCAGCGCGGTCTGCCCGGAGGGCTGGATGACCCGCGGCGACGCCAGCGTCTGCGAAAAAGGGTTCGGCGGCCACTGCTTCAACAGCCGTTGCCTGCGAAGCACAAGTCTCGCGCTCGACGGATACCGCAGATACAACTCCTTGCGCCTCGCCTTGCAGATTCCCGTGCTGCGCCGAACGGTGAAGACCTTCACGGCGCCGTCCAAGTTCCTTGCCGACTGGGTCGGGCGACTCTATCCCGGCGTTCCCAGCGTGGCCTTGCCCTTGTTCATCGAAGCTCCCGATGCGCTTTCCCCCGCATCGACTCTCCCAGATGCGTTGACCCTGTTCCATGCGGGTCGGATCGAGAAGGAAAAAGGGCTCCAGTTCCTGGTCGAAGCCATCTCGAAGGTCCCCGGCGTCCGGTTCAGGATCGCGGGCGAGGGAGGCCACAAAGCATCGCTTCAGGATCTGTCGTCCCGCCTGGGCGTCGCCGATCGCGTCGATTGGCTGGGCAAGCTGCCTCGCGAACGAGTCTTGGAAGAATGCCGCAACGCCCATCTGGCCGCACTTCCCAGCCTCTGGGTGGAAAACGCCCCCGTCTTCGTCCTGGAAGCCATGCGCGAAGGATGCCCCGTCGCCGCCTCGCGGGTGGGCGGGTATCCCGACTTGATCGAACACGGCCGGAACGGATTCCTGGTCGAGCGAGGTTCCGTGGATGCCTGGAGCGAATTGCTTCGTACCGAGGCCCGCGGCTTCGATCGGGTGCGGTTCGGACTCGAAGCGACGCGGAAGATCGCCCGGGATCATTCGCCGGAACTCTTCCTGGAGAGGATCTTGTCGATCTACGGAAATTGACGCGATTCGACCCCGATCCCCGAGGATCGCTTCCGGCCATTCCCGCACCCCCCTCCCACCGTCCACCAGATGCCCATGGCGCCACCGGGTCCCGGGATCGGACAATGTCGTCATCGCCCATTTTGCTAAACTCGGAAACGAGCAGAAGGGACACAGACAAGGAATGACTCCGATTCGCCATCCCATGCGGCTGTGCATCCACGGCCACTTCTACCAGCCACCGCGCGAAAACCCCTGGATCGGCGAGATCGAGGCCCAGGAAAGCGCCGCGCCGCACCACGACTGGAACGAGCGCATCTCGCGCGAGTGCTACGCCCCCAACGGCGCCTCGCGCCTGTTGGACGGCTGGGGCAGGATCAGAGGCCTGGTCAACAACTACCGGCACCTGTCGTTCAATTTCGGGCCCACGCTCCTGGACTGGATCGAAAAACACGACCGCGAAACGTTGGAACGCATCCTGGAGGCCGACCGCTTGTCGCGCGCCGACCAGCGCGGACACGGCAACGCGATCGCCCAGGTGTACAACCACGCCATCATGCCGCTCGGGACCCGCCGCGACCGCCAGACCCAGATCGGCTGGGGACTGCGCGATTTCAAATCCCGGTTCGGACGCGACGCCGAGGGGATTTGGCTCGCGGAGACCGCCATCAACATGGACACGGTGGTCGACCTGATCGAATCGGGCGTGAAGTTCACCGTGCTGGCGCCCACGCAGGCCGAACGCGTGCGCCACATGGATTCCGACCAGTGGAACGACGTCTCGGACCAGTCGATCGATCCGCGACGCCCCTACCGCATCTACCCATTGGACATCCACGGCGAGCCGATCTGCGGCGGCCATCTGGACGTGTTCTTCTACGACGGCCCCATTTCGTCCGCGGTCGGGTTCGAACATCTGCTGCGCGACGCCCAAGGGTTCTTCCAACGCCTGAAGGGCGCATGGACACCCGACAGCCAGACCCCGAGCCTGGTCAACATCGCCACCGACGGCGAATCGTACGGCCACCACGAGCCGTTCGGCGACATGGCCCTGGCCTACCTGTTCGAGACGCTCTGTCCGCGCGACGGCGTCATCCCCACCAACTACGGACATTTTCTGGAGCTGTGCCCGCCCGTGGAGGAAGTGCGCCTCAAGAACTCGCACGGCGAAGGCACCGCCTGGTCGTGCGCGCACGGAACCGGCCGCTGGCAACGCGATTGCGGCTGCAACACAGGCGGAGGCCCGGGCTGGAACCAGGCCTGGCGCGGCCCTTTGCGCAAGGCCATGGAGCTGGCCCGCGACGCGGCCGAATCCACCTGGGACGCGCTGTCGCCCGACCTTCTGAACGACCCTTGGGACGCCCGCCAGGAATGGGTCGCCACCCGCACGGGAGCGCTCACCCGCGAGGCCTGGCTTTCCCGGCACCTGCGGCCCGAACTCGACGACGAAGGACGTTCCAGGGCGTTGATCCTGCTCGAACTCGTGCGGATGGGCCAGTTCTGCCTCACCAGCTGCGGCTGGTTCTTCGACGACCTGGGAGGGCTCGAACCGGTCCAGAACATGCGCTACGCCCGTCGCGTGTGCGAACTCATCGAGTCGCTGGGGCGTCCTTCGCCGGAACGACGGATCCTGTCGCAGCTCGAGGAGGCGGTCTCCAACGTGGAGTCGCGCACGGGCAGGTGGATGTGGGAAAACTGGGTGCGCCCGCGCTGGAACGCGAGCCACCTGGTGGCCGCCCACGCGCTGTTCGAACGCCTGGTGGAAACACCCCTGGACGAGGACCCCGCCAAGCTGTTCCACCACCACGTGGATCTCGAGCTCGAATCGCCGACCGCCGGCGTCTGGACGGGGCGCGCCAAGGTGCGCGACCCCGAACTGGAAACCACTTCCATCATGCGGGTGCTCGCATGGCAGGTGGATGGTTCGGCGGCGGAGGTCCGCATCCTGGAAGACGCGACTTCGCTCCCGCAGGTCGACTGGAACCTGTCGGGCAAGGCCCTCCACCAGGCGGTGGCGCGGGCCTGGATCTGCCACCCGTTCCATCTTCCCGACCTTCTCCTGGACAAGCGCCGCGACCTGGCCGACCGCCGCGTGCAACACGCGCTCGACGACCTGCTCCCGCTGCACCGCAAGCTCGACCAGGCCTCGCTCGACCCTCGACAGGATCTGGAATCGCTCGGGTTCCGCGCTCCCGCGTTCCTACTGGCTTCGCGTCAGGTCATCCTGGAACACGCCCTGGGCGACGCCATCCGCAAGACCCTCGCCCACCCGGACGCGCAATCCATCAAGGAAGCCCACCAGGCGTTGCAGGAAGCCGCCTCGCTGGGGTTGCAGCTCGATCCGCGGATGCCCGCCCGGTCCCTGGACAAGGCGCTGCGCAGCCACATGAAGCGGCTGTCCACGTCGGCCGACCAGGCCGCGGTGGATTCGATCCGCATCCTGCTGGACCTGGGCGAGGCCGCCAAGATCCCCGTGAGCAAGGCCCCGCTGGAGAACCTGGGCGAGCGCATCCGCGCGGAAAAGCTCCACCCGATCCTCAAGGATCCCGCGCTCAACGACACTGGGCGACAAAAAGCGGCAACTTGGATCGCGCTGCTGGAACGGCTCAATTTCAACATGGACATCGAACGCGAAGCGCTCTCCTACGGGGAAAAGAAAGAATGACGACCAGCCGGATCCTCCTCCAGGCCCGACAGATCGAGGCGCGGGTGGCGCAGGTCGCCAAGGAGATCGACAAGCACTACGACGGCGAGGAGTTCATCCTGCTGGTGGTCCTCAAGGGGGCCATGGTCTTCGCGTCCGACCTGATGCGCCAGATCCGCTCGCCGTTCCAGCTCGAGTTCGCCCAGTCGCGCACCTACGGGAACTCCACGTCGCCCGAACGAGCTCCCGAGGTGATCGGCCCGGACCTGGAGAAGATCTCCGACAAGCACGTCCTGGTGGTCGACGACATCCTGGACACCGGCGCGACGTTCCTGGCGCTCAAGGACTGGCTGCTTGAGCGCGAAGCCCTTTCCGTGCGCGGATGCTTCCTGCTCGACAAGCCGCATCGGCGAGACGCGGCCATCAAGCCCGATTTCTTCGGGTTCCAGGTCCCCGACGTGTTCGTGGTGGGCTACGGCCTGGACCACGCGGAAAAGTACCGCAACCTGCCCCACGTCGCGCAGCTTCCGGAGCCCGCGGAATGACCGCCTGGCTCGCGGCCATCGCGCTCGCATCCTCCTTGGCGTCTGGACAGAATCCGGGATGGCCCTCGACCATGGACGCCCTGCGCAAGCTTTGGCGCCTGGAACCCGCCGACGAAGCCCGGCGAGGCGTGTGGCAGAGCCGCAAGCTTTCCGGCGGCGCGCAACGCGTCCTGGTCGCCACCGATTCGGCCAAGGACGGGTCCGTGCGGTCGCTGGAATGGACCGCCGAAACGGGAGTGCGCGCCCACGATCTTCCCGACGACGTCTTCTGGGCGATCCTCGACGGAACGTCCAACGAATCCGAATGGACGGAAACCGACCCCGACGCCTTGCCGAAAGCGTTCTTGAAGGGAATGCGCGAACCCGCTTCGCAAGGGTTCCTCTGCCGATCCTGCAAGCCGCGCCTGGCCGCCGCCACCTTCGCCCGCCACGGCGCCACCGGGCTTCGCATCGCGCCCCTGGGCCAGGCCGCGCCCACGGCCAGCGTGGGATTGGCCGACGGCGTGACGGAAAACGGCCTGCGTTCGCTCGCGGCCCAGCGCAAGCTTTCGGTGGACGTCGTCAATCCTTGCCTGGACAAGGCCGGCGTCTGCGGAATGGAGCTTTCCGGGCCGGATGGACAGAAATGGTCGTTCTCGCGGCGCGACGGGAAGTCGGCGTGGGATCGACTGGAGGCGTCCTACCAGGCCGGAGCCTGGTGGTCGCCCGAATGGGACTGGGATTCGGTGCGGATCCACGCGCCGCGCGAATTCCAGACGGTGGTCGGCGCCTGGGTCGGCTCCCAAGCCGACATCCTGGCCGTGAAACTGCTTTCGCCCATCGAACCGATCCTGGCGTTCCCCGTGTCGAGCTGGAAGACCCGCGAGCTCCCCGGAATGCGCGTGCAGCAACTGTCGGATTCCGTCGCCAAGCTCCCCAAGCCGCCGGCGTCGCTGCTGCTGGCGGAATCCGATCGCCTGGAAGCCCGGATCGACGAATTCGGGCGCAGGATCGTGCGGATCGGGGAACCGTCCCGTTGATCGCCCCGGCCGTCCTCGTCGTCGCCGCGATGGCGCTCCTGGCGCCGTCCTCCAAGCCGTCGGCGGCTTCGAAAGCGAAACCGTCTCCGGGAAAATCCGCCACCACATCCAAGGCGGCCTCTCCCGCCAAGCCTGCGAAGTCGGGCAAGCCCGGCAAGGCCACGGCCGGGAAACCGGAATCGAAACCCGCTCCGGCCGCACCGTCGAAGATCCGGGACCTGGACAGGATCTGCCGCCGGGACCTCTCCTGGGGCAAGGTGCAGGCCGTCCGCGACCGGTGCGCGGACCTGGAACCGCGCGGTTCGGCCGTCGCCACGTTCTGGCGGTTGTCGCTCACCGACGACCCCAACGACCTGCGCAAGGGATTCGCCGCCGCGGCCTTGGCCAAAGGCGAGGTCGATTCCCGGCTTCTCCTGGCGGCGGGACGCTACCACTTCGCTCGCGGGCAGCGCAAGGAGATGGAAGACCTCGTGGAAATCGCCCGCAAAGCCAAGATCGCCAATTCCGAGATCGACACCCTCAAGCGGTTGACCGCCGGCAAGTAGCATGGGCCGCGCGGCGGCGCGCTTTGGTAACTTGAGGATCCTATGGCCAAAGACTGCTCCTTCGACATCGTCAGCAAGATCGACCCCCAGGAAGTCCGCAACGCGGTGGACCAGGCGAAACGCGAGGTTTCTTCGCGGTTCGACTTCAAGGGAAGCAAGTGCGAGATCGAGTTCGACGGCGACAAGCTCAAGCTCACCGCCGACGACGAACCCAAGATGGAACAGCTCAAGGACGTCCTGGACACCAAGCTGATCAAGCGCGGCGTGAGCACCAAGGGACTCGAGTGGGGCAAGCTGCAGGCGGCCGGACACATGACCGTGCGCCAGGAAGCCAGCCTCAAGGCGGGCATCCCGCAGCCCGACGCCAAGAAGATCGCCGCGGCCATCAAGGAGGCCAAGCAGCTCAAGGTGCAGGCGTCCATCCTGGGCGACCACCTGCGCGTGACGGGCAAGTCCAAGGACGATCTCCAGGACGCGATGCAGATGCTGCGCAAGGGCGACTGGTCGGTCGATCTCCAATTCACGAACTTCCAGGGATGACTTCCTTCGCCTCCCCCCTTCGCGGGAACGCCGTCGCGGCAGCTCTTGTCCTGGGGGCGGCATCGCACGCGTCGTGGTTCGACCTGCCTTCGGGCGGCGCGAGCTTCAAGCTGCTCAAGCTGGACGCCCACCCCGCCGCGCTCGCGTTGTCCGGCGCGGGCACGGGACTCGGCTCGACCGATCCCATCCGCAACGCGGCGATCGATTCGGTGTCCACCGCGACACTTTCCGCCGGCTACGGCAGAACCTACTCCCGGCTCGAAGGCTCGCTCCAGCAGGTGGCGTGGGTGTTTCCATCCGACTCCTGGAGTTGGAACGCCACGGCTCGGTTCCAGGGGTTCGAGAACATTCCCGGGCGCGACGAGGACGACCGCTCGACCGGCACCTACGCGGCATCGGCGTGGGCGCTGGACGCGGGGCTTTCGGCTCCGCTCCCCCTGGAAGGCCTGCGTGTGGGCGCCTCCCTGGGAGCCGGCATGGACATGGTCGCCGAGGCCAACGCCTTCGCGGGATGGCTGAACCTGGGCGCCACCTACCGCCCGCGCGACGCGCGATGGTCGGCCGGCGCGGCGTTGCGCAACCTGGGCATGGGGACCACCCACGCCGAGGATCTTCCCGCGATCTTCCAGATCGGAGGCGCGTGGCGGCAGCCGCTCGGCGACTGGACCCTGGTTCCCATGGTCGACGCGAAGTGGGTCGCCGACGAAGACATCCAATTCCCGGTCGCCCTGGAAGCCCGCTGGAGCATCTTGGCGATGCGAGCGGGTTACGTCCTGGGACGCGAGGAGTTCCTCCCCTCCGTCGGGCTCGGGTTGGATTGGGAAAATTGGATCCTGGACGCGGGAACGGGATGGCACGACGCCCTGGGGTTCGCGCCGGCGCTTCGCCTGGGAATCAGAATCTGACGCGAAGGAAATTATCATTCCTTCCACTATGAAGCTCCTCGTCACCGGCTGTTGCGGGTTCATCGGAACCAATTTCGTCAAGCTCGTCCTGCGCAAGCACCCGGACTGGCACGTCACCAACCTCGACAAACTCACCTACGCGGGCAACCGCGAGAGCCTGCGCGCCGAAGAATCGGATCCCGCGCGCTACCGCTTCGTGCAAGGCGACATCTGCGACGCCCAGCTCGTCGACGAGCTCGTGGCGGGCGTGGACGCCGTGGTGCATTTCGCGGCCGAAAGCCACAACGACAATTCGCTCAAGGATCCGTCGCCGTTTTTGCACACCAACCTGATCGGCACCTACACCCTGCTGGAAGCGGTCCGCAAGCACGGTGCGCGCTACCACCACATCTCCACCGACGAAGTCTACGGCGACCTGGAGCTGGACGATCCGGATCGGTTCCACGAAACCACTCCCTACAATCCATCCAGCCCCTACTCCAGCACCAAGGCGGGCTCCGACATGCTGGTGCGCGCTTGGGTCCGTTCGTTCGGCGTCAAGGCGACCATCTCGAACTGCTCCAACAACTACGGTCCCTACCAGCACATCGAGAAGTTCATCCCGCGCCAGATCACCAACCTGATCTGCGGCGTGAAACCCAAGCTGTACGGCAAAGGCGAGAACGTCCGCGACTGGATCCACGTGGAAGACCACAACCTCGCCGTGCTGGAGATCCTGGCCAAGGGCAAGATCGGCGAGACCTACCTGATCGGCGCCGACGGCGAGAAGAACAACAAGGAAGTGGTCGAGCTCATCCTGCAGAAGATGGGCTACGACGCCAAGGACTACGAGCACGTATCCGACCGTCCCGGCCACGACATGCGCTACGCCATCGATTCCACCAAGCTCCGCACCGAGCTGGGCTGGAAGCCGATCTACACCAACTTCGAATCGGGCCTGCAGGCCACGATCGACTGGTACAAGGCCAACGAATCCTGGTGGCGCCCCGCCAAGGAAGCCACCGAAAAGAAATACGCCCAACTGGGCAGGTGACACGATGAAGTTCCCCATCGCGCCGCCGCGGGCCGCACTGGTCTGCGCGCTCGATTGGGGACTGGGCCACGTGGCCCGCACCACGCCTCTGGTCCATGCACTCCTGGCCACCGGAACCCGTGTGGTGCTGGCCTCCAACGGGCGTTCCGCCGACTGGTGGCGCCGCGAGTTCCCCGATCTGGAACTGCGCGAGCTGCCCGACTACGGCATCACCTACGCCAAGGGTTGGCGGCTCGTTCCCGGACTCCTGGCGAGCCTCCCCCGCGTGTACAAGGCCGTCCGCGCCGAACATGCCCTGGTCGAAGGCTGGGTGAAATCGGGGCGCTACGACCTCGTGCTTTCCGACAACCGCTACGGATGCCATGCCTCCGGTGCGAAATCCGTCCTGCTCTCGCACCAGCTCCGCCTGGCGGCTCCCGGACCGTTGACCAGGCTGGAACCGCTCGGCGAACGATTCCTGTCGAGGATGGCCCGCCATTTCGACGAACTCTGGATTCCCGACAACGAGACGTTGGACGACCTTTCGGGCAAGCTGGGGCATCCATCGCGTCCTGGGGCCTTCCCGCGTCTGCGCTACGTCGGGCCTCTGTCCAGGTTCCGCGACCTGCCCACTCCCGCATGGGTGGACATGTGGGACACCGTCGCCCTGGTTTCGGGGCCCGAACCGACACGGACGGCGTTCGAAGAACGCCTCCGACAACTCCTGTCCGATCGGAAGGGCAGGCATCTTCTGGTCCGCGGACGCCCCGACCTGCCTCTTCCCACCGGCGAACCCGCCCCGAGCGGACTCGTGGAGACGCCGCACCTGCCGACCGCGGAGCTCGCCACGGCCCTTCGCGGAGCGCGCGAGATCATCTGCCGCGGCGGCTACAGCACGGTGATGGACCTGTGCGCATTGGATCTGCTGGACCAGCGTTGCCTGTTCGTGCCGACCCCAGGCCAGACGGAACAGGAATACCTGGCCGGCCACCTCGCCGCCTCGCACGGCTGCCGGACCGTGGCGGAAGACCTGCTGGGGACCTGAAACGAAAAGGCCCCGGCACCAGCGTTGGCTGGTCCGAGGCCCGTGATCGGAAAATGTCGACCGGGAAGCCGGTCGACCAATGGGTGTCGTTACGGCTCGACGCCCCACACGAGGACGCCGTTGCGGTAGACGGTCACCTTGTTCCAGTCGGCGAAGGCCGTCTTGGTGGCGTCGAACGAAGCGTCGTTGGTCTGGGTGAAGTTGGTCCAGTCGCTCTTGCTGAAGCGGTTCTGGATCTCGCCGGAGGTTCCGCCCGCGGCGATGCTGCCGGCGGAGGCCTTGAAGGCGACTTCCAGGTAGCGGTCGGCGCCGCTGCGTGCAGGCGAGACAGCCTTGACGGTTCCCGTCAGATTGGCCGCGCCGACCTGCGCCCAGTCGCACCAGTAGTTCACCGAAGCCCTGCCGTCGTTGGTGAACCAGTAGCGGACCGTGATCTCGGAAAGCGGGATCGAGGTCGAACCGGTGTTCACCAGCTTGAGGATCGGTTGGATACCGTTGGTGGAAGCCTGGCCGTTGCCGGCGCGGTACTGGGCCTTGATGTTGGCCACGGGAGCCTTGGGGCTCGCCAGGACCGAATCCGACGCCAAGGCGTCGCCCCAGACGTTGGACGCCACCACCTTGTACGCGTAGGTCGTGCCGTTGACCACCGTGACATCCTTGTACGACGCAGTCGACACCGTGGTCAGCAAGGACATCGTTCCGCCCTCCACGCCACGCAGGATCTTGTAGCTCGTGGCGCCGGTCGAGGCCGTCCACGACAGATCCACCACCGCGTTGCCCGCCGTGGCGACAAGTCCCGTCACCTTCGCGGGAGCTTCGCCCACCGGAGCCGCCACGGCGGAATCCGACAGGGCGCTTTCCAGCGCGCCGTTCACGCCGCTCACCCAGTAGGTGTACCGCGTGCCGTCGACCACAGCGTCGTCCACGTACGACGTCCTGAAGGAATTGGCCAGCAGGGTGCGGGTACCGTCGATGGTCTTGCGATACACGTTGTACGACGCATCGTTTTCGCCTGGCACCCACGAAAGCGTCACCATGTGGACGCCAGCCACGGCCACCAACTCGGTGGGGACCGCGGGCACCAGCGGAGCCGCGGGCGTCGCGAGCACGGAGTCCGACGCAGGGGCGTCGCCCCAGACGTTGGAAGCCACCACGTTGTAGGTGTAGGTCGTGCCGTTGACCACCGAAGCATCCTTGTAAGATGCCGTGGAAATCGTGGTCAGCAAGGACAGCGTTCCGCCTTCCAGCCCGCGCAGGATCTTGTAGCTTGTGGCGCCGGTCGAGGCCGTCCACGACAGATCCACCACCGCGTCGCCCGCCGTGGCAACAAGTCCTGTCACCATCGCGGGCGCTTCGCCCGACGGAATCGCAGTGGCGGAATCCGACAGGGCGCTTTCCAGCGCGCCGTTCACGCCGCTCACCCAGTAGGTGTACTGCGTGCCGTCGACGACCGCGTCGTCCACGTAGCTCGTCCTGGTCGACTTGCCCAGCAGGGTGCGAGCTCCGTCGATGGTCTTGCGGTACACGTTGTAGGACGCGTCGTTCTCACCGGCGATCCACGACAGGGTCACCTTGTGGACGCCCGCCAAGGCGGCCAGTCCGGTGGGGACCGCGGGCACCAGCGGAGCCTCGGGGCTGGCGAGCACCGAGTCCGACGCCGGAGCGTCGCCCCAGACGTTGGAGGCCACCACCTTGTACGCGTAGGTCTTGCCGTTGGCCGCCGTGGCGTCCTTGTAGGACACCGTCGACACCGTGGTCAGCAAGGACAAGGTCCCGCCCTCCGGGCCGCGCAGGATCTTGTAGCTGGTGGCGCCGCTCGATGCCTTCCAGGACAGATCCACCACCGCGTCGCCCGCGACGGCGACAATTCCCGTCACCTTCGCGGGGGCTTCGCCCACCGGAGTCGCCACGGCGGAATCCGACAGCGCGCTTTCCAGCGCGCCGTTCACGCCGCTCACCCAGTAGGTGTACCTGGTGCCGTCGACGACGGCGTCGTCCACGTAGCCCGTCGCGGTCGCGGATCCCAGGAGGGATCGCGCGCCGTTGGCGGCGCGGCGATAGACGTTGTAGGACGCGTCGTTCTCGCCGGCCACCCACGAAAGCGTCACCTTGTGCACGCCAGCCAACGCGGCCAGGGCGGTGGGAACCGCAGGAGGCGTCGCCACACCCGGCTCCTTGCCCCAGACCAGGACTCCGGCCTTGTAGACGGTGATCTGGTTCCAGTCGGCGAACGCGAGCTTGGTCGCGTCGTAGGACCAGTCGCCGGTCTCGTTGTGGTTGGACCAGTCGGAGCGCGTGATGCGGGACTGGATGTCGCCGGAATTGGCACCGGCCGCGAGACTTCCCACGGTGGTCTTGAAGGCGATCTCCATGTACCCGTCGGCACCCGGGACCGACTTGGCCAGCGCCTTGTAGGTGCCGGTCAGGTTGGAACAGCCGATCTGCGCCCAGTCGCACCAGTACGACTGGCCCTTGGCCTGCTCGTTGGTGAACCAGTAGCGGATCGTCACGTCGTTCAGGGCGATCGCAGCGTTGCCGGTGTTCACCAGCTGGATCAGCGGACGGATCGTGTTGTCCGTCGCGCTCGCGTCGCCGACCTTGTACATGACCTTCAGGCCGCTGGGCGGAGGCACCGGCTTGGCGCTGGCTTCCACGGAGTTGGGGCCTTCGCCGCTGGCGTTGGTCGCGCTCACCACCACGTAGTAGGTGGTGCCGTTCACGAGGCCGGTCAGGTTCGCGGAAGTTCCCGAGATCCCCGACTTGGCCACCGTGTAGGGTCCACCCGCCACGGTGGCGGTCTTGACCGTGTAGGTGGAAGCGTACTGGGCCGCGGCCCAGGTCACCGCGATGGAGCGATCACCCGCGGTGGCGACCACCGAAGCGGGAGCGGCGGGAACAGGCGCCAGGACGGTCGCACCGACCGTATCGGAAAGCGCGCTCGATCCGGTCGCGTTGGTCGCGGCGATCCTGTAGAAGTAGCGGACGTACGGAGTCAGCGGGGCGTCATTGAAGGAAAGCGCCGTGGTGGTTCCCACCTTGACGTATCCCGTCGTACCCGAGGAGCGGTAGACGTCGTAACCCGTCGCGCGAACCGAAGCCTTCCAGGAAACGTCCACGGCCGAGATCTTGCCGACGGCGGCGATCCCGGTCGGGACAGCGGGCACAGCCACGAGAGGCGTCGCGCGCACGGTGACGGAAACCGGCCCGACCACGTCGGCCTTCATGGCCGCCACGGCGTAGGCGTATTCCGTTCCGTTCACCAGGCCCTGGTCGTGGAACGCCACGGCGGCCACGGTGTCGACAGGGACCATGACACCCTTGCCGGTTCCGCGGAACACCGCGTAGGAGTCGGCGCCGTCCACGGCCTGCCAGGTCAGATCGACCACGGCGTCGCCGCCGATGGCGGCCAAGCCTTGAACCCGATCCAGCGTGAACACGGGAATCACCGTGACCGGCTCGCTCGGCGAACCGACGGTTCCGTTCTCGTTCACCGGCACCACGACGAATCCGTATTCCTTGCCGTTCTCCAAACCAAGCACGGTGTAGCTTGCCGTCTCGGAGGTTCCGACGAGAGTCGGATCGCCTTCCACTTCCAGCCGGTAGATCCGGTAGCTGGTCGCGCCTTGGGAGGCGCTCCAACTCAGGATCGCACGCTGGTTGGCTGCGGTGGCAGTGAGATCGAGCACGACGGCGGGAGCGGTCAGCGACCGGACCGTGGACGAATTCCCGGTGACTTCAACGGAAGTGCGCGCGGAAACGGCGTAGGTGTAGGCGGTATTGTCGGTCAAGCCGACGTCCTTGAAGGAATTCGTCGTCGTGGAGTCGACCACGACCAGCTCGCCTCCCGCGACGGAGCGCAGGACGTAGTACTTGATCGCGCCGGCGAAGACGTCCCAGGAAAGCGATACCTGACGGATTCCGGCAACGGCCGCGAGACCGGTGGGAACCGGACGCGAGGGCGCCGACGTGAAGAGGCCGACAGAGGGATCGCCATACAGGTTGAAGTCGGCGAGGTTCATGGCCCACCAGGTGCCGTCGACGATCATCGAGCGACGGACCTTGTTGAGCGCCTTGCCGGCGACGAGCGAGTCGTAGGTGAGCGCGCCGGTGTAGGCGTAGGCCATCATGGCGTTGGACTGCGGCGAACCCGTGAACGATTTCTGGCCGACCCAGTACCACGACACGCGGCTGGCCGAAACCGTGCCGATCGCGCCGTTGCGCAACAGCGCGTAGCCCAGGTTGTTGGACCATTCGGGCGAACCGTTGGTGCAGCTGTTCTGGAAGGTGAACGACGGATACGCGTCGTTGAGGTACGAGGCGTCGGAGGAGCGGAAGATGTCGGCCGCGGATGTTTCCGAACCGTGCGTCCACCAGGTGGTCACGCCGTAGGTGCCGGTGCTCCAGGCGTTGCGGACGTTGGCGATGTTGCACGGAGTGATTTCCGGAGCGACTCCGTAGTCCTCGTCGTAGATGCGGGTGGAGGAGAATTCCCGCGGGATCAGGAAGTTGGTGCGGATCTGTTCGCCCAACTGGTATCCCGGCGTGGAAGCGTCGCTGGGCTCCATGGGCAACAGCGCGTTCTTGCGCCAGGCGATGTCGGTGGCGTTCTCGAACGCGATGGTCTTGGCCAGGATCTTGTCGAGATCGGCCATGTAGCCGTAGTAGGGAATGCGCCCGACCACGATCTCGGGGAACTTGTCGATGCCGCCCGTGACGTAGTCGGCGGGGTATTCGCCGGCGTAGCCGTTGGCGTCCACGTCCCAGATGCCCGACAGTTCCGCGAAGAAGTAGTCGGTGGGGCACTCGGGATAGTCGCCCTCCGCCCTGCGCGGCCAGGTCATCTTCATGGGAACATCGCCCGATGTCGGGTTGGGATTGCCGATCAGGAGCGCGTACTGGATGTCGCGCGAAACGTAATTGGCCCGCAGCCAGGCGCGCAGGGCTTCCGCCGCCGCGTCACCGGTGCCTCCGCCCCATCCGCCGCCGCAATCGGCCTGGATGCAGGACCATGCGCCGCTGGAAAGCCTCCAGTGCCCGGTCTGGGTCGCCAGCTCCACCGCGAACCCGCGCGCGACCTTGGAGCGCGCGAAGGCGAGCAGATTGGTACTGCCCGTGCGGATCGCGTTGGTGGTGACGATCGCATAGGTGCCGGTTTCCGACGCCGCGCTGACGGCGACGCCGCCGGTGTAGGTCGCGACGACCTCGGGATTGGAAACGAGGCTCGACACTTCCTTGGCTTCGGCCAGCTCGGTCTTGGATAGCGAAGACGCGGCCACCTTGCGCTCGGCGTACTTCACGACCAGCTTGCCGCCGGTGGCGCGACGCAGGATGCCGCGACGAGGATTCCACTTCCAGGGGTGGTAGGCCACCTCCAGGATCTGGAAGGCGCCCCAGCGGCGCACGTGGGGCTCGCCAAAATTCTTGGCGGGATGGAACGCATCCTTGCCGTAGATGTCCAGATCGCGTCCGTCCTGGATGCGCTTGCCCACGGGCCAGACGGGAGCCGCGCTGATGGCGACCGGGTAGCCGGGCGACATGTCGAAGACGTTGGGTTCGTCGGTCTCCTTGGTGCCGGAAATCGACACGGTGACGGTGGACGGGTCCGCCTGCGGCGGAAGCAGGATGCTCAACGTGCGTTCCGGCAACCGGGGTTCGCCGGGCTGGGCCCTGTGCACGAATCCGTTGCGGGCGTCGTCGCCAAGGAACAGCGATCCGGCTGCGGTCGAAATCGGCGGACTGGGCAGGTCGATGGACAGCTGGCCGGCGGAGGCGATCGACACTGCGCCGATCGCGAACGCCGTCCAGACGGGACGTGTCCACGGGATTGGGGTGACCATGGGGGCTCCTGGATGAAGTGAAATTGCGGCACGGCAAGAAGCGACACCCAAGCCCTCGTGCCGGAACGGATCCCGAACTCCAGAGCCCATGTGACATTTTTCTTCTGTTCCGCTGACGATCCAATCTAGAACCACCACTGGACGCCCGGCAACGCGCTAGAAAAAATACCGCTTTCCGAGTGTGATCCGAATCACGCGTTTTTTGAGATCGAACCCATTTCGCAAACACGACGAAATTCGTCTTCCGTCAGCGGCGCCACGGAAAGCCGGTTGTACTTGAACATGGCCATTCCCGCCAACGCGGGTTCGGCCTTGAGCTGTTCCAAGGTCACCGGGAGATCGAGCTTCCGCACCGGTTCGACCTCCACGCACGACCAATCGCCGCTTTCCGCCGTCGGATCGGGATAGGCCTGTTTCGAGACCTTGCAGATTCCGACCACCGATTTCTCCGAGACCGAATGGTAGAACAGCGCCAGATCCCCCACCTCCATCGCCCGGAGGTTGTTGCGCGCCATGTAGTTGCGCACTCCGTCCCACCTGCCGGTCTTTTCCTTCACCAGATGGTCGTAGGAATAGGTCTCGGGTTCCGATTTCAGGAGCCAGTATTTCATGCGTGGGAAGTTACGGAACTCGAGTGGAATCGGCCATCCTCAGTTGTTGCCTTCGATACAGCCCTACGGGCCACTCAGGCAACAAACGCTTTTCCCTCTTTCGATCCCTCTCCACTGGTCGATTCCCCGGGCACTCCCTCCAGGATCGGATCCGTTGGCTGAGTGCCGCCGAAGGCGGTGTATCGAAGCCAGCGGATCAACCCTTCCGCAACCGCACCGCGTAGAACCCGTCCCAGCCGTCCTGGCCGGGGAGCCGCAATTGCTCGGCTTCGCGGATCGCGTCGGGAACTTGGGCCACCACTTCCTGGCATTCCTCCACTTCGGTGGAACACACCGAATAGACCATGCAGGCGCCGGGTTTCAGGAGCTTCCACGCCGATTCCAGGAGCTTTTCCTGCAGCTCGCCGTGCTTTTCGGGATCCGTGGGCTTGGCGTTCCAGCGCACCTCGGGACGACGCGAGATCACCCCCAGGTTGGAACACGGGGCGTCCAGCAGGATCGCGTCCAGGCTGGCCGGGCGCAACGGCGGCACCAGGCCGTCGGCCACCCCCACCACGGCCCGGATCCCGGTTCGACGGAATCCGTCAACGGTCTTGCGCTGCCGGAACCCCGAGCGGTCGAAGGCGAGCACCTTCACGCCGTCCAGGTCGCCGTGGTCGGAAAGACACGCGATCTTGCCGCCCGGCGCGGCGCACAGGTCGGCCAAGGCGGAACCAGGCCGCAACGCTCCGGAAAGGAGCAGCGCGGCGGCGCCCGATGCCGGATCCTGGAGCGCGATGTCGCCGCGGGCGAACGCGTCGCTCGACAACAATTGGTCGCGGAACATCTCCGGGCGCACGAAGAATCCGTCGTGGGCGGTTTCCAGCACCTGCTCGGGAGCCCAGGGAAGGTTCTTGGCGCCACGCCGGACGCGCACCCACAACGCCGGTTCGCGGTTGCCCGCTTGCATCATGGACTCGGCGGTTTCCAGGCCGTGGCGCGCGATCCATCGCTGGACCAGCCACTTGGGGTGCGAATGGCGCACGGCCACGCTGTCGGGGTCGTCGCCCACCGGGGGCGCCAAGGGTTTCTCCATGGCGCGGCGCAGGACGGCGTTGACGAACCCCGAGCCACCTTTGCCGCGAAGCATGCGGGCGAGCTCCACTCCCAGGTCCACGGCGGCGTGCAGCGGAATCCGATCCAGCTTGTGCGTCTGCGCCAAGGTCAGGCGCAACACCCACCGCAGCTCCAGGTCGGTGTCTTCGCGCACGAACGGACGCAGGTGGTAGTCCAGGAGCATCTTCCAGCGCAAGGCGGTGGTGGCGATCTCCAGGGCCAGGGCATGGTCGCGATGGTCCAGGCGGGTGGCGTGCCGCGCCAGCGAATCGGCGATGTGGTGGCCCGACTCTTCCCAGCGGAACAGGGCATCCAGGGCCGCGTGGCGGCTGGCCAGTCCGGGGATCACGAGAGGACGACCAGGTCGGCGCGCAATCCGTTGAACCAGTCGCCGCCCGATTGGCGTTTTTTGCCTTCGGGTTGCACCTCCACCAGTTCAAGCGAGCCCGCCCCGCATGCCACCGCGACGCGACCGTCGGGCAGACGCGACGCCTCGCCCGCCGCGCCGACGGATTCCGTCATCACCCGGGTCCGCCAGATCTTCAGGAGCCTGCCCGAAGGGCGGCACCAGCACCCGGGCGCCGGATGGAAGGCGCGGATCTTGTCGTGCAAGGCCTGGGCGGATTTCGTGAAGTCCAACGATCCCTCTTCCGGAAACAGTTTGGGCGCCCTGGTGGCCAATGCCGGATCCTGCTTGAGGCCGGGATCGGCCGGATTCGCCTCCAGATGGTCCACCGCTCGCGCGAGCCACGCGCCGCCCTGCTCGGCGAGCTTGGCCAAGACATCGCCCGATGTGTCGTCGGGGCCGATCTCGATCTTTTCCTGCAGGATGATCCCGCCGGTATCCACGCCGTTGTCCAGACGGAAGATGGTGCCGCCGGTGACGGCCTCGCCCGATTCCACCGCGCGCTGCACCGGTGCCGCGCCGCGCCACTTGGGCAACAGGCTTCCGTGCAGGTTGATGGCCCCCAGACGCGTGGCGCCCAGGACTTCCGGAGGCAGGACCACGAAGGCCACCACCACGAGCAGGTCGGCCTGCAGATCGCGCAGGGCCTGCGCGAAGGCCGGATCCTTGACGTCGGGCACTTCCAGCACCGGCAATCCCAGACGCGCGGCCATTTCCTTGACCGCGGTGGGAACCGGCTTGAGCCCGCGGCCGGCGATGCGGTCGGGATGCGTCCCCACCATCGCGATTTCGTGACGGCTCTTCGCGAATCCTTCCAGGCAGGTCGCCGCCACCGGCGGCGTCCCCAGAAACACTACGCGCATCAGGGCTTCGCCTGGATGATGGTTCCCGACTGTCCGTCCAGGATCCGGCCCAGCGAGCCGGGTCCGCTCCATCCGGAGATGACGACTCCCGACACTCCCGCGGCGACCGTCCCGGCGCAACCGCGAAGCTTGGGGATCATGCCATCCTTGGCGACGCCCCTGGCGACGAGATCTTCGATCCCTGCGGGATCCAGGGAAGGGATCCGGTTCTTGTCCTGGTCGAGAACGCCAGGCACATCCGAGATGAACACGAGCCGATCGGCCACCAGCGCACCGGCAAGGGCCGCGGCCGCGTCGTCGGCGTTCACGTTCCAGGAATTGCCGTCGGGCCCGAGGCTCACCGGACTCGCCACGGGCAGGAATCCGCCCGCCCACAGCGCCTCGACAAGTTCCGTCTTGACCGAGGTCACGCGCCCGACCTGGCCGAGCGCGCCGTCCTGGCGCATCGGGGAGGCCCCGAACAATCCGCCGTCCACGCCGCTGATCCCGCAGGGCTTGGCTCCGGCGGCGGCCAGAAGCCGGACCAGCAGTTTGTTCACGCGACCCGAAAGGGTCATCTCCACCATGTCCATGGCGGCGGAATCCGTCACGCGCAGACCATCCACGAACCTGGGTTCCTGCCCCAGCCACTGGAGGTTGCGATTGATGTCCTTGCCCCCGCCGTGCACCAGCGCGACCCGCGCGCCCGATGCCGCGAGTTCCTTGAGATCCACGGCCAGCTCTTCCAGGCATTTGCGATCTTCGGCCATCGAGCCGCCGATCTTCACGACGATCGTGTTCACGCGCCGAATCCCAGCGTCTCGGCCCAGCCGTTGGACGCGTTCCAGTTCTGCACCGCCTGCCCCGACGCGCCCTTGACCAGGTTGTCGATCACGCTCACCACCAGCACCATGTCGTTTTCCGGCATTTCCGCGACGGCGATGTGGCAGCGGTTGGTGTGGGCCACGTGGCCTGTGGCAGGCAGGCCTTCGGCCTTGGAGAGCACTTTCACGAACGGCTCGTTCGCGTAGGCGTCGGACAGGATCTGACGCACCTTTGCGGCATCGAACCCGGGTGCCGGGGGCACGTAGGCCACGGTGAGGATCCCCCGTTCCATGGGAACCAGATGCGGCGAGAAGATCAATGGCAATCCGCCGGTGGTCGCGCGCGCCAGCTGCTGGGTCATTTCGCCCAGATGCTGGTGGGTGCGACCGATCTTGTAGGCGGAGATCGACTCGTTGGTTTCGCAGTAGGCCGTGCCCAAGCTGGGCTTGCGCCCCGCACCGGATACACCCGACTTGGAGTCGGCGATGACGGGCCCCGCGCCCACGGCGCCCGCCTTGGCCAGCGGCACCAATGGCAGCAGCACCGAGGTGGGATAGCACCCTGGATTGGCGATCAGTTTGGCCCCGCGCACCTTGGCGCGATCCAGTTCGGGAATGCAATAGACGGCTTCCTGCAGCCGCTCGGGCCGAGGATGCGGCTTGCCGTACCATTTGGGATACAACGCCGGGTCGGCCAGACGGAAATCGGCGGAAAGGTCGATCACGCGGGCGCCGCCATCGACGAACGGCAGACAGGCTTCGGCCGACGCTCCGTGCGGCAGGCACGAAAAGACCACGTCCACGGAAACGGACTGGCAGGAAGCGGCGTTCTGGAGGGATTTGCCTCGGATCTTGTCGCATCCGGCCAAACGGGGGAACACGCTCGAAAGCTCCTGTCCCGCGCTCGCTTCGCTCGAGATGAACACGATTTCAGCTTCGGGGTGCTTCTCCAGCAGGAGAGACAATTCCACCCCGGTGTACCCTGTCGCACCCAGAATCCCGATTCGGGCCATTCCGTCCTACCTCCTGCGCTCCACAAACATTGGCGGAGCAAAGCAGTAAAAATAGGCACTTGCGGGAGATTCCCCTCCGATGTCGCCAAAAGCCTTCCGCGACGCACGGACACGACACCCCGGCCGGCACCGTCGCACCGCCCGGCAGGCGCGTCCCGATCAGCCCAGCAGGGCCTTGACCGCCTCCACCGTGCGCGACACGTTGACCTCCGTCGCCGGAGAGTGGCCTTTGGACAAACCCAACTCCCCGAGATCCAGGTGCCGACTCCGCTCGATCCCGGCCTTTTCCACCATCTTGCGCGTGCAGCGCGAAGCGCACCCGTCGACGACCAGAACGGTCTTCGCGCGCCGCAATCGTTCCAGGGAATCGGGCTTGGCCGCACCCACCGATGCCGCGCACTCCAGTTGCACGACGCGGGTCCGCGACAATTCGCGTCCCACCAGGTCGGAAAGCTCCCCGACATCCGAAGCTCCGGAACAGGTGAGCACCACGGGAAGATGTTGGTTTCGATGGGGCATGCGAAGGCTCCCTGGTTCGCGCCGAGGGCAGGTTCGACGCATCCTGTCAAATATCGCTCAAGCGCGCCGGATCGTGTTGCGATTGTGTGGCGGGGTGCCTGCCAACCATCCATGACACCCTTCCCGCACTGGCCCGTTGTCGCTTGGAATGGTATGTTGGGATGCGATCCGGCAATCTGCTCCAGTGCTGGAAAGCACTCAAACCCCAATGAAGAGGACATCCATGAAGAAGTTCCGCATCCTGACCCTCGCCTCCGTGTTCGCCCTCTCCGGCCTCATGACCGGCTGCGACCTGTTCGATTCCGACGAAACATCCAACTCTTCGCCAACCGTTTCGGAAACGCGCCTGGACAACACCACGCTCACCGCGGATGGCACTTCGGCCACCGCCATCCGCGGCATTGTCTCCGACGACAAGGCTGGCGTGAGCGTCTCGTTCAAGGTTCTCAACTCGGCAGCTGCCGACAAGAGCTCCGATTTCGACATCACTTTCACGCAGGTTCCTTCCGGCGAAGAGGAATGGAGCATCGGCTCGCCCACCGAGGGCGGCGGCAAGATCAAGGCGAAGACCACGGCCGCCAATGGCGACTACAAGCTGCAGATCACCGCGAAGGATGCGGACGGCGCCTCTTCCACTGCTGAAATTTCCTTTAGCGTCGGCGGCGGCTCGTCAGTCGTCAACCTGTCCGAAGCCTCCGTCAGCCTCGGCGGATCGGGATCGGCTCTTCCTTCGTTCCTCGACGCCGACGGAATGGTCGCCATGGGTGCCAAGGCCGCCAGTGCCGATCCTGCCGCCGTCGACCTGCGTTTTAACAACACCAGCGACAACAAAAACGAAGTGCGCGCGCCTTCGGCGGACGCCAGCCTGACTTCGGCCAACGGCTGGACGACCAAGAACCCCACCAAGTTCCACAAGGTCGCCGCTGGCTCCTACGCCGCCGCCACCACCGCCGCCGCCGTCCAGGCGCTGTACGTCGAAGGCACGGCGCAGTCCACCCAGCTGATCCTGGCCGATGGCGACGAGCTCGTGGTGAAGACCGTGGAAGGCAACTACCGCATCATCAAGGTGAACATCACCAAGAACTCCGGCGCAACCAACGTCGAATTCTCGGTCAAGGGCAAGAAGTAACACCGACTCCGCTTCGACACCTTCGAGGCTTCGCCCCTCGGTTCCATTCGGAGCCGGGGGGCTTCTTGTTTCTTGGCGTTTTCGCGTACGCCCACCCACCGTTCGGGTTTCCGCAAAAAAAACGCTCAAGTTCATCGCGGTTGGCGCCGAAAACGGATATGGAGTCGTTCGCTCCATCCAGGAGGCCTGCCATGCCCACCGATCCCATCCAAATGATCAACAAGATCCTGGAGCCGACGACCACGGCCGCCGCCCCCAAGAAGACCGAAGCCGCCGCCACGACCGCCCAGTCGGCCAAGGACTACGTGCTGTCGCAGAGCTTGAACGCCATGTTGTCCGGATCAGGAGGATCCCGGACCCAGGAGCTGGCGACCTATTCCGCCAAGGGCCTCGCCGAATCGTTCAAGAAGGCGCACGAAGAACAGATGGCCGACAAGAAGACGGCCGCCAACCCCATGGACGGCGTCCTTGCCGACGCGAAGCGAACCGGAACCAACGCGCCACAGCTTTCGGCCCAAGCCCAAGCCAGCATCAAAAGCGGCACCCAAGCCACGGCCGACGCCGGCCTGAACGCCATCGACAAGAGGCTCGCGCAGGTGGTGGGGATCTCCAGGGCAATCGGATCGGCCTAGGTTTGCGCGTTTTTCTCCGTCGCCGCTACCGCTCAGACGCGGTAGTCGGCGATGGTTTCGCGAAGCGTGCCCGATTCCTTCCCGAGGGCGGATGCGATGCCGTCCAACCGCTGGCTGGAATCCGCGGCGATCCGCGTGGCCTGCTCCGCTTCGTCCAGTTTGCGGGAAACCACCTCCAGCTCCCGGGCGGCACCGGACACCAGATTGGAAATATCGGCGGCCACCCGGTTGGCCTCGTCCAGTCGAGCGACGACCCCGCGGACCTCGGTACCTCGCTTCTGGACGGAGCCCGCGATTTCGGTGGAGACTTCGTGCACCTTCGCCATGGAATCGCGCATCGCCGACAATTCCCGCACGGCGACGTCCGTGTGCTCCAGCATGAGCCGAAGGCTGCCTTCGATCCTGTCGGTCGCGGTTCCCGTCTGGCCGGATAGATTCTTCACTTCCTGGGCCACCACGGCGAATCCCTTGCCCGCTTCGCCGGCGCGGCTCGCTTCGATGGTCGCGTTCAGCGCCAGCAGCTTGGTCTGGTCCAGGATGTCGCGGATCAGCCCCGCCAGTTCGGCGCTTTCCCGCGCCGCGCCCTGGAGCCGTTCCAGGGCCTCGCCCGCCGAATCCGCCCTGGAGCGCGCGAGCGACGCCTGGTCGAGCTGGGCCGCGCTGGAAACGCTGATGTCGGAAAACGCCAGATCGAACCCTTTCACCGCCGAAGTGGCGGCTTCCACACCGGCGGAAAGCGCTTCGCCGCCCCGGGCGATGGCCCCCGCTCCGGCGGCCAGGCCCCTGACGGATTCCGTCAGCTCCTCGGTCCGTCGCGAGACATCCAGCATCGCGGCATCGAGAGCGTGCGCCACCTGCTGCAGTTCCATGGCTCCGGTGTCCAGCGAACCGCTGGAGGCCGCGATCCGCCCCACCATGGAACGCAGGGCGCCCTGGGCCTCCCTCACCGCAAAAGCCACGGCCCCGATCTCGTCGGCCTGGTCCACATCGATCTCCTGCGTCAGATCCCGGGCGGTGATCCGCTTGACCCCGACGATGATCCGTTCCACCGGTCGCGCCACGCCTTTCAAGGTGGAACGCGCCAGGAACAACACCACCAGCACGGACACGACGCACGCGATGACGTTCACCCACAGCGTGGTGGAGACCATCGAGGCGGCATCCCGCTCGCAGGCCGCGATCCGCACCTTGGCCACCGAATCCAGCGCCGCCGCGCGCAGTTTCACGGAATCGAGCTGCCGACGCGCCGGCTCGACCATGGTGTTGGCGATGGTCATGTCCACATCGACCATGTCCAGCACCTGCACCACCGCCCTGCGGTACCTGTCCAGCGCGGAATCCGTTTGGATTAGCCAAGGGCGCGTGTCGTCCCCTTCGGCCAGGTCATCCATCCGTCTTGCCAGCGACGAATCCGCCTCGTCCAGGGACCGGACGAGGCTGGTCGCCAAGCTGTCCCGACGCGCCTGGGGATACCCCGACGACGCCCAGCCCAGCAGTTGCTGGAGGTCGGCGTGGGTTTCCACGAGCAGAAGCCTGCGCTCGTTGTCCTGGCGCTCCAGTCCGGTTGTGGTGGCCACGCGGGAAAACGCGGCGCTCTGCCGGAACCCCTGGAAGGTGGAAAAGACCCCGCTTCCCGCCAGGAACACCAGGGCCATGGCCGGCGCCGCCAGCAGCTTGCGCCGCAGCGGCAGATCGTTCCAGCGCATCAGTCCTTGTAGATCCCGCAACAGAGGATGATGTCGCCCACCTTCAACAGGTAGGTCGTCTTGTCTTCGATCTTGCCCGTCTGGGGGTTCTTGTACTTGTAGTCGACCCAGCCGGAGCCCTTGGATTTGGCGAGTTCCACGATCTCCTTGCGGAACAGCCTGCCTTCGACATCGGGGACTTCCATCAGGTTCTTGCCCACCAGCTTGGGGTTCTTGGGATGCGCGACCATCACCGCCTGCAGGTCGTAGGCGAACACGTACAGTTCCCCTTTGACCCATTTCCCGTCGGGCTTGGACATTTCCAGCAAGGCCTTTTCCTTGCCGTTGTCCTTGATGAACTTCTGGGCGTCCTTGACCAGGGCGATCGCGTCGTCCTTGGGCGAAGCGAACGCGACGAACGCGAACAGACAAAGGAACCTGGCGATCTTCGTGACCATGGAGGCATCTCCCGCGACAAGGTGGATGTCTCCATTCTCCCATTCGGGAGAGAGGTCCGTCAAGGCATCAAGTCAATTCGTCCAACTGGTCGGGCTGATCGAGGAACTGCACCAGGCGGTCCAGGCTCACGATCTCCAGCAGATGCTTGACGTTGGAATTCGCGCCGATCAGGACGAGCGACTTGTTGCGTTTTTCCAGTTCCTGCTGGACCTGGGCGACCACGCCGATTCCGCTCGATCCGATGTACGACAGGTCGGAGAGATCGAGCGCAAGACTGGCGTTCTCGCGGGAGAGGCGATCGAAGAGGACTGCGCGGAGGGTTGCTGCATCGGCGAAGGTCTGGATTTCGCCGACCAGCCGCAAGACATTCCACGCGCCCCGCTGGCTGCTGGTCAGGGTTGCCATGTGATCAATCTGGTTGGTGGATGCCGATCCATCAAGGGACGATCGGCGCAATTCGGCATCGCGAACGAACGCAGGCCGACCGATGAAATGAGACTCATTCCTGTTCCTTTCCCGTCACGAACACGACGATGGACGGAGCCTTCCTGGCGGCGGGGATCGGGGAAGACGACCGCGGAGACCCGACCCCAGAAGGGAGCTTCGTCACGCGGATCGTGTCCGACGAACTGTTCCCGTACGCGTCTTCCGCTTCGATCCAGAAGACGTTCGGGCCTTCCTCCAATTGCGCCTTGCCGCTGAACGACGAATCGGACGCCTCCATGTCGATCGGGATGCCGCAGATCTCGACGATCTTGAGCGAGCTGTTGTCGCGCACGACCCAACCGAAGTTCCATTCCTGCGTGTCGCCGGAAACCGTCGTGTCGTTGGTTCCCGCGTTGCGACGCAGTTGCGGCCCCAACGTGTCGCCGGACCGGCGGACGACGACCACCTCCCGGGTCGTGTTCCCGGCTTCGTCCGTCGCCACGAGCGTGACGGACACGCTGGGACCGACCACCAGGATCCACCTCGAGTAGACGGAATCGTCCCCCGACACGGGAACATCTCCGATGCTCACCTTCATCGGAAGGTTGTCGTGGATCTTCCAGGAAAGGTCCGTCCCGGAAACGCCCTGCGGGAGCACCACCTCGGCATCGGGCCTGTCGACGACGACCGGGCGGCTGGTGTCCTGTTCGCGCACGATCCTGACGGTGTCGGACGCGGAATTTCCCGTGGAATCCGTGGCCTTGGCGACGACCACGTTCCCACCCACGCGAAGCGGAAGCGCCCGGAAGAACACGCCTTCGTCGCCGACGACCAGCGAATCGCCGATCCGGACCTCGGACAGTTTCCGGTCGTCCCAGACGCTCCATGCCACCAGCGCGAAGCTCGAATCGAACGGAACGCTGCGCGAGACGGCTCCCTTCCCCCGCTTGAGCACCGGAGGCGCGGTGTCCGGAGGCGGAACGGGAGAACGCACCAGCACGAGAGAGTCGACCGAACGGTTGCCCGAACGGTCCTGGGCATCCAGCACGAAGAGGTTGGTGCCCGCGGCGAGATCCACCCTGCGCGCGAAAACACTGTCGGAACCCGGCACGAGCGAATCGCCGATGCGGAAGGAGGCGAGTCCTCCGGCGTCGACGACCAAGACGGAAATCGTCACAGCCGTGCTGTCGTAGGGGAGATCGCGGAGGATCGGCGCGAGAACCCGGATCGAAGGCCCCAGGCTGTCGCGAGGCGGCGGCGCTGCGCGATCCACCGAAACGTCCGCCGACGAGACGTTCCCGGCGCCGTCCACGGCGCGGACCTCGATGCCGGACTTCCCGATCGGAACGGACACCTTCGCGATCCAATAACCGTTGGCCAGGACCGCGTGGACCCCGCCGATCCATACCGAATCCACTCCCGACATGTCCTGCGCCACCACCTTCACCGACACAGAATCCGAATCGTGCGCGAGCTTCGCGCCGTCCGACGGCGTAACCACCGAGACCTCGGGGCCCGCCGTGTCGCCCTGGCGGCGCACCTGGACGGATTCCGACGCCTCGTTCCCGGCCGGATCCTTCGCGCGCACCACGATGCGCAGGACGGATTCCGTGGCGGGGAACCCGAGAGCTTCCAGGATCCAATCGCGGTCGCGGCGGCTTGCGGGGAATCCCGCGATCCAGACCGAATCGACCCCGGAGGAATCGTCCACCCGCACGAGCACGTCCACGGCATCCAATCCGGAAGGCAGGACGCTGTCGTTCACCGGAGAAACGATCCGCACGGAGGGCGGAGTCCGATCTTGCGGCGGGGGTGGCGGTGGAAGAGGTGGGGTCGGCGGAAAGATCTTCGAGGTGTCCTCGACCACGCCCGAATCGACGAGCTGGCGGATCAGATCCTTCAATCCGTTGGTGTCCAGAAGCGGAGCGCCGGCCGCGACGGCTTCGTCGAACGGCTTGCCCGTCTCCAGGAGCTCGATCGCGACGAACTTCTGGAGCGCACCGGAATCGGCTCCTTCGGGCACCCGGTAGGGGTTGTCGTCCAACAGGGGATCGCCCTCCACCAGGACCTTGGCCAGGACCGATTCGAAGCTGCCGGAAGTTGTCGAATCGTCCATCTTGGCGAGGATGCCTTCGGCGAGACCGTCGGCCAGATATCCCAGGCGCTCCAGCGACGGCGATCCGTCGTAGCGGTAGATCGCCTGCCCGAACCGGACCCCGGCCCGCCAGAGACCCACGCGGACCGTGTCGCTCGGCGCGGAATCCAGCACGGCCTTCACGGCCACGATTCCACCGTTCCTGTCGCGGACCAGGCTGACCTCGGCGGTGTCGCCTCGCATGCGCCAGGTCGCCGCTTGCGGAGCGACCTTGGCCCCCAGGCCCGAAAGACCGGCCAGGTACACCTTCGGCGATTCCGGCTCCTGCGGACCGATCGGTTCGTCGACGATCTTGCAGGAGCCGAACGTCGACAGGACGATCGCGCATCCGGCGAACCAAGCAAGCCCCCGCATCGATCTCGAATCCAAAGAAGCCATCGCGTGCATGAATCGACTCCCTTTCGAGAGAACAGAACACCAGAACCTATCCGGGGCATCTCGGCACGGGAACGTGAAACCTACAACATAAACCAAGAAGCGACAGGGGCTTACCCCCAATGGCCACACCCCCGGTTGCCCCTCGATCATCCCGACGGCCACCTGGAGAATTCCAGCCAATCCGCGAAAAGCCAATTGCCAGTTTCCACCATGGCGTTTTATCGTTCCATCCATGCAGCTGGAAACGGACCATCTCAGCGGTCCCCTGAACGCGCAACTCATCGTCGGATCGGAAGAAGAGCTTCCGGTCGTGGAGAGCGCCTACATCGGTTCCGAATTCGCCGACCTCCTCGAGGCCGACCTGTTCAACGTGATGCTGGTCACGAACCAGGATTCGTCCGAGGTCCTTCGGGTCTGCGGCGAAACCGACGTCGTCGCGATCCTCTACACCAACGGCCAAAAGCCGAAGGCACCGGAAATGCGCAAAGCCACCGAAATGGGCATCACCATCCTGAGCACGCCGCTTTCCTTGAAGTCGATTCCGGCCCTGCTCAAGAAGGACCTGTCCGAGCTTTCGATCAAAGACGCCACCTGATCACACTCCGTGATCGCGTGATGGTCGTCCGATCGTCGATTCGCTTCCTGGGGACCCTGGCCGTCTTGTGGTCCGGGGCGCGCCCTCTCCACGCGGCGGTTCCCACCTCGTGGGCCAGGAACTACGACTCGATCGGCATCGGCATGGTGCTGGGAGCTGGGCCGGTGCTGGCGAGTCGACACGGAACCGCACCCAACCAGATCCTGGCCCAAGGATGGTTCCACTACTTCCCGACCGTCATCGGAGGGGCGGGAATGGAGCTTTCCAGCAGGATTCCCTCGCGCCTCGAATCCTACACGCAAGCCCGCTACGATGTCACATCGACCTGGATCCCCTGGCACGACCCCGTGCGCGCGGTCGAATTGTCGTTGATCGGAAGCCTCGTCAACACCAAAGCCTACCTGGACACGCTCATTGGAACCGATCCGATCGAGGACATCGGAAGCGATCTGGGCCTCTCCCTGCGGGGCGGATTCGGACATCGCGCCACTCCCCGGTTCGGGTGGTGGGCGTCGGGAGCGCCCTTCGTGGCGTTCCGGGCCTTGGGCGACAACGCCGGAGTGAACCTGGGACTGGACATGGAAGTCGGCGTCGTCTACAGCATGTCCGAATTCTGGCACGATTCCAAGAAGCTGTCGCGCGCCTGGGACGTGTTCCTGCGGTTCCCGGTGCGGTTCGAGTCGGCGTCCCCCCACGTGACGGCGACCGGAATCCATCGCGGACCGGCGTGGAGCATCGGCGCGCAACTGGGCCCCAGCGTCCTGTTCTGAACGAAGGTCGGAGCGTTGTCCGACGCACGGCTCAGGCGATGGCGTCCAGGACCTCCTGCACGTGCCCTTTGACGGAAACCGGGCTCCAGATCCGGGCGATCCTGCCGGTCGGGTCGACCAGGAACGTGCTGCGCACGATGCCCATCCCCTCGCGCCCCATGAATTTCTTCATGCGCCACACGCCCCAGGCCTCGCAAACCGCGCCGTCGGCGTCCACGAGCAGATCGAACGGCAATCCCTGCTTTTCCCGGAATTTGGCGTGGCTCTTGGCCGAGTCCTTGGAGACCCCCAGCACCACGGCGCCCTTGGATCCGAGCCTGGCGAAGTTGTCGCGGAAATCGCAGGCCTCGGTGGTGCAGCCGGGCGTGGAGTCCTTGGGATAGAAATAGACCACCACCCACTTGCCCGCGAGCTTGGAGAGATCGACCAGGACGCCGTCCTGGTTTTCCAGTTTCAGGGAAGGAGCGGACTTTCCGACTTCAGGCATGGAGGGGACCTTTCGGGAGCGAAGCGGCCAGGTTGACGGATTCCGACAACGGCGATCCGGTGGCGATGGAATGGAAGAACGCGGCCTGCGCCAGGACCGCACCCCACAGCGGGGAGGAATCGTCTGCGAGCTGATCCTTCCACGAATCCAGCGAAGACACGAGCAGGACGGAAGGATCGGTCTTCCAGGGGAAATCTGTGGCGCCCACCAGGACCTCCCGGACGACACCGTCGGCGAAGGCGTGGACTTCGGTGGGCTTTTCGCCCAACCCCAGATCGCAGGTCCCGTGGTTCCCGCGAACCACGGCCACGCGCGGGGCCCCGAGCGCGTTCAGGACATGGCACAACCGCTCGGAAAAGGTGTCGTGGGAAATCCCGACCACCACCGGCACCGTCTCCCACGGCCGCAAGAGCTTTTCCACCGTGTTCAGGATGCTGCGGAATCCCAATTCCTGTCGGATCGATGCCAATTCCTGCCACCGCGGGCACATTTCCCGGACGGTCGCCGTTTCGGGCATCGAGGCGGCCAGCCACGGCTGGCTCCGGATGGCATCCAGGGTGCGCCCCACCGCGTCGGCCTCGCGGTGGATCGAGGGCGGCTCCCAGACCACCATGCCGCGGACCAGACCACGCGACCGCAGCCAGGCCAGGGCGACCAGCGACACGACCCCGCCCTTGCGCGCGGTATCGAAGGCCAGATTGACCACCAAAGGGTGTTCCGCACCAGCGGGCTGCACCGGAAACGCGCCCTGCCGAAAACTTGCTGCACCCTCGGCCGCGCCCACCAGTTCGTCGACCGAGGTTTCCTTGATGCGCAACGCCTGCAGGAACGCACCCGTCTGCGCCGGGGTGAATTCGCCCCGCAGAAGGCTTGCCACGGCCTCTCGCGCTTCTTCGCGGGTGAGATCCCTGGACAACGTCTTGCCTCGTCCCACCTTCTTCAGGAAGGCGCGAATCTTGTCTGGTTCCTGCATATGGGTGTTCAAGCTACAAGGAATCGAGTCTACCATGCAATCCGCGTCCGGCGCAAGCCCCCCTCTGCATTCTTGTCCAAATTCCAGCCCTGCCGGAGCAAGAATCGTTTGGCACGGCTTGTGCATTAAGGAAGATGTACTCGCGCAACTCCAGTTCTGATCCCTCCGTTGCACACTAACCCGATATGGAGTCCGCGATGAATCGAAAGCATTTGGCTGCGCTCATTATCCAGATCTCGCTCACCACTTATCTGGCTGGCTGCCTCCCAGACGGCAGCCAGCCTCTCCTCTCCGCAGAGCCCGCCCCGGAATCCTCGACCGGGGCGGTGTCTCTGACGGCGAAGAACACCGCTTGGGCGGCACGGAGCCTCGCCGCCGAACCGGGTGGCAAAATCGTCGCCGAAATCCGCCACACCGCCAAACGGACCTCCTTCCGCGACTCGATCGACTGGAACGGGAATTCAGGCGCCAACCTGCGCTTTGGAGCCATCCCCGAAGGGGTGGGCTACCAGGCGACCGTGTTCTACCGCGACGCGCGTGGTCTGGTCACGCACGCCGACACCCTGCGCGACCTGGAAGTCGTCCGCTCCCGCGTGACGGAAGCCTCGTTCCAGCTGCGCGCGCTGCTGGGCAGATTGCAGCTGGTGGTGCCCTCGGCCCCGGTCGCGGTCGACAGCCTGTCGCTTTCCTGGACCTCGAACGGGACCACCAAGACCAGCCGCGCCGCGCGAGGGCCTTCGGGGCGCACCGCCCTGCGCCTGGATTCGCTCGCGGTGGGGTCGTCCGGCACCCTGCGCATCCGCGCCTGGAACGCCCTTGGCGACACGCTCTACTTCGCGGACTCCGCATGCACCATCCTGTCGCAGGCCGACCAGGCGCTCCAGATCCGGATGCTGGATGCCCGCGGCCAAATCGCCTTTGACGCCCAGTTCCAGGCCGGCGGCGAAGTGGATGCCGTGGCGCTGTTCCCGGAAGACCAGGCCGCATCGGGCCGTCTGGTGATCGGTGCGATGTCCGACAGCGGCGCCGGCGACTGGATCCGCATCGACAACCGCGGCACCGCTCCCGCCACCGAATCGGTCCGGATCGTGCGCGGCACCGAGTCGTTTTCCGTCCAGCTGGACCTCGCTCCCGGAGCGTCGGCCGTCGTGTCCCGCGCCGCCTGCGCCGCGACCGCGAACGCCGCCCACCCCTTGCACGGTGCGCCCTCGCTGGTCTGCGGGGTGTCGTCCTTGAGCGTTTCGTGGTCGTCCACCGGCACGCTCTGGGAACTGCGCGCGAGCGAAGGTTCGCTGTTGGACCAGTTCGTGGTCTTCGACGGCCAGAACGGATGGCCCGACCTCAACGCGAGCACCTCGCGCACCCTCCGGCGCGCCGCTGCGGCCACCGTCCTGGAAGCCTCCGCGGGACGCTCGTGGTGCGCCGACGGATCCGATTCGCCCGTCGCGACCTCCTGCGACTGACACGCCTCACCTCTCGACGGAAATCGACCAATGCTGCTGCCAGCCCAGGCGCGGATCCCCTTCCTGCGCCCAGTCGATCCCGATGCCGCTCCAGCGGACTCCCGCTCCGAACGCCAGCACCCAGGGCTGGACGCCGAACCCGGCGCGCAGCGACAGGACGCCCCAGCGCATTTCCTGTCCAAAGCTCCAGCGGACAGGCTCGCGTTGGCGGTATTCCCATCCGACCCTGGAAACCCATGCGGAATCGAACGGGACGGCCGCCACGCCCGAACGCAGCGTCCAAGGTCGGGCCAAGCGGGAATCGGAGACCGCCAAGGCGGAAAGATCCTCCCATGCGATCCCGACCGTGACGAGACGGTTGGGCGCGAACGTGGCCCCCAGAGCCAAACCGTGGATCCAGTCGGGAATCTCGCCCTCGAGTTCCGACCGACCGCCGCGCCATCCGGCTCCGACCTGCCAATTTCCGACCGCCTGCGCGAGGTCGAGCGCGATCTGGTCTTCGCGGTACAGGCTTCCCGCCCGCAACAGCTTCCAGCGGGCCTGCCAGCCCGGCACCCGGCCCGCATGGCCTCGCCCCGCCCAGAATCCGGAAAGTTCCAGGGCATCGATCCCGTAGGGGTGCGTGGATCCCGCCCCGGCGCGCCATCCGCCGGATGCCGCCAGAGCGGGGTTGGATTCCAGGGCCCCACCCGTCGCGGCCCGCGCCACCTGGCCGTCGCCGGATGCGACTTCCGCGGCGCAGGGAACCGGCGCGTCGAACGCGGCGTTGGCCACCACCGCGCAGGCAAGGATCGCCCATGACCACCGCGCCGTCATTTGGTCACCACGATCCACTCGCGCGACCGGGCCTGGACATCCTTGCTTCCCGACCCGATCTCCACGAGGAGCATGTACGCGCCGGGAAGGACCGGCTTCCCATCGTGGGCGCCGTTCCAGACCAGTTCGCCGCTTGCCGGAATCCGTCCGTCGTGGAGGGTCGCCGCCCGGCGGCGCGACAGATCGAAGAGTTCGGCCTTGAGGTGCAGGTCCCAGGGTGCGTGGATGCGCACCAGCGCGCGTGGCTGGCCCGGCACGACCTTGCGGGAGAGCATTTCGAGTCGGATGCCCGCTCCTTTGGGTTCCAGCGCCGGGGTTCCCTCCCAGCCGGGCGTGCCGCCCAGGGGCGAGGATGTGGCGATCCAGTTGGCGGGATCGTTGCCGGTGCGCGCCAGATCGACCCGTTCCAGGCTGCGTCCTTTGGGCCAATCCCCCCAGCTCGCGTCGTTCCACTCGATCGAATCGCAAACAGCTCCATCCACGTCTCGCAGGACCACCCTGTCGGAACCGACGGCCAAGGCGTTCCAGGCCGAAGGCTTGGCGCAGGGAATGGAACTCGTGCCGTACCAGGACGCCAAACGTTCGCAATCGCCGGCGACCACCAGCCGACCGCTTGCGGGAAGCACCGCCGTGGAATCGAGACGTCTTCGGGTCGTGCCGTCGTCGACCGTCCATCCGACAAGATTCGTCTTGGTTCCCGATCGATCGGCCAGTTCGATCCATTCGGGCTCTCCCGTGGAAGGATTCGCCGCGATCTCGGAAACCACGGGGCACGCGGACCGGCCGATGCAAACCAGTCCAGCGACCGCAACAAGGAAGCGTCGAACGACCATCGTCGCCATTATCCCGCTTTTCGCGTCGCGATCCGAGCCCTGGCGTGCGTCGCGCTGGTGGCCGGCACCGCCTTCGCCCAATCCCCCACGCCCGATTCGCTCGCCGACGCCACCACCGTGGTCGTCGACGACTCGCTCTCCTGGGTCGACTCCCTGGAGCAGGGCCGTTCGCTTCCCACTTCGCTGCGCTGGGCGGCCACCACCCGCGACGGCACCTCGCGCCACAGCGTCTCGTTCCTGCGGGATGTCGATTCGGGACTGTCGCTGGCCTGGCGCCATTCCACGCCCGGGGGACTGGTCAGCCGGAATCTGTCGTGGAAATCGGACGCCTTTTCCGTGCGGATCGGCGACCTCGCCCCGTGGACGCGGCTGCCCCTCCTGGAAGGCGCCTCTTCCCGCCCGGGCGCCAAGGCTTCCGACACTTCGCTTTCCCATCGCTTGTTGCACGGATCGGGACGCGCGCCCAACGGAATCGATCTGGAAGCCGGCGGCGATTCGTGGCGCATCCGTTCGCGTGCGCGCATCGAGCGCGACGTCCACGGGCGCGAGGTCGGATCGGGAGCCGTCGCGGCGTCCTACCGGCTGGCGACGGTCGGGGCCAGGTTCTCTACGATGGATTCGTCGACGATGTCGCCGTTCGCCGCCGTCCTGGCCGTGGGAAGCTCCCGCAACCGGATCCAGGCCGCCTTCGCCGAATCGCCCGACCACGGGATCGTGGCGGCCTGGCTCGCCAACGCCGCGATGGAACGCCGTGGGACCCGCCTGGCCGCGGCCCTGCGCCACGTCCCGAGCGGATTCCAGCACGACGGCGCGGTCTCGCGCTGGAGGGGGACCAGCGCGGGAACCGTTTCCGTCCGACGCGCCGTCCGCGACGGAGCCTCGATCCGTTTCCAGCTGGACGCGAGCCGGGATTCGCTGGGCAAGGTGGATTCCAGGGCCCGGACCGAATTCGCCGTGGAGGAGCACGGCTGGTCGCTGCGGACAACCGGATCCTGGTCGGAGAATTCGCCCAACGCGCCCCGGTGGTCGGCCCGATCGCGCGCGGCGAGGTCGTTGGGCGCCGCGACGCCTTCGCTGGAGATCGCCCTGGCCGATTCGGCGGGGATGCGGAACGTCTCGACGCGATTCGGCGCCGAAGTGCGCCGCGGAAGCCAGATCCTGTCGGGTTCGGCCTCCTACTCGGTCCTGGCCGGGACCTCCTGGAGCGTCTCCCATTCGTCGGAAGTCGAGACCGCCTCGATGCGGCTGAGCTTCCTGCTGGCCGCGAAGAGCTCCTTGCGCGCCGACATGCCCATCGCCGCAACGGGAAGCGTCGCCTGCTCCTGGTGACGATTTCCGTCACCCGCCCCGCCGATCCGGAACCTGGAAAGCAACGCCTGCAGCTCCTTGGCCTGGGCGCCCAGTTCCTGCGCCTCGCTCGCCCCCTCTTCGGAGTTGGCCGCGTTCTGCTGGGTGATCTTGTCCATCTGCGACGTGGCGCGGTTCACTTCGTCCAGTCCCTGCGCCTGCGCCTTGGAGGCCGCGGCGATCTCGGTGACCAGTCCGTTGACCTCGCGCACGCCCTGCGCGATGGCCGCGAACGCATCCGACACCTCGGCGGCGATCTTCACGCCTTCGTACGAATTCCCCACCGATTCGCCGATCTTGTCGGCCGTGATCCTTGCCGCGTGGGCGCTTCGCTGCGCGAGATCGCGGACCTCTTCGGCGACCACCGCGAACCCCTTGCCCGCTTCGCCCGCCCGCGCCGCCTCCACCGCCGCGTTGAGCGCCAACAGGTTGGTCTGCATGGCGATCTCGTCGATCGTCTTCACGATCTTGGCGGTCTCGTCGCTGGACGCCTTGATGCGCTGGATCGAATCGCCCATGCGTTCCATGGACAGTCCGCCGCGCCGCGCGTCTTCGCTCGCCTTGTCGGCGATCGACTTGGCCATGTCCGCGTTCCGGGCGTTCTTGCCGGTCATGTGCGCCATGCCGTCCAGGCTGGTGGCGATCGCGTCCAGCGAGCCCGCCTGGGCGCTGGCTCCCTGCGCCAGGGATTGGCTCTCGGATCCGATCTGCTCGCTGGCCGACGCCACGTGGGCGGCGGCTTCGGCCACCTGCCGCATCGCGTCGTCCAGGTTGCCCGCCGCCTTGTTGAACGAGATCTTGATGTTGTCGAAATCCCCCTTGTAGTCGCCGGTCATCCGCGCGGTCAGATCGCGTTCGGCCAAGCGGTCCAAGGCCGACGCCGCCTCGTTGAACGGCACCACCACCGAGACCAGCGTCTCGTTCATGCCCTGCACGATCCGGCGGAAGTCGCCTTGGTGACGGGAAATGTCGGCACGCACGCCGAGGTCCCCCTGGGCCGCGCCCTGCGCCAGCGCCTGGGAATCTTCCACCAGCGCCAGCACCGCTCCGATGCACTGGTTCAGGTTCGTCCGCAGGGCGTCCAGATCGCCGCGGTAGGTTTCGGAGATCTTCGGGGGGATCTCGCCCTTGGAGATCTGGTCCACGCAGCGCGCCGCCACCCGCAGAGGCCCGATCACGGCATCCAGCGCCCCGTTGAAGCCTTCCACGATGCCCCGGAAATCGCCCTGGTGGCGCGAGGCGTCGGCGCGCGCCGAGAGATCGCCCTCCACCGCGGATCTTGCCAGACCGGAAACGTCGTCGCTCATCCGGCGGATCGATTCCACCATGCGCTTCATGGCGGCCTTCAGGTTCCCGATCTCGTCGCGCGAATCCACCACGATCTCGACGCCGGTATCGCCGCGCGACACCCGGTCGGCGATCCGCACGCATTCGTTGAGCGGCCCCACGATCGATCGCATGACCAGAAGCCCCAGACCCATGGCCACGACCAACGCGAGCACCAGCGACACCACCAGGAGGTTGCGGATGCGGATCAACGGCGCGTCCAGCTCGTCCTTGTAGGCGCAGGCCGTGACGATCCACTGCATCTCGGGGATCAACGCGTAGGCGTACACCACCTCGGCACCCTTGCGGCCGTTCAGGTCGCTTTCCTGGACGCCGTGCAGGACGCCTTCCTTGTTCTTCAGCATGGCCAGGTGGTGCGCCGATTTGCGGACCGAACCTTCCACGCCCTTGTCGGGATGGATGATCTGCTTGCCCGAGGTGTCGATGATCTGCGCGAACCCGTGTTCGCCGACCTTGAACGAAACCACCCGCTCGCGCAGCACGTCCAGATTCTCCTGGGGAACCCCCACGAACAAGGCCCCAACCACCTTGCCGGCTTCGCGCACCGGGGAGTAGGCGGTCACGTACCACTCCCCCGCGACCAGCGCACGACCGTAGTACTCGCGCCCTTCCGCGATCGCCTGGTACACCGGCGATCGCTCGGGGATGTAGGTCCCGATCGCCCGTTTTCCGTCGGCCTTGCGGACGCTGGTCGCGACGCGGACCATTCCGCCGGGGATCATCTGGAAGACGGTCGTGGCTCCCTTCACGACCTTCGTGAGGCTGTCGACCCACTTCACGTCCCCGAAGGCCCTGGCACCGTCCAGACGCATGACCGGCACCGACACGCGCCGGGCCTCCTTGGTCACCTGGTCCACCGCCTCGATCCGTTCGCGCTCCTGCGCGAGCGAGATCTTGGGCAGCAGGATCGCGTTGGCCGCGCGCAGGTTCGATTCGACCATCTGCTGCGTCATCTGGTAGCTGGTCCCGGCCAGCTCCTCCAACGCCTTGCGCAGCGTCAGATATTGTCCTTCGTTCGCCGCGGCGAGGGCGCGCGTGGAACAAAAGTAGGTGAACACGCCGCTGGCCAGGATCACGAGCAACATGGGCAGCAGCAAATGCAGGAACAGCTTGCCGAAGAGGCTCTGCGCGTGGGATTTCATGTCCTAAGGTCTACCATACCCGAAGACCGCTCCGCAACAAGTCACCCGCGGACGCGATCGCGATCCACGGGCCGCGGCGCTATGGGACAATGGGCGAAGCGTCATGATGGCCTTCACTCGGAAACCGAAATCGCCGCACACCCGTCCCCGACCCAGGCGTCTCGGCTGGTGCCTTGCGTTCCTCTGGATCGCCCTTTCCGCCTGCACATCCACTTCGCCTCCCGACTGCAGGTTCCCCGGCGCGACCCTGCTCGTTCCGTACGTGGGCCAAGGCCACGGCATCGCCTTGGTGGTGGCGCGCAAGGCCGTCGTGTTCGACGCGGGACCTCCAGCGCAAGGCGCGCTCGCCAGATCGCTCCGACGGGCGGGGGTGGATTCCATCGAGGCGATCTACCTCACCCATCCCGATCTGGACCACCGGGGCGGATTCGATTCGCTGTTCGCCACCTTCCCCGTGCAGCGATTGGTCCACGGACCGCTGGATTCCGCCCGCCGCGCGCAGACCATCGCCTGGGCCTGCCGCCGCACCATGTCCGGATGCGACACGATCTGGCATGGCCGGTCGCGCACGCACTCCGGATCCATCCGCATCGACGCGTTCTGGCCGGATTCCGGGCGCACCTTCGGAGACGACAACGACGGCTCCCTCGTGCTGCGCGCGAGCCAGGGCGAACGCGGGCTCCTGCTCGTGTCGGGCGACCTGGACACGCTGGGCGAACTCGCCGCAACGGAATTTGTCGACCCCGTGGAGGTCCTGCAACTGGGCCACCATGGCAGCCGCACCAGCGGACACCTGCGATTCTTGGGCAAGGCCGCTCCGCGCCAGGCGATCGTGCAATACGGCCTGGACAACGACTACGGCCACCCGACCGCCGCCGCCCTGGCCCGCGCCCGCGCGGTGGGCGCGCGGATCGTTGATCCCGCCATGGACGGCGACCGGAGAATCGAGTTCGACCCGCAAGGATGCGCACCATAGCGGGTGCGACCACCCTCGAAAAACCATGAAATCTCGGAGGACGACTCCGAAATTTCATGGTTTTTGACTTCCCTGGATGCGGCCAGGAGAGACACGAACAGTTCAGGCTCCCTTTCCCCGTATCCGGCCCGTACATCCATCCGCCCAAAACAAAACGCCCGGTCCTTGCCGGAACCGGGCGTTCACATGTCGTCGCCCGCTTGCGCGGGCGGTCGATTTCCGGGCTATCCCGCCTTGCGGCCCACCGGCTTCACGCCCCAGATTTCGTCGGCGTACTGCTGGATCGTGCGGTCGGAGCTGAACTTGCCCATGCGGGCCGTGTTCAAAATCGAACGCTTCGTCCATTCGGCTTCCTTCTTGTACCCCGCGGCCGCCTCGTTCTGGGCGCGGATGTATTCGGCGAAGTCGGCGCACAGCAGGTAGGTGTCCTTGTGGCGCAGATGGTCGGTGATCGGCTTGAACAGGTCGTGCTTTTCGGGAGCGAAGAATCCGCTTTCGATCAGCTCGATCACGCTCTTGAGATCGGCATCGGCTTCGATGAAGTCGTTGGGCTTGTAACCCTTGGCCTGGAGCGCATGCACCTCTTCGGTCTTGAGTCCGAACATGATGCAGTTCTCTTCGCCCACTTCTTCGGCGATCTCGATGTTCGCCCCGTCCCAGGTGCCGATGGTGAGCGCGCCGTTGAGCGACAGCTTCATGTTGCCGGTGCCCGACGCCTCCAGACCCGCGGTCGAAATCTGTTCCGACAGGTCGGCGGCGGGAATGATCTTTTCGGCAAGGCTCACGCGGTAGTTGGCCAGGAACAGGACCTTGAGCCTGTCGCCCACGTCGGGGTCGTTGTTCACCACCGTCGCCACCGAGTTGATGAGCTTGATGATGAGCTTGGCCTGCGCGTAGCCGGGAGCCGCCTTGGCGCCGAACAGCACCACGCGGGGGGTGTAATCCCCCTTGGGGTTGGCCTTGATCTTCTGGTAGAGGTGGATCACGTGCAGCAGGTTCAGGAGCTGGCGCTTGTATTCGTGCAGACGCTTGATCTGCACGTCGAACAAGGCGTCGCAGTTCAGGCGCACCCCGTGCTCCTTGAGCACGTATTCGGCGAGCTTTTCCTTGGCCGCGCGCTTGGTGGCACGCCAGGCCTTCTGGAACTCCTTGTCGGTCGCGAACTTCTCGAGCTTCTTGAGCTTGGAAAGATCGGTGTGCCACTCCTCGCCGATCTTCTCGGAGATCAGGTTCGAAGCGGCCGCGTTGCACTTGAGCAGCCAGCGGCGCGGGGTGATGCCGTTGGTCTTGTTGTTGAACTTGGTCGGGAAGAATTCGTAGAACTCGTGCAGCACGTGCTTCTTGAGCAGCTCGGAGTGCAGCGCGGCCACGCCGTTGACGCTGTGAGAACCCACCACGCACAGGTGCGCCATGCGGATCTTGCGCACGCCGTCCTCGTCGATGATGCTCATGCGCCGCAGCTTCTCGGTGTCGCCGGGGTAGCGGAACGCCACCTGGCGCAGGAACCTGAAGTTGATCTCGTAGATGATCTGCAGGTGCCGCGGCAGGAGCTTGCCGAACAGCTCCACGGGCCACTTCTCCAGCGCTTCGGGAAGCAGCGTGTGGTTGGTGTAGGCGAAGATCTTGGTCGTGATCGCCCAGGCCTCGTCCCAGCCGAACCCGTGGTCGTCCAGCAGGATGCGCATGAGTTCGGGGATCGCGACGGTGGGGTGCGTGTCGTTGAGCTGCACCACGGCCTTGTCGGCCAGGTTCTTCAAGGACGCGTTGTGCTTGAGGTGCCTACGGATCACGTCGTGGATGCCCGCCGCGCAGAAGAAATACTGCTGCTTGAGGCGCAGTTCCTGTCCGGCCGTCACGCTGTCGTTGGGGTACAGAACCTTGGAGATCGTCTCGGAATCGTTCTTGGCGATCGAGGCGCGCACGTAGTCGCCGTCGTTGAAGAACTGGAGATCGAAATCGTTGGTGCTCTTGGCCGACCACAGGCGCAGGTTGTTCACCACGCCGTTCTTGTAACCGGGGACCGGCGTGTCGAACGGAAGCGCCATCACCTTCTCGGTGTCCACCCACTGGAACACGGGGCGGCCGTTGCGGTCGGTGCGGCTTTCCACGCGGCCGTAGAAGTTCACGGGAACGGCGTTCTCGGGGCGCGGGATCTCCCAAGGATTGGACAGGTACAGCCAGTTGTCTGGTTCTTCCAGCTGGTAGCCGTCGACGATCTTCTGTTTGAAGATGCCGTACTCGTAGCGGATGCCGCAGCCGTAGGCGGGCAGGCGCAAGGTGGCGCACGAATCCAGGAAGCATGCGGCGAGCCGTCCCAGACCGCCGTTGCCCAGGCCCGCGTCCTGCTCCATCTCGCGAAGGTCCTCGTAGGAAAGCGCCAGCTGGTCCAGCGCCTCCTTGACGGATTCCTCCAGCCCCAGGTTGAGCGTGGAGTTGCCCAAGGCGCGGCCCATGAGGAATTCCAGCGAGAAGTAGTAGACCCGCTTGACGTCCTGGTTGTAGTAGCTCTGCTGGGTGGAGATCCAGTTTTCCACCAGGCGGTCGCGCACGGCCCAGGCCAGCGACAAGTACCTGTCGTTTTCCGTCGCGGTGTAGCGGTCGCGGGCCAGCGACAGTCGCAGATGGTAGTTGAAGGCCTTGCGGATGCTGTCCGCGTCGGTTCCGACCAGATCCTCCACGTCTTCCAGCACCTGGGCCTTCGTGGCGGGGATCGCGGTCTTTTCGGCGGTCTTCTTTTCCCTTGGCATTCGTTCCTCCGGTGGGGGCGGTTGCGCGCTCCTCTTCGAAGCGTAACAATTAAGCCCCTGCAGGTGCAAGCAAAAACGCCCCGCGGGATGTTTCTCCCGCGAGGCGTCAGATTGCGTCAATTTGACGTTAATTGACTTACTGGAACCGGATCGTGACGATCGAGTGCTTGGGCACCGAGATCACGGAGCCGTCCTTCAGGGACATCTTCTCCGGCTTGGGGCCTTCCTGCGAGTGGACTTCGCCGGTGGCTTCGTTCGACTTGAGGCCGCCCGAATTCTCCGCCGTCAGCACTTCCACGATCGCCTCGCCCTTGAGTCCGGGCACCTTGAGCGTGGTCTTGTACTCGGTGTCCGGGTTCTTGTTCACGAACACGATCGAGAGCTTCCCGTCGGCGCGCTTGGACATCCAGGACTGCAGAGGCTCCTGGTCGCTCTTGCCTTCCAGCAAGGTGCCGTTGAGCGCCGTGGCCATCAGGCGCATCGCCCAGTAGGTGGGACGACGGGCGTTCAGGCCCTGCGGGTCGGACGAAGCCGCCAGCACGCCGTAGTCGCCCATGCGCTTGTCGCGGCCGTTGTACAGGGCCCACAGGTTGGCGATCTCGATCGGCGCTTCGGCCAGGTGGCCCAGGTAGTCGGCGACGAACAAGGCGTTCACGTGCTGCAGGATCTGCGGACCGGGGTTGAAGTCGACCGAGTTCCACTCCGTGAGCCAGATCTCGTACTTCTTGCCCTTCACGCCGTACTGGTCGACCTGGTGGCGAACGTCCTTCATCAGGACATCGGATTCCTGCGACACCGCGAGCAATCCCTGATCGCTTTCCGAGCCGGTGGCCTGCGCATAGTGGTGGACGTTCACGCCATCCACGATGTCGGCCAGTTCTTCGAACGTGGTCTTGTTCCAGTTGCCGCCCAGCATCCAGACCACGGTGATCTTGATGTCGGGATCCACGGCTTTCATGGCCTCGATGTACTTGCGGCACATCTTGGCGTAGGCGGCGCCGCCGTCCTTGCCCCACTGCTCGTAGTACTTGTGCCAGTTGCCGTAGACCTCGTTGCCGAGCTCCCAGTACTGGACACGCGGGCCGGAGCGCTTCTTGTTCACGTATTCCACCCACCGGGCGGCGCGCTCGGGCGAGCCGTCGCCGATGTTGGCGGTGAACATGGGCTTGCAATTGACCTTGTCGCACCAATCCAGGAACTCGTCGGTGTCGACATGGAAGTCCTTGTCGCGCAGCGTCTTCTCCCAGTCTTCTTCGTCGGAACGAAGACCGCCGGGATAACGCACGACACCCAGGTTCATGGGCTTCTGGAGCTCCACGGAAGCGTCGTCCATCAGTTCGGGCGCCCAGAGACCCACGTTGATGCCGTAGATGTCAGGAACCTTCTGGATGGTCTTGGCCGCATTGCCCTTGAAGATCGCGGGCAGGCTGGCCGGCCCCTTGACCTTCTGGATCTGGCGCAGGTTCGTGAGCTGGATGTTGGCCATGTAGAACGTGCCGGGAACTTCACCGCCCGGCTTGAGGCCGAACTGGAAGATGCCGTCCAGATCGAGCAGGTTGTTCTGCACGGCATCGGGCGGCTGGTAGTACGGGAACTTGGTGATGTTGCGGAACGGAACCAGGACCTGGTGCCAACCGCGAGCGTCGCCGACCTTGGTCAGGAACATTTCCTTGCCCTTGTCCTGGATCGTGAAGTCCAAGGACTGGTACGGCTTTTCCGTATAGAGCCAGAAGCTCACCGCGTAGTGCTTGCTCCAATCAGCCTGGATTCCAGGCGCGTTCTCCATCTTGATGAACGCATCGTACCAGTCGCCCGGCTTGAAGTCGATCTTGAGCGCCTGCCCCTTCACGAAGGCTGGAGCACCCTTGGGCAGCGGTACGATCGACGCCGAGATGTCGGCCGACGATCCGTGACCGGTTTCCCACTTGTCGCCCCACTTGGTGAAGTCGGTGACGAGCATGTCGGGTGCGTCGGACTTGAACGCGTCCCAATAGGCGTCCGGATCGAAGATCCCGTTGGACGTCTTGGTCAGCTGGATCTGGTCCAAGTAGAAGATCACCGGCTTGCCGGCACCGGGCTTGTTTTCGTCCTTGCCGATCGAGATGCGGATTTCCTGGATCTTGGACCAGTCCATCTTGCTCGAGATTTCGCGGGCGGCCTTGGCATCCCAATAAACGCCATCGTCGATGAACGCCTTGAGGGGCACGCGCACCTGGACCCATTCGCCTTCCTTGAGGACGGCGTAGCCATCGGCCATGACCTTGGTCTGGACCTTCTTGTCGTTGCCCTGGTTGTCCATCAGGCCGACCATGAACTTCTTGGCGTTGGGACCGGCCTTGATCCAGAACGTGAGGCTGCCGGTCTTGCGGAACGGCGTGACGTCCACGTACTTGTCGGCTCCCACCGACAGATTCAATCCCGACCAGTCGTTGTCGAAATAGTTGGCCCAGACGCCGGTGTTCCCCGGAGTGGTGCACTCCAGGATCCGCTGGACCGTCTTGCCACCGTAGCCGTAGGCGAACCCACCCTGCGGGTAGTCGTTCTCGAAGAACGTCGCGGCGATCTCGTCGTCGAGCTTCATCTGCTCGGGGGTCGGACCGTCGGAGTTCTTGTCGAGATCGAGCCAGTCGTCGGTCGGCGCTTCGGAGCTTTCACCCACCGCGTCGGCGTAGATCTGGATGTTGTCCAATTCGACTTCGACTTCGGGGTTTTCGCCCTTGTTCGTGAGCAGACGGAATTCCTGCACATTGTCCCACTGGAACGGCATCGGGAGTTCGATCCCCTTGGATGCGTCCCACGCCACGCCACGCTTGCCGAAGTCGCGCAGAGGGATCACGAAGGTGGTCCACTCGCCCGCCTTGAGGGTGCCGTAGGCTTCCAGGGGCTTGCGCACCACCGCCTTCCAGCCGTCTGATTTTTCGTCGTCGCCCAGACCGACGACGACCTTTTCGCCGCCGTTCTTGGAACGCGCCTGGAACACCAGGGCGCCGTTGGCGAGGTACGGGGTCAGGTCGAACTGCATGTTCCAGAGGCAGACGGCCACGCCGGAATAGTCACGAACGTCCAGATTGGCTTTCAGGAAGTATTCGGAGCCTTCGGCACCGGCACCTTCCTGCTGCGTCATCTTGGTGGATCCGCCATAGACGAACGTGAATCCGCCCTGCTGGAAGTCTTCGTCGTAGAAGGTGTAGACGGGGTAGGATTTGTCGGAAACTCCGGAAACCTTGCCAGCGACACCTTTGCCGGCATTCAGATCGGCCGACTGGTTCGGGATGGGCTGCAAGCAGCCGCTCAACCCGAGCCCCACCAGGGCCGCCATCGCGGCCAAGGAAGTGGTTTTACGCATTTGGTATTTCTCCTGCGTCTGGGTTGATTAGAACGAGACCGAAATCTTGGTGGACCAGATGGTCTGATCGAAGTTGTATTCGGGAGCGTTCGGGAACTCGGTCTTGACCAGGTTGTACATACCCAACAGGTAAGCGCCTTCCTGGACCTTGAATTCAAGTCCACCAGCCATGTTCGACTGCTTGCGATCCACGAAGAACGCCTTGTCCTTGCCGTCGATCAGCTGGTAACCACCCAGCACCGCGAGGCGCTTGATGACCCCGGCGTACAAGCCGGCGTTGATCACGGTGGACTGGTAGTTCAGAGCCGTACCACCCTTGGCAGTGGAAAGACCGACGGAACCCGACAGCTCGATCGGCTTGTCCCATCCGGTGATGAACCGGTCAATACGAGTACGCAGTCCTGCCTGGACCTGCTGGAACTTGGCCTTCTCGGCGACAAGCTGATTTGCCGAATCCAGGATGGTTCCCTTGGCTTCCTGCAGCATGTAGCCATCGACCTTGACTTCCAATCCACCCTGCATCAGGTCGAAATCCAGACCGAACTTGGGGCCAACGCGGTTGGCGGAAGCCTCACCCACCGGTAGAACCAGCTGGATGTCGCGATCCCAAACGGTTCCTTCCAAGGACGCCATGTACAGATTCTGGTTCGAGGTGATCAATGCTTTCTTCTCGGTGGTCAAGCGGGTGGAATCCGCCCTTGTCGCCGAGCCGCTCGCAAGGATCGCCGTCATGGAGTCGACGACCCTCTGGTTGTTCGCCTTCGTCTTGGCGACGCTCTTGATGCCCAACAGCCAATCGGTGAGAGCAGGGTTCACGCTGCCCGCGGCGTAGTTGGAGTAGGCGATCTTGTCGTAGGGGCTCTTGGCGTACTCGTTCTTGTCTTCCGCGACGAAGCGGTGGACCTGATGGTACATCGCATCGAAGGTGTTGTACTTCCCGAGCCTTCCCACCGAATCTTGGTCGGTGTTGAACACGCGCCCGAGCGAGGAGTAGAAGACCGGGCTCTGGGCCAGGTCGGAACGGAATGCGGAATCCGTCAAGATGTACCCTGCACGGACCTTGGCAGTCCAGCCTTCGGCCTTCCAGCCACCAGCGAGCGTCGCGTTCACAGCCAGACCGTTGACCGTTTCGTAGATCGGCTTGAAAGACCCGGTGTCGACCCAAAAACGCCTGCGAAGTCTGCCACCGGCGGCACTGACCGAATCCACTTTGGTTCCGGCGACATCCATGCCGCGAGCAAGGAAACGATCCCAAGAAGAACGTCCCAGGTCCACATTGAGCCCGGCAATCAGATTGTCGTTGCCTAGGAGTCTTGCCACATCGATTCCGACAACACCTCCGATGACCAATCCGTTTTGGATGATGGAATCGCGAAGGACCTCAGGAGGGGTCTCGCCGACCACCTCGGTAGAATCCATCGCTCTCTTCAAGCTCGGCACGCCAGCGATCACCGTATCTTCTTGGAAATATCGATACTTCATCACCTGACTTGTCGGCCCCATTGCACCGTAGGTGGAACGAAGATCCTTGATGTTCAGCGCACTGGCTCCCAGGGTGACACCCTTCAGGAAGGTCACGTTTCCACGTGCTCCCAGCGCCCAGCGATCGAAGTTCGCCAGCGAATCCGGAGCGCCCGTGAGTGCGTCACCGCCAAGATTTGCTCTCGAAACGAACATCGAGTAGGGATCCGCGATCGTCGCCGCACTAAGCAGCTTGGCAGCCAGCACAGAAACATCGAACGAGTCGATCGCCAGTTGCGGAACCGCCGCGCGCAACCCCAGGTTCATGCCCTGCAGGTTTCGCACCCCTCCGCCGATGAAACGTTCGTCCATCGCCTGCTTCTGCTGCTGAGCGAAAATGCGAGGAGTGTACAAGAACCCGGGTTCGGTGGCGCCAATCATGAGCGGCGACCACTTGGCTTGCATGTTGCCAAAGTGGTAGTAGACCATGTCGAAAAACCCGCCGTCGATCGAAAGCCAGCGGGTTGCCAGCGGCGAATAGGGGGATCCGAAGAAGTTCGCGTGATCCAGGTGCATCCGGAATACGGCGCGCGCAGTGGTGGCCGTGTTGGGACGAGCGCGGAGATCGAAATCCACCGAGGTAAACCCGATGGTCTCGTCATCGCGGCGTTCGGCGTAAGCGTAGTTGCCGCCCAGTTTGGACGATCCGACTTCTCCGCGGAATGCTCCTCCAATGGAAATACCGGTCTTGGCCAGGATTTCTTCCAGCTGCGCGGAGAGCGCTTCCTGACGATCGGTGACGGTTCCTTCGGTGGCCGCCGAGGCGACCATCGGGACCCAAAGACTTGCAGCAACGGCGAGGGCCTTGGTGTTCATGCGTGTTCCCTTTGTTTCGGCGACCATGGATCAGAACCACATCTTGGTTTCGGCGTGCAGGAACCACGCCTCGTAATCGTTTTTCCCCGCGACGGTGGGGACGTTTTTGGAAATGCCTTTGTCTTCGTGGGTGAATTTTTGCACACGCATGTGCAATCCCACTCTCGGAGCGATGTCCCAATCGAATCCGATGCCATAGGCCCAATCGGAGTAGTCGATCGGGGCGGCATACCAATTGGCCGTGTTTACACGGGATCCCGCCATGTAGTATTCCATATGCGTTTCTGGAGCCCGCCCGTTGGCAGAATCGATCACCGCCACGCCATAGGCTGATTTCCAGGTTTCATGCCCCAGCATGCCAATCAAATAAAGCTTCTGGGTCAACTGCACCACCGGCTCGAAACGAAGGTGGTAGGAACTCAAGTACACGTCGTCGCTGGTGGATAAGGTTGGGATCGGCGAACCACTCTTGGTCACAGAGTTCAAGGCGCCATAGAACGCCAAGTGCACCGAGTTCTTGCCGTTCCAGAAGCGAGCGATGTCCTTCGAAACATCCAGACTGAGGTTCTGGGTGGACTTCTGGTTCTGCGGCATCACCCCCGTTTCCAGCATGGTCTGGATGGCCTTGATGTCCTGGGTGCGAGTCGCAGAGTCATTGCGCAATTGGTAGGCCCCAAAGCCTTCGAAGGTGGACAAGTAATCGTTGCGGATGCCACCGGCCAAACCAGGCTGAGGAGCATACGGGTTGCGCCGATCAACAACCTCGGTGAGGCGCGCCTTTGGATTTCTGTACTGATAGTACTCGTTCCCGATTCGCGCGATCTGACGATAGATGCCGTTCGTTCCACCGTTTCCAGTGGATGCTGTTGTTGTCGCAGGATTGCCTTGCATGTACGCATCGGTCAGGGTCGCGCCATCGTAGCGGCTCGTCGAAGCGTTCAAGGTGTAGTTGAACGCCGTTCCATTCAATCGCCAAGGAAGGAACAGGAAGTCGCTGCCCTTTTCCAGCTGGGTGTGGAAACCGAAGTTGATCTTGGCATGGCCATTCGCTACCGGGATCTTGGCCGTCAGGTTGGCGCCCGTCATGTTCAATGCGTAAGGAGTCCCGTTGTCGGCCCCTGCAAATTTGCCTGCACCGGTCAGATTCGATTCGTACGGGAAGAACACATCGGCGGGAAGCACAAAGGAGCCACCCGAATAGAACTCCTTGGGAGCGTAGATACCCTGGAGCATGAAGTCGTAGTTCTTGCCTGCCAAGGAAAGTGGGTAGTTCATCATGCCATAGACGGCCGGAGTCCATCCCGTGCTGCGGCTACCCAGCACATCGCCCCGAAGCGCGTTGGTGATCGTCACGGAATCCGAAATGCCATAGCGCTTCCACGAAGCCGTCGCACCGCTCGGCTCTACCTTGAAGAAGTTGGTGTCGGCCTTGCTGGCGGCGATGTCGACATGGAACTGCAAACCACCCGGCAGATTCCTGCGGAAATCGGCCGTGACCACCTGGAAGTTCAGGAAGTAGTTGGAGTTGTAGACGCCGACCTTATCGGCGGTATCGCGATAATGCCAAGCAGCCACCGGAAAAGCATCTTTTTCGCCCGTGCCAGACCACATGTTCCAAAACTGTTTTGGATAGTCTGGGTCAACGTTGAACCCCACGTAGTTCAGGCCAGCGGTGATCCCAAGCGGGAGCTCAGACTTCGCCAAACGCAAAAGCAAGGTCTTTCTGTAGGTGTCGCCAGAGCCGATGCCTTTGTTTCCGTAGGTTCGGGGTCCCGGCGCATCTTGGTTGTTTCCGCCCTCCTTGCCATAGGTGTTCGTATTCATCAAACCGTTGGTCGTATTCGTGTTGATCATGTAGGGCTGATACTTTTGCCCCATGTCGAACGATCCGTAGGTCACGTTGTAATACAAGTTCCAGGGCATCTCGATGGACTCGAACTGCAAGCCTTGGAACGGTTTTTTGTTCCATGCTGCGCGCCCCGTCTTTTCACCCTTGATGGTCGCGTATTCGTAGTACTGCGCACTGGATTGTTCGAGTTCGTAGGGCACGTAATCCCAGCCGAACATGCGGTTCTGGCCCTTCCAGATCGACAGCGGCGATGCTTCGGTCCAAAGGATTCCGCCGATGCGGGTCTGCGTCGTGACAGGGCCCGTTTTGGCGATCAAACCTGCGGACATGTCCTCGTAGACGATGATGTCCCGGAGGTCCAAGCTTCCAATCCGAGGCGCACCCTGATAGCTTTCGTCTTTCGCATTGCTCGCCGGCTTGTTGTTGCCCAGCATCTGGTGGTTGAAGCCGATCTTGGACCACAGCCGAAGGTTGCGGTGCGGTGCGGCGACCATGCCCACGCGCATTGTCGCACTGCTGTTCTTCGTCTCGGTCACATCGTGGATAAGCCATGACGGATGCTTGTCGTAGCTCGTTCCGATGAACCGGAGGTATGCCTCGCCGGAAAACGACACGGGCTTGGAGCCGCCGCCGAAGAGGGATCGACGCGCCTGGGCTTCCACCGGGTCGAGGTTCTGCTCGATGCTGTCCAGGGCGGCCGATTGGGCCTCCTGGCCGACAGGAGCCGGCGTCGAGTGGACCAAACCAGGCATCGCGGCAAGCACTGCCAGGATTGCGGTTCGGGAGGAGATGGGTTTTGCCATCACGTGGTTCTCCGGAGTGAATCGTGCATGAACGCGATCGATCTCTTGATAAAACTTCCAGCACTGTGTCGCAAGGAGGTCTCGGCAGGTTCACCACCGTGTCCGGACACCCTTCGGCCGGCCAGACACGATCTGACCTACTGTGGCCTCGAAGAATAAGAACTCCCCTTGCGCGGTTGCAACGGTGGAACCACGCATCGCCTTACAAAATTCGGCAACACGTGGCACACCCTGGGCACCCGTACGAAGTCAGGAATATGTCACCACTCGGTCATTCCTGCACGACGTTCCAAAAAAATGGTCCAGGTTGGAGCACTCCAGACGTTCCAGGCAGGAGCATGCAGCCAGATCGGCGCCGATGTGCCGACAAACACCGCACGCTTGCATCCCCGTTAGCCGCCCTGCTGGCGCAGGCGGTCGAGCTTCTGGAGGTACTGCGGCATCGGCTTGAGCTGGCTTTCGATCAGCTCGCGGGCCTGCTTGGCGCCTTCCTGCAGCTCCTTGCGGACGGCGTCTTCGCTGAAAGGGCCTTCCACTTCGCCGGCGATGTCGAAGATGTTGCCAAAACGGGTGTTCAGGATGGAGGTCTCCAGCGCGCCCCAGTACGGGACGGCCGGGTAGGCCTTGCCCGCCATGGCCAGCTCCTTGTAGAGCTTGCGGTTGGCGTTGCCCTGGAAGTAGTCGGATTCGTAGACCTTGATCAGGGCCGGAGCCATGCCCGAAGCCTTGCTGAACTCCAGGACCGCGGTGGTGTCGGTGGTCAGGAACGTCACGAGCTTTCTGGCGGCTTCCTGGCTCTTGGACGACTTGAAGATGGCCAGGTTGGATCCACCGATGAACAATTTCCGGCCTGCGGGCCCCGCGGGCGGCAAGGCCGAGGCGAAGTTCTTGGCCGCGGTGCTGGCACCCACTCCGCCCATCTCGGCGGGGCGTTCCAGGTACACCAGCTTGGAGGTCGTTTCCTGCCAGGTGGCGATGCGGCCCTGGTCGAATTCGGCGGAAACCTGGGCGGTGCTCTTTTCCAGGTACGAACGGGGGCTCAGGCCCTCGCGGATCAGCCGGAGGAACGTGAGGACGCCCTGCACCGAACGTTCGTCGTCCAGCAGCACGCTGTCGCCCAGCGCATTGACGATGTCTCCGCCGTTGCCCACGATCCACGGATAGATGTTGTGGACCACGTTCCAGTCGTTCTTGCCGGCCAGGCCGACCGCTTCCATTTTCTGTCCATCGATGGAAAGCTTGGCGTCGCGGATCCTGGCAAGCCCCGCGCGGTAGGCGTCCCAGCTCGCGAAAACGGCATCGGGATCGAGCCCGACCTTCGCGAAGACGTCGGTGCGGTAGTAGACCGGGCGCACGTCCACGAACCACGGCATGGACGTGATGCTGTCGGCGTAGATGGGCTTCATGTACGACCGCACGGCCGGCACGAACACGGTGTCGCCCCCCACCGCCTGCACGGTGGCGTCCAGGGAGGAAAGGCTGCCGAGGTCGGTGATGGAAGCCGTGTAGGTGGTCCCGATCTGGAACACGTCGGGGCCGATGCCCGAATTGGCCGCCTTGGTGATGCGATCCAGGGCGTTGCCCCAGTCCAGGATCTCCACCTGGACGTCGATGTCGGGGTTCTGCGATTCGAACCGTTTGAGGATGTTTTCGAGGTCGGCCTGGGGCTTGGACGTGTTGGGCATGGCCCAAAAACGCAGCACGGTGCCGGTTCCGGCCTCGCCGTCTTGGCCGCGCTTGGATTTGCAACCAGCGAGCGCGAAGACGCCCGCAACGGCCGCGAGAGCCAGGAAGGGCAATTTCCGGATCATTTGCACCTCATAGGGCAGTTGGTCGTTCAAAGCTAGACTGGCCCACCCCCTTCCGGACAGGGGGGAATTCCGACAGAGGCGTTGAACTTGTTTTCCGACGCACCTTGTCGCTTGCGGCCAGGCGGTGGGGCCGGGCAGCATCTGTCCGTCTGGGAAGTTCGCTCCCGCGTATGCATTTTCCTCGTTCTCAGACTCCACCATCTTTCTTTTCCAAGGAGCACTCTGGTGTCCCAGAATCCGTACGGCCGCTTTGACGACGCAGCGCGCGAATATGTCATCACCCGCCCCGACACTCCGCTGCCCTGGCTGAACTACCTGGGACAAGACGAGTTCTTCGGCCTTTGCACCAACACGGCCGGCGGCTACACCTTCTGGAAGGACGCCAAGCTCCGTCGCCTGACCCGCTACCGCTACAACAACGTGCCCTACGACCTGGGTGGCCGTTACTTGTACGTCAACGACGGCGGGTCGGTCTGGAATCCGGGCTGGAAGCCCACCAAGGCGAAACTCGACAAGTACGAGTGCCGCCACGGCCTGGGCTACACGACCATCGTCGCCGAAAAGGACGGAGTGGAAGTCACCCAGAAGATGTGCGTGCCCCCGGGCGAGAACCTGGAGCTGTGGCAGGTCACCGTCAAGAACACCGGCAAGGTCGCGAAGTCGCCCAAGCTCTACTCCTACCAGGAGTTCTGCTTCTTCGAAGCGCTCAACGACATGACCAACTACCAGCGCACGTACAGCATCGGCGAAGTGGAGATCGAAGGCAACGCGATCTACCACAAGACCGAATACCGCGAGCGCCGCAACCACTACACGCTGTTCGCCTGCACCCGCGACATTTCGGGCTACGACACTTCGCGCGACGCGTTCGTGGGCATCCACGAAGGCCTGCACGAAGCCAAGGTGCCGTTTTCCGGCAAGGCCTCCAACTCCAAGGCATTCGGCTGGAACCCGATCGGCTCGCACGAAGTCTCGCTGGAACTCCAGCCCGGCCAGTCCGAGACCTTCGCCTTCATTCTGGCCTACGTGGACCACACGCTGGTGAACTTCACCGGCGACAAGTTCGTGGCCCCGTACGTGATCAACAAGACCGTGGGCAAGGCGATCGTGGAGAAGTACTCCAAGCCCGGCGCCGTGGAACAGGCCTTCGCGAACCTCAAGGCCTACTGGGACGAGAACCTTTCCAACTTCCAGGTGGAAAGCCCCGACCCCCACGCCACCCGCATGGCCAACACCTGGAACCAGTACCAGTGCATGGCCACCTTCAACATGAGCCGTTCGGCCTCCATGTACGAGACGGGAATCGGCCGCGGCATGGGCTTCCGCGACTCCAACCAGGATCTCCTGGGCTTCGTGCACATGATCCACGGACGCGCCCGCGAGCGCATCCTGGACATCGCCGCCACCCAGCTCTCCGACGGCACCTGCTACCACCAGTACCAGCCGCTGACCAAGAAGGGCAACGCCGAAGTCGGCGGCGACTTCTACGACGACCACCTGTGGCTGGTGCTCTCGACCGTTTCCTACATCAAGGAATCGGGCGACGCGTCCATCCTGGAAGCTCCTTGCGGCTACGCCGACAAGAAGTACGGATCCGACAAGGAGAAGGAAAACCTCCTGCACCACCTGGAAACTTCCATCGCGTACACCATGAAGATGCGTGGCCCGCAAGGGCTGCCCCTGATCGGACACGCCGACTGGAACGACTGCCTGAACCTGAACTGCCACTCCACCGAGCCCAACGAGTCGTTCCAGACCGCCGGCGACGTGGGCGGATCGAAGGCCGAGTCGGTGATGATCGCGGGCCTGTTCCTCTACGCCGCCCGCGAGCTGAGCAGCCTGTACACCTTCCTGGGTCGCAAGGCCGACGCCGATCGCATCGCCGCCGACCGCAAGACCATGATGGACATCGTGGAAAGCGTGACCTGGGACGGTGAATGGTACACCCGCGCCTACGACTACCAGGGCAAGGTGATCGGCTCCAAGACCAATCCCGAAGGCAAGATCTTCATCGAGAGCCAGGGCTGGTGCGTCCTGGGCGGTGCCGGTGCCGACAACGGCCGCGCGCGCCTGGCCATGGAATCCGTGCACAAGCACCTGTACACCAAGAACGGCATCGTGCTCCAGCAGCCCGCCTACAGCACCTACCACACCGAGTACGGCGAAGTGACCAGCTACCCGCCCGGAGTGAAGGAAAACGCCGGCATCTTCTCGCACAACAACACCTGGATCCACCTGGGCTGGTGCTTGCTGGGCGAGGGCGACCGCGCGCTGGAGTACTACCACTCCATCTGCCCCTCCAAGAAGGAAGAGCAGATCGACACCTACCGTTCGGAACCCTACGTCTACGCGCAGATGACCGCCGGCAAGGACGCTCCGTGCTTTGGCGAAGCCAAGAACTCGTGGCTCACCGGCACCGCGGCCTGGACCTTCGTGGTCGTGTCGCAGGGCATCTTCGGCATCAAGCCGGATTTTGCCGGCCTGATGGTCGATCCTTGCATCCCCAAGGCCTGGCCCGGATTCAAGGCGACCCGCAAGTTCCGCGGCGCGACCTACGAGATCGAGGTCAAGAACCCCAAGGGCGTCTGCAAGGGCGTGGTGAAGGCCACCGTGGACGGCAAGGAAGTGGCAGGAAACGTCCTGCCCATCCTGCCCAAGGGTTCGGTCGCCAAGGTCGTGATCGAGCTGGGCTGAGGATCGCGACGCTCCGTTCGTCCCGGACGGGCCGCCGCAAGGACGGCGCATCCGAGGACGAGCGGAAGTCCTGCCTCGACCTCTGCCTTTTGTAAAAAGTCGCCCATTCGATCGTTGACAATGGGTGGATGTCGCAAAAAAACGTAGAGCAAAGCCAGGGGAGATGGAGGTAACTTGTTACTTCTTCCTGGCATCCACCTAGGAACAGTTCTTTTCCGTTCCTGGAAACCGAGTTTTAGCATTGTTCGACCTTCAGGAGAATTTTCGATGAGGGGTTTCCGCTTTGCCTCGCTGTGTCTCTCCTTGGCCGCATCCGCGTGGTCGGCTGGCCCTGTCGGCCGCACCGATGCCGCCACCATGGATCCGTATCTGCCGATCCGCAATTCGGCGTTGCAGTTCCAGTTGGGCGCCAGCTACGCCAGCCTGCCTGGCTACTACGCGAAAAGCGACACGGTCACGGCCACGTCCGGCTCCAAGGTCATCGACCTCCCCAACGCCGGATCGCTCACGCAGTTGAACCTCCGGATCCGGCACGGGTTCGTGGCCAACACGGAAGCCATCCTGGACATTCCGTACGTGCTCGCTTCGGGCGACGTGCGTCGCATGGAGCCCACGGCCAACGAGACCGATACCAAGAAGGCTCTCAGCCAGCGTGGATCGGGCGACACTTCGGCCGCCGGGTTCGGCGACTGGACCATGGCCGTCAAGAGCGCCTACGAGCTGAACATGGGTTCGGCCGAAGGCGGCGTGGGCGGTTACTTCGCGCTGGTGTTGCCGGTCGGCGAAGCTCTGGGATCGGGCGCCTACTGCAACGGCGACGGCCAGATCGACATGGGCCTGTTCTTCAACCTCACGGCCATGAAGCAGTACCAGGTCCTGACCAACTTCGTGTACGGGTTCGACCTGCCCGCCACCAACCGCCAGCTCGACAAGCAGGATTCCTGGAGCGGCTACCTGCGCATGGGCTACCTGTTGGCCGATGCCCAGTATCGTCCGTACCTCGCCGTGACCTACAAGGGCTACGGCGACTACAAGATCGACGACAACAAGGAAGCCTCGGGCGGCATGCAGCTGGTCGTGAGCCCCGGCATCGACCTGACCCTGGCCGGCGACTTCAGCGCCGAACTCGCCTTCGACTACACCGTGATGGGCAGCGGCAACGCTTCGGTGGCCACCAACAACGGCTGGAAGATCAAGGCCGATCTCAAGTACTTCTGGTTCCGCTACTGATCTTCTGATCGGGGCGACGAAATTCGAAGGGCCGCTCGCCGGAGCGGCCCTTTCCGTTTCTTGGGAGTCCGTTTTCCGGCGGTGGCGGAGATCGCCGATTTCCGCCCGAAGCTCGGCTTCGTTCAGTCTATCTTGGAAGGCCAGATGTCCGCCGGAAATCCCATCGAAGGTTCCAAGCACCCGCGACCTCGGAAGGTCGTCGTCGTCGGTGGCACCCACGGCAACGAAAAGGGCGGTATCTGGGTGGTGCGGGAGATGCTCCGCTCGCCCGATTCCTGGCGCTACGCGAACCTGGACGTGTCGGCGGTGCTGGCCAACCCGGACGCCGCGGAGCGGAACCTGCGCTACCTGGACCGGGACCTGAACCGCTGCTTCGGCCCCGAGCTGCGCTTCGCCAGCGCCACCCACGAGCAGCGCGAACGCCGCCGCGCCCTGGAGATCCGCGACGAGATCTGTCCTGGAGGACTCCGGCCGGATCTTGTCGTGGATCTCCACAACACCACCGCCGCCATGGGGATCACCTGGATCCTGCCCTCCCTGGACCCCTGGCCCCTGTACCTGGCCTCGCAGGCCCGCAAGGCCGACGATCGCGTGAAGATCCTGCACGCGCCCGAATCGCCGGAATCCAACATCTTCCTGCCCTCGCTGGGCGCGCACGAGGTCACGCTCGAGATCGGCGCGGTTCCCCACGGGACCCACAGCCACTGGGCCTGGCTCGCGGCCCGGCAGCAGGTGCGGGGAATCCTCGAACGGCTCGCTTCGTGTCCGGACGGATTCGATCCCGCCGCCGCCCTCCGTGAAGAACGGTTCGAGTACTTCCAGACGATTTCCGTCGAACGCTACCCGGCCGACGCCACCGGGACGCCGCGCGCGATGGTCCACATGGACGCCATCGGCCGCGATTACCAACCCTTCGAGGACGGCGCCCCCCTGTTCGTCGATCCGATCGACGGATCGACCATCCCCCACAAGGGCGCCACGATGCACCCCGTGTTCCTGGGCGAAGCCGCCTACGTGGAATCGGGAATCGCCTACCACGCCACGCGCCGCCTCCGTTGGACCGGCTCGAGAGGAGAACCATGCTGAAACGATCCACCGCCCTGCTTGCGTTGGCGGCGCTACCGCTCCTGGCCCAGCCTGTCGTGCAGGGGATGGGCAAGTCGCCCGCCGAGTACGTGGCCAAATGGGGACGTTCGTCGCACACCGGCGACGGCCCGTTCGAAACCAAGGAGCAGGTCTGGACCGTGACGCGCAAATCCGGCCTGGGCGGGCAGGACTTCAAGGTCCACGTCCTGTTCCGCGACGACAAGTCGGTGGAAGAACGCTGGGTGCGCCCCGGCGACAAGAACTGGGAGAAGGAAGAACTTTGGGCGGTCCTGGACGGCAAAGGCCCCCGATTCGAGCTGCTGCGCCAGGGGACGCCGCTCGTGTCGCCCTACCAGGTGCTGCAGGCCCCCAACACCCTGATCAATTTCGCGCCGCAGAAAGGCGAGATGGCCGCGCAGCTGCAGAACACCCTCCAGGGGCCGCAGCTGCGGATCACCTCGCGGGAATGGGCCCAGGCCAAGCAGGACATGGGACTGACCGGACAGCAAGGAACCGGCCGGTTGATGAGCAGCGCCGCGGTCAACAAGATCCGTCCCGCCTGGGGCGGCAAGTCGCTTTCAGGCCTGACGGCGAACCTCAGGGAGCAGGCCCCCAAGGCCAATGTCCGGACCTGGGCCACCCGCAACACGCGCGGAACGCTCACGATCGCCACCAAGAAGAACACCCGCCTGGAATTGACCATCGGCGACGCCCAGGCCTCCGTCGAGGTCAACCGCATCCTGAATTCATCCGATCCTTCCAGCGCGGATCTGAAGGACGCGCTTCGCGAAACCTTCCGGAAGTTCTACGCGATCGCCAACCAGGCCGTCCCGAACCTGATCGGCGGCTCGGAATGGGATCCGGAACGGACCGACGGCATCTTCGAAGACGACATCCTGCAGGACTTGATCGCCATGAAGCGGATGCCTTCGGAATTCGCCCTGCTGGCCTGGAAGGACAACGGCGGCGAAGCCTGGGACCTGGCCCTGCTACCCACCGGTTACCGCCTGACCATCAGCTGGCCCGCCGGGATGGAGCCCAAATAGGGTTGGGCGCCGGACGGGCCCTAGGCCTGCGGCCCGCAGGCCCCCGCACCGCGAACACATGGACATCCGACCAGGGCGATTCGTGAATCGCCCCTACGTGCGGGGTCTGCGCCCATGGCGGGTGACGGTCCCTGGCGCGAACAACTCCTGTCACCAACGACAAAAGGCATCCCGGTGGGGATGCCTTTTCGATTTCTGTCCGATGCGTCGATTTTCGTCGGGTCGGCGGAGCCGCACCCGGACGAAATCGGGGTCAGTCCTTGTCCTTGGCCTGCGACTTGGAGGCGTCGGCCTCGGCCTTGTGCCAGATGCACAAGGTGGCGGTGGGCACGGCTTCCAGGCGCTGGCGCGTGATCCAGGGCTGGTCGGGATTCTTGGGGTGCGGGGCCTTCTTGCACTTCTTGCAGATGCCGAAGGTGCCTTCCTTGATGCGATCGAGGGCCTCGTTCAAGTAGAGCAGATAGCGCGACTCGCGCGAAGCCATGGCGAACGCGTGCTCGCGATCCATGGCGTCGGCGGCCTGGTCGGCCAGGTGGTAGGCGTAACCGGATAGGTCGCCCGACTGTTCCAGAGGGTTCTTGCCCACCGTGGAAGATTCGAGGTTGCCAAGCTCCTGCAGGAGCTTTTCCTTCTTCTCGTTGAGAAGATCCTCGAAGAACTTCAGATCTTTTTTCGTGAGGCCCATTTTGCGCTCCGGATTGTGCCGGTGTATGCCCTTTTGGGAAGTCGAAAAATGTAGTCTGACCGCTCCTTTATCCGAGTGGTTGTTTTCAAGGCGATCGCCCATCCGTCCCTCTCCTGCCGCATGCCGCGGGAATCCCGGCGCGAAGCGGTCAATCCTCGAGCCAGCTCCGATCGCCCCGTTGCCGTTTGCGCTGGGAATGCCTGCGTTTGGCGATCCTTCCGCGGCGCTTGGATCCCCCGGTGGGCTTGGTGGGGATCCGCGTGGGATCCCGATGGTTGAGCTGCTCCACCTTCTCGCGCAGTTTGGCGAGCGCCTTGAGCTTGTTCAGGTGCTGCGATCGTTCTTCCTGGCACTGGACCACGATCCCCGTGGGTTCGTGGCGCAACCTCACGGCGGATTCCGTCTTGTTCACGTTCTGCCCGCCCGGCCCCGAAGACCGGTAGGTCTGGGCTTCGCATTCTTCCAGGAGGTCTTCGTCGGATTCCGGAAGCTCGATCCTGGGTCGCGCCTCGTCGCTCACGGGAGCGCCTCCAGCAGGGAGGTCAACGCCGGCCCCGCCTTGTCGCGCAGCACGACGTCGGCGAGCCCGGAGATCGGAGTCGACTCGGGATTCACCTCGACGACGAACGTCCCCGAGGCCTTCGCGTGGGCGGGCAGCCCCGCGGCCGGATGGACCAGTCCGGACGTGCCGACCACCAGGAGCACGTCGGCGTCGGTGCAGGCGCGCAGCGATTCTTCGAAGACCTTGCCCGACAGCGATTCGCCGAACCAGACGACGCCCGGCCTGACGGGACCGCCGCAATGCGGGCAACGAGGAGGGGGCTCGATGGATTCCACCAGTTCGTCGAGCTCGATCCCTTCCCGGAAGCAGAGGTTGCGGAAGATGTTCCCGTGCAGCTCCAGGACGCGCGACGATCCCGCCCTCTGGTGCAGGCCGTCGACGTTCTGGGTGACCAGACGGAATCCGGCAAAGCGTCCCTCCATCGCGGCGATGGCCAGGTGCCCCGAGTTCGGCTGCGCCTCCAGGACCAGCTGGCGGCGCCACTGGTACCATTCCCAGACCATCCGGGGATTGCGCTGGAAGGCCTGCGGGGTCGCGAGGTCCTCGGGCGAATAGCGGGCCCACATCCCCGTCTGGGCGTCGCGGAAGGTGGGCACTCCCGATTCGGCCGAGATCCCGGAACCGGAAAGCACCGCGACGGATTTCGCCGCGCGAAGCCTTTCCTGCAGATTGGACGGAATTTCGGGCATTCCCATAAACTGGCCGCTGATCGCGGCCGCGGCAAGTCAGAAGCTGGAAGCCAGCGACAAAGATGTGGCCAGACCGGTGTTGCGGTCGGAATATCCCGGGTCCATGTCCGAATCGAGAACCGCGGAAGTCCAGCCCACCCGGGCTTCGCCCCAGTGGCCGCCGGGAGTGGCCAGACGCCCCACGAACCCCGCGCTGATCGTCCCATCCTTGCGCACGCCGCTGCGCCTGGAGGCGCCATCGTTCCATTCGTCGGAGGCCAGCGAGGTTCTCAAGTCGATTTCCAGAGCGGGTCCGATGGCGACACGGCGCCAGGAACGCAGGAACGTGGAGCGGGTCAGGATCTGGAGCCGCGTTCCCTGGATGTCCGCTCGCATGGATTCGGGAAGGTCAACGCCTTCCTGGACGGGATCCTGCCGCAGGCGCAGATCGCCCCGCGCATCCAGCGACCAGGGGCCACGGCCGATCTCCCATTGGTAGAACCCGCCGATGAAGCTCGTGGCCAACAGGGAATGGCGGGCCACCAGGCCGGCTCTGCGCCGCCGCCCGAGCGAATCGATCTTCAGGCGCGAGGCCGTCGCCGCAAGGCCCGCGTCCCAATCGCCGCCAAGGTATCCGGTCCAGCCGTCCAATCGAACATCCCACGCCCCCGCGAACACCGACCAACCGACGACGGGGTCCAGCCCCCAATCGGGGTCCGATCCGGAAACACCCCAGAACATCGCGGCCACGCCGCCGTCGACGACCGATGGCGATCCCAGGACCCGCAGCTCCCCGAGCCTGGTGGAAAGCATCGCGCCCGACTCCCACAGGAAATCGCCGGCCGAGAGCGCCCCGCCGTCCAGACGCAGCCTCCAGCGCCGAACGGCGCCGGACTTGGCGTCCACGGCGGTGTCGGGACCGGTGACTCCCACCGTGTCGGATCCCGATTCGACGGGTTCGTCCGGCATGTGCAACACCCCGAGCAGATCCGACAATTCCCGTCCCGGTTCGTGGTCGGCGGTCCAGGCGTGGAGCACGTCCATGGCCGCGATCGTGTCGCCTTCGGCGAGCAGCAGGTTCGCCTGGGCCAGGGGGAGGCTGTCGGCGTCGGCTCCGGAGATCGCGGCGCAAAGGGCGAAGAGGATCAAGGCGCGCTCTTGGGGGTGGACTTGCCCTTGCCGCGCTTGCGAGGCGGCGGTTCACCCTGCTGGAGCTTCTCGAAGCGCTTTTCGCGGTTGGCCTTGCGTTCCATCCAGCGGGTGCGGGCTTCCGGCGAAAGCTTGGCCTGGTAGGCGACCTCCAGTTCCTGGAGCTGCTTGTGCTCCTGCACGAGCAGCTCGCGGCGACGCTCCAGCCTGGCCTCGGGATCCATCTCCCGGCTTGCCAATTCCTGTCTTTGCAGCTTCTGCTTGTGCCGCAGTTCGCGGAGTTCCTGGTAGAACTTCCGCTCGACGGGGTCGGAGATCCCGGCGGGGTCGACGTCGGGAACGTCGTCGACGGCCCCGGCGACGCCCGCGCACAGGAGAAGCGATGCCCAGAGAAGCATCCAGATCGCCCTTGTCCCGTGCCGCGCCGTTGGCCTGCGCATCCCGTGCTCCCCCATTGAAGGTGTCGATGGACTCCCATGTCCCGTTCGCTGCGATCCAAAATCGAAAACAATCGCCGTGCCATCTAGAGTCGCACGCTCGATTGGCGGAAGCAACCGGGAATCCGAACTTGCCGGAAACGAAAAAGCGGAACCGTCGGTTCCGCTTCGAGCCTCGCGATCCGAAGAACGCGAAAGGTTCTTACTTCTTCTTGGCGTCGGCCTTCTTGGCGGTGTCGACCTTGACGGCTTCGACCTTCTTGGCGGTGTCGACGGCGACGACCTTGGCGGTGTCGGCCTTCTTGGCGGTGTCGACGGCGACGACCTTGGCGGTGTCGACCTTGGCTTCGGTCTTGGCGTCCTTCTTGGCCGGCTTGGCGGCGAAGGCGATGGCTGCGAGGGTGGCGAGGGCGACGACGGTGATCTTGCTCATGTTGCTTCTCCGAGTGATTTTTGAAACGTCCCTGTGACAGGAGTTGGACCGAATAATAACAGCCGAAGTTCGGCTCCACTTTTCATTTTGCAGGAAATTCACCGGAATCCGTCGTTTTCGACGGTTTTTGTGCTAGCGCAGGATCTTGTGTCGAGATCGAGTCTCAGACTGGAGTCGATCTCCCTCGCCGCGCTATTCGGGATCCGCATCCTCGTACATCCCCAGCCTCTTGAGCAGGTCGCGCAGGACCTTGCGGTCGATCCCGAGGATGGCCGCGGCCTGGGTCAGGTTCCCTCCCGATTTCCCGAGCGCGGCTTCGACGCATCGCCGTTCGGCGGCCTCGCGGACTTCCGCCAGCGTGCCCATCGGGACCGAGGCTTCGCCCAACCCGAGTTGTTCGGGCTGGATGCGGCCCGGGCCGGCTTCCAGCAGGGAGCGCTGCATGCAATTTTCCAGTTCGCGCACGTTGCCGGGCCAGCCGTGGCGCAAAAGGGCCTTTTCCGCCGCGCGCGAGATCCCACCGAAGGCGATCCCGAATTCCGCGGACGCCTTCTGGACGAACACCCGGGCCAGGGGGAGCACGTCCTCGTGCCGCTCGCGCAGCGGAGGGATCTTCACGCAGGCCACGTTCAAGCGGAAGAACAGATCCTGTCGGAACGATCCGTCGCGCACCATCGCGTCCAGGTCGCGGTGGGTGGCGGCGACCACCCGGACGTCCACGGACCGCTCCACGGTGGATCCGACCCGGCGGATGGTCTTTTCCTGGAGGGCTCGCAAGAGAGCGGCCTGCAGGTGAGGAGCCAATTCCCCAAGCTCGTCGAGGAACAGAGTTCCCCCTTTGGCCGCCTCGAACAATCCTTCGCGGTCGGCGGTCGCGCCGGTGAAGGCGCCCTTTTCGTGCCCGAACAGCTCGGATTCCATGAGGTTGGCCGGGATGGCGGCGCAATTGATCGCGACGAACGGCCCCGTCCTGCGGGACGCGCGGTGGACGAGCTGCGCGAGCTTTTCCTTGCCGGTTCCCGTCTCGCCCTGGATCAGGACGGGAATCGTCGCGACCGAGAACCGCTTGGCCTGCGCGATCGCGGCGCGCATCCCCGCGGAGAACGCCAGGAGCCCGTCACCTTGCTCGGCCGCGCGCATGGCTTCCAGCGCGGCGCGATCCTCGCGTTGCCGCCGCACCGAGGTCAGCACGCGCACGAGGGTTTCCACCAGCCGCTGGAACGCCCGGCGATCTTCTTCCTGGAACGCCGCGCCGCCGCCGGTGCGGTGGATGTAGAGGCATCCCAGCGGCGCGTCCTCTTCGCTGGTCTTCAGGGGCGCGCACAGGATGGAACGGATGTCGGAACGCAACAGGGACGGCCCGCCCAACTGGGCGTCGCCCTCGCCGGATTCGGCCCAGAGGACCGCTCCCCGCCGCTCCAGCGCGGCCTTCACCGCCGAGCGGGAGAACACCCCCGAGCTTTCGCCCGGCCAGCGCGAAACGACTTCCGTCATTTCCTGTCCGCCCAGCAGGACGCCCTCGTCGGCCGAGATCTGCTGCGCCGCGAATTCCAGGAGCTTCGGCAGGCACTCCGAAGGATCGGGCGCTTCCAGCAGGAGCTCCACCGCCTGCAGGACCGGCTCGATGGAGCTTTCGCGCGGACGCGAACGGCGCAGGATCCAGGTGGATCCGTTGGACAGGACGATCCCTTCGTTCTCCTTCAGGTCGGCGGGAACGCCCGGCTTGACGGACTTGCCTCCGATCTGGAGCCCCTTGGCCTGCGCCTCGACGACCACCTTGTCCGGAAGCACCAGCAGCTGCGCCTCGGTCGCGGCCAGACCGGCGATCCGCAGGTCGCAGCCCGGCCCCGCGCCGACCACCATGAGCTTTCGCTCCAACGCCAGGTTCGACGCCCCTTCGGGCGCCTCGAGCATCCAGTTCGTCACGGTTGCACCTTCTTCTTTTTCTGGTCGCCGGAGCGGATCGCGGATTTGCCGGATCCTGTCGTCGATTCCATGGTCGTGTCCAGGATCTCGAGCCCGAGCGAATCGCGGAGGACGACTCGGCGCGCCCCCGGAGGCAAAAGCAGGAACCCGTCGGGAGGGATGTCGGTCGCGCGGCCGTCGACGAGCAGGCTCGCCCCCGCCGGAGGCGGATCGAAGACCAACGCCCCGCCGGAACCGGCTTCCTTGGCGACCGGCTCGTCGAGTCCGTCGAATTCGTCGTCGGCATAGGCCGGAACCGTCTGGTCCAGCTCGGACGGCGCGTCGCCCGACTTGCTCGCGTGCCACCAGACCACGGCGATCGCCGCCACCGACGCGAAGGCCGCGATGGCCGCCTGCAGCCGACGGCGGGCGGGCGGATCCTGTCGCTTGCGCTGGAACTCCCCCAAGGCGGCCATCAAGGGCTCCGGGTCCTGCGCGCGCTCGATCCGCTCCCTCTGCAGCCGCCATGCCGATTCCCAGTCGCCCCGCGCCTGCGCCGCGAGAACCGCCTGTCCGAACAACCCTTCCAGCCTGCGGGCCCCGAACATCGCGCACCGGTCGCGGGCGAAAGGTGGATCCCCCCACTCGCGTTCGAGCAGGCGCAACAACGCGGCGGCGTCGGCGGGTCTTGTCGACGGATCGGGATCCAGGGCCAGCGACAGCGCGTACGAGCGCCCTCGCATCCTCTTGGCGGCCTCGCCCGAGGCGACATCGGCGGTCCATTCGTCGCGGCTTCCGTTCCAGGAAGGCGATACCCCGAGGAGGCGATCGCCCAGCACGCCCAGCGCGAACACGTCCCAGCGAGGATCGGTGCCGGCTCCCTGCAGGCGCTCCGGCGGCATGATCTCCCAGGCGCCTCCCAAGGACGGAGCGTCCGGGGATCCCGGAACCGGCGACAGCCCGAAATCCAGGACCGCGACTTCGCCGTGGGGGCGCACCACCAGGTTGGATGCGGACAAGTCCCCGTGGACCACCTGCGCACCGTGGAGCCGCGCCACGGCGAGCGTCGCCTGCAGGACGATCGCCTTGCGCGAAGACGCGTCGAACTCCTCGGGAATGGCGTCCAGCGGAAGACCGTCGATCCAGGTGATCGCGATCCAGGGGGAACCACCCGACAGATCCTGGCCAAGCAGCGCCGGCACGGGGCCGCCGGCGAGCGATTCCAGCAATTGGGCTTCCTTGCGCAGCCTGGCCGCTCCGGCGGCGTCGCCGATCTTGAGCACAACCCAGCGCCCGGGATCGCCCTGCCAGCACAGGAACGTCCTGGCTTCCCCGCCCTGGCCGAAAGCGACGGGAGCCGCGAACCCCCTGGGCAGCTTGGTCAACGGACCTTCCCCAATCCGAGGGAATCGGAAAGCCGCGCGATCTTGGAACGGAGCCAGGAATTGGTCGAATCGCGTCGGGCCCCCAGCTGCAGGTACACCACGGCGCCCACCGGGTCGTCGTCGATCAAGGCCAGTTCGCCCAGCCCGATGTAGGCGGGCAGGTACGAACTGTCGGCCAGGACGGCCCGCGAATACCAGCGTTCGGCCGACACGTAGTCGCCCTGGGCGCGAGCGGTGTTGCCCAGGAATTGCGCCGACGAGGCGTGGCCCGGGTGCGCCTGCTGCGCGAGCCTGGCCAGGCGCTCGGCGTAGGCGGTCTTGCCGCGCCGGTTCAGCCACTGGCTCGCGCGGAACAGGGCGTCGGCGCGATCGGATCGCGTGGATTGGGTGGTGTCCAACCGTTCGACGATCGCGAAGTCGCGCGCCACACGGAGCCATTCTTCCAGGGAATCGACCCCGGACTGCGAACGCTCGCGGACCAGTCCAAGGCGGGAAAGCGCCAGACCCAGGCGCGCCTCGGCGTTTTCGGGGTCGTTCTGGACGCAGGCGTCGTAGACCTGGATGGAACGAGGCCAATCTTCCAGCTGCAGAAAGACCTTCCCCCGATCCAATCCCGAATCGCGGCATCCACCCAGGAAAAGGGCGACCACGAGGAGGATCGTTCGAAACCGTACGACGGACCGCATTCCATATAAGATATTTGACACCTCGTGAATCGAACCGACGGGGACAGAACCCCACTCTACTGGATCGGCGGCTGGGCCTCCGATCTGCAATGCTGGGACGGCCTCCTGCGCGAGACCCTGCCCGCGTTCGACATCCGGTTCCTGGATGCCCACAACTTCCTGCACGCCACTTCCCGGCTGGAACACCTTCTGGCCGTCGCGCCCGCCGGAACCTGCCTGGCGGGGTGGTCGCTGGGATCGCTGGTGGTGGAACGCCTCCTGCGCGAAGGCCGCGTGCCCCCGGAGATGCCTGTGGTCGGGATCTGTCCGTTCCTGGATTTCTGCGAACCCGACGGCCCCTGGAAGCCCCTCGTGCTGCGGCGCATGGTCAAGCGGCTATTCGGCGACGCCCACGGGACCCTCGCCGATTTCGCCACGACCCTGGGGCTGGAAGGCCTGGTTCGGGAAAGCTGGCTGCGCCAGGCCCTGGAGATGGGCGAACCCGCCCTGGCCGAGGGTCTGACCTACCTGGCCGAAACCCGGCTCGAGGCACCGTGGCATCCGCATCCGCGCCGGTTGTTCGTGGTTTCGCCCGACGACCCCGTGTCGCCGCCCTGCCGCACGCCGGAATCCGTCACCCGCGTCATGCCCGCCGGATCCCGGCACGTCCCGTTCCTCAACCACCCCGAGGCCTTCCACGCCGCGCTGGTGGAATTGGCGGGACGGGAGTGACCGATTGGCGTTCCATGCGGTTCGGGCGCGCCGCGGGAAGCTACCACGAAGCCACACCTGTCCAGAAGTGGATGGCCGAATCGCTCGCCGCCACGGTTGCGGTGGATCTCGCCCCGAAATCGATCCTGGAGCTGGGATGCGGAACCGGCCACTTGACCCTGGAACTGGCGCTCCGGTTTCCCGACGCGCGCCTGATTGCGACCGATCTTTCGCCGGCGATGCTGCGCGAAGCCGCCGCCCGCTGGCCTCGATCCCTTGCGGCTCCGAAGTGGGAACAGCTCGACGGTCGCCGCCCGGGTTCTTCGTCGTCCCGTCCGGACCTTGTCGCGTCCAACGCGATGGTCCAGTGGTTCCCCGACCTGCGCGAGCATTTCCTGTCGCTGCGCCCCGTCTGCAGGACCGGGGCCGTCTACGCGCTGACGGGATTTCCGCGCGGACACTTCCCGGAGCTGGAACGCATCCTGGCCTCCGACGAATTCGGCTACCCGCCCGGTCCTGGACACGAATTGTCCGAAGCCGCCCAAGCCGCGGAATCGACCGGATGGCGCGTGCTGCGGATGCGCCAGGAATCCAGGGAGGAATCCTACCCGACCCCCACGGACTTCCTGCGCCACCTCAAGGCCAGCGGCGCGAACCGCCCGCCGCCCGACGGCAAGCCGCTCACGCGCGCGCGCCTGCAACGCCTGATCGAGCGCCTGGCCGCGGAAGCCAAGACGGAAAACGGCATCGGGATCACCTGGAAGCCGTGGTTCCTGCTGCTGGAAGCGGCGTAGCCCGGGCTCTGGTCGCCGTGCCAAAGGAACCCCGATGCAGGGGCGATTCGTGAATCGCACCTGCATCGGAAACGCTACTCGCGTCCTTGCAACGCGCCGAGCACGATGCCCGGGGTGAGCAGTTCGGGAAGGAACCGCTCGGTCCTGCCGTCGGAGAGCACGTAGAACGGCACGCCTTGGCGGCCGTAGTCGCGCAGGGTGTTGGCGATGAGGCTGTCGCGCCCGGTCCAATCGGCCTTGACCACCCGGATCCCGCTCTTGGCGAACGCCTCCACGACCTCGGGGCGTTCCAGCGCCACGCGTTCGTTCACCTGGCACGAAAGGCACCAGTCGGCCGTGAAGTACAGGAACCACGGCTTGCCCGAAGCGCGCAGTTCCTGCAGGGTCCCTTCGCGGAACGGTTCGTAGGCGATGCCGCCCGAAGCCTTCTCGGATCGAGCCTGCGCGCCTTGCGGCAGCGCCACGAACACCGCCGCCGCCGACAGGGCGACCATCGCGAGGAACACCAGCCGCGCGATCCAGCGCGTGGCGACAGCCTTGTGCGGCAAGGCCCAGCGCCCCAGGATCCAGGCGCCGAGCGCCACCAGAGTCCACAGCCCGGCCAGGAACGCCACCGCGTCGGCGTTCACGAGCCGCCCCACCACCCAGGCCAGCCACACCGCGGTCCCGGCCATCGCAAACCCGAAGAACTGCTTGAGCGTTTCCATCCAGGCCCCGGGCTTGGGCAGCATGGCCACCAGGCGCGGAAACGCGGCCAGAACCAGGTAGGGCGAAGCCATCCCCAGGCCCAACGAGAAGAAGACGGAAAACGTTTCCAGCGCCGGACGCGTGAGCGTGTAGCCCAGCGCGGCCCCCATGAACGGCGCGGTGCACGGCGTGGCCACCACGGTGGCGGTCACGCCGGTGAAGAACGAGCCGAGCCAACCACCGCCGGAAACCCCGCCCGCCCGCGAAGCGAACGACGCTCCGGGTTCGAACACACCCCAGAATCCGAAGGCCATCAGGGCCATGAGGATCGAGATCAGCGCCACCACGCGCGGGGATTGCATGTGGAACCCCCACCCCAGCGCTTCGCCTCCGCCCCGCAACGCGAGCATCGCCGCGGCCAGCGCCAGGAAGGAAAGGATCACTCCCCCCGAAAACACCAGTCCGTGCGCGAAGGTGTGGCGGCGACTCCGGCCGCCCTTGTTCAGGAAATCGAACACCTTGAGCGACAGCACCGGCAGGACGCAAGGCATGAGGTTCAGGACGATCCCGCCCAGGAAGGCAAAGAAAAGGGCCATGAACAGGCCCTTCAACGAATTCGAATCCGCTTCCGAGACCTTTCCGGGCGGCGATTCGAACGCCGCGGTGTCGGCCGGGGTCGCGGGAGAAAACGGCACGGAGAATTCAAGGCCCGGATGCCCGTCCTTCCAGCCGGAAGATCGGATCAGAACGCCTCGGAGCGAATCGGGCTTCAGCGCGATGAAGGCGTCGCGGCGGATCTTGAGACGGAATCCGTCGGGAGTCCGGGTCCAGTCCTGCGCCGCGGCGTTGTCGACCACGCCGGGGTCGAACGGAAGGAATCTCACGCGCGCGTCGGAGCGATCCTTGGCGCCGCCCTTGGCGGCCACGTAGACGAAACTGTCGGTCATGGTCGCGCGCAGGCTCCATGCCGGGTCGCGAACCGGAAGCGACTGGCGGGCCGCCTGGAACATGGCGCCGGTCTCGGGTCGCACCCGCGGAGCCTCGCCGGAAACGGGAAGCACCAGGGAGACCTCGGCCTTGCCGGGAACGCAGATGTCGTTGCATTCCAGCCATTTGGCCTGGCCCTTGAGGACCACCTCGCCCTTGGCGTTGGAATCCACCCGGGCGGAAAACGGCAGGAGCAGCTCGCCGTGGTATCCGTAGGTCATGAGCGGCGTCACGGGGATCGTGTCGGGAACCGGCCACCGCAGCGTGTCGGGAGCGATCCCGGTCTTCTGGCTCCAGACGAAATGCGCGGGGATTCCCGCCTCGCCGGGATTGATCCAGTAGACATGCCAACCCGGATCCATCCGCAGATGCAGGCCCAGGGAGACTTCGCCTCCGGGAACCACCGACGCGTGCTCCGACACCAGCGTGCCCTTCACATGAGCGGCCAACGCGGAAGAAACCAACAAGCCCGAAAGAAGAAGCGAACGGATCATAGCTGACGAATCTACACCGCCCGACGGGGTTGGGCGAACCCGTCTACCTTTGCGGACATGCGAGTGCTGTTCATTTCGTCCGTCTACGCGCGAACCCCCGAAGATGCGGAAGTCCCCTGGATGCGCGAATCCGTGAAGCGGCTGCGCGAATCGGGCGTCGAGGTGGAGATCCTCGCCCCCTCCTGGATGGGCCTGGCCAGCCACGAGATCGACGGCACCCGCGTCCATCGGTTCCGCTACGCGCCGCGTTCGGTGGAATTCCTGACCGGCGACGAAGGCGCCGCCACCAAGACGCGCAACAAGCCCTGGCTGCAGCTGCTGGCCATTCCCTACATCCTGTCGGGATTCGCCAGCTGCTGGAACTTGTGCCGCAAGGGTCGGTTCGATGTCATCCACTGCCATTGGCCGTTTCCGCACGGCCTGATCGCGCAGGCCGGACGCATCCGGTCGGGGCTGCCGGTGGTGCTGAACTTCCATGGCGCCGAACTGCTCCTGATGCGGCGCAAGAAGTGGATTCGACCGATCCTGCGCTGGCTTCTGGGACAGTCGGAAGCCACGCTGTGCAACTCCAGCTTCACCCGAGGACGCATCCTGGAAGTGCGAGACGTCCCGGTGGAACTGTCTCCATACGGGACGACGCTGCCGGAAAACGTCCAGCCGGCCAGACCGGCGAGGCAGGCCTCCGATCCGTTCAAGATGCTGTTCGTGGGCAGGCACATCGAGCGCAAGGGGATCGAGCACCTGATCGACGCGATGGCCTTCCTGGAAGGCGACAGATTCCGCCTGAAGGTCGTGGGCCACGGCGACCGCACCGAAACCCTGAAGGAGCGCGCCCGCGCCACAGGGGACGCGAGGATCGAATTCACGGGAAAACTTTCCTCCGAAGACCTCGCGAAGGCCTACGCCGAAGCCGACGTGTTCGTGCTGCCGGCGGTGGTGGATTCCAAGGGCGACACCGAAGGCCTGGGCGTGGTGCTGATCGAGGCCGCCGAGATGGGGCTGCCCCTGGTGGGATCGGACGTGGGCGGAATTCCCGACGTGGTGGTGGACGGCGAATCGGGCCTGCTCGCGCCACCGGCCGATCCCGAACGCCTGGCCGACGCGCTGCGGCGCCTGGCCGACGACCCCGAGCTCGCCCGACGGCTGGTGGAAGGCGCCCGCGCCAGGACGCGCAGGTTCTTTTCCTGGGACGTCGTGGTCCCGGCCCTGAAACAGGTGTACGAACGGGTGGCCCGAAAGGCCTGACATCGCCGCCTGGGCCTGCGAAATCCTGAACACCCAACACGCGCTTGCACCGATGCCGTTTCGAAGGCCATAATGGCAATCCTATGCCACTGCGCCAACCCGAGAGGGACATGCTCGTTCCGGGGAACTCGTTCCCGTGGGACATCGTGGATTCTTCGGGAAGGATGCTCCTGCCCAAAGGGCTGACCATTCCCGACGCAGCCCAGGCCAAGCAGCTGTGGACCCGCGGCTACTTCATGGAAAAGGACGAGCCTGCGGCTTCCGCGGCGCTTTCCGCGCAAGGCCAGTCCCCCAACCAGGCGGCCATGAGTTCGTGGCGCGTCAAGCCGCGGCAGCAGGATCCGAGCACTCCCAAGTTCTTCCAGGCGGTGAGCCGCCTGAGCCTGCAGCTGGAGGAGTTCTTCTGCGAGATCCTCAACGGCAAGTCCGAGCGGTTTCCCGAGCGGTTCCTGGATCTTTCCCGCGCACTCCAGGTGCAGCTGGCCAAGGACCCCGACGCGTTCCTGGCCTCGCTGGAACTGTTCGAGGAAGCCCGCTACGGAACCCTGCACGCGTTGCATTCGGCCTCGCTGTGCGCCCTGGTGGCGGTGCACCAGGGACTGCGCTCCGACCAGCAGCGGGTGCTGGTCGCGGCAGCCCTCACGCGCGACGTGGGGTTCCTGGAATTGCAGGACGAACTGGACCACCAGTCCGACGCCCTGACGCCCGACCAGCAGGAGCAGGTCCGTACACATCCTCTGGAAAGCGCCCGGCTCCTGAGGGCGATCGGCGTCGAGGACAAGGATTGGCTGTCGGCGATCGAACAGCACCACGAACGGCTGAACGGCAGCGGATACCCGGGCGGACGTTCCGGTGGCGACATCTGCCCCTGGGCGCGCCTTCTGGGCATCGCCGACATCTACAGCGCGATGACCAAGCCTCGCGCCTACCGACCCGCGATCCAAGGTCCCAACGTGGTCCATTCCATCTTCCAGAGCCGTGGATCGCTGGTGGACGAGAACATCACCCAGACGTTCATCCGCATCCTGGGAGTGTATCCGCCCGGAGTCCTGGTCCGGCTGTCCACCGACGAGACGGCGGTGGTCACGCGCCGGACGGAAAACCTGAAATGCCCGGAGGTCCGGGTGGTCGCCGACGCCGGCGACAAGATCCTGCAGATCTACCCGACCCGGGATCTGGCCGACGGGATCACGATCCAGGAGATCCTTCCCCGCGCGACCCCGGTGCGCTCGCGGCTGAACCATCGCCAGCTTTGGGGCGAAGGTCCCGCCGCGTTGCGCCGCTGACAAGTACTTTCAACGCATGGCCGTCGATTTCTCACGGGTATCCGTCTATCTGGTCACCGATCCCACCTTGTCCAACGGGCGCAGCGAGCTGGAAATCGTGCGCGCGGCCGCATCGGGAGGGATCCGCCTGATCCAATACCGCGACAAGCTCGCGGGCAAGAGGCTCTATCTGGAAAAGGCCCGGGCGCTGGCCGCGCTGTGTCGCGAACTGGGGGTCGATCTTCTCCTGAACGACCACGTCGACATCGCCGCGCTGGTGGACTGCGCGGGAATCCACCTGGGACAGGACGACCTGCCCACCGCCGAAGCCAAGCGGCTCCTGGGGCCGTCGAAGATCGTCGGACGCAGCACGCACGATCCGGCGCAGGCCGCGGCAGCCATCCGCGAAGGCGCCGACTACATCAACATCGGCCCGGTCTTCCCGACCGCCACCAAGAACACCCCGGTGGTCCCCGTGGGTCTGGACATGGTGCGGGAGATCGCCAGGATTTCGACGGTTCCTGTCACCACCATGGGCGGCATCGGGATGGACAACGCCGCCGACGTCGTGCGCGCGGGCGCCGACCGCGTGGCGGTGGTCACCGCGATCACCAAGGCTCCGGACGTTTCCCGAGCGGCGAGGACGCTGGTCGACCTGGTCGAATCCGCCAAGGCTTCGAGATCCGCATGACCATCGACCCGGTACCCCTGGCGATCCTGCAAGGAACGACCACCCTGGGCATGATGCTCCTGGCCACGGGATTGTTCGGGCGCCCGTTCTGCTTCCGCCGCCAGCTCACCGTCCGCGAGGCGCGCATGACCCGCTACGCGGATTTCGCGTTCTGGATGGGCGCGGCCGTTTCCTCCACGGCCAGCGTCCTGATCTGGGTTTCCCGCCCGCAAAGCGAAGTCCAGATCAACACGGGCAACCCGTTTCCCATGATCCAGCTGCTGTTCTTCGTGGCGATCCTCGGGCTCGACATCTGGCCCGCTCGCCGATTCCGCTCGTGGTCGCGCTACCTGGACCTGGACCAGGTCCCCTACTTCACCGACCGCGAATACACGGCCATCCGGCGCATCTGGAAGATCCAGACCATCCTGCTGGTCCCCATGCCGTTCTTTTCCCCGTTGGTCCACGCCGGAATCGGACTTTCCAGATGACGGCACCGATCCCTCGCGCCCCCGGAGCAGCTTGACATGACCCGAAACCCGCCCTCCACCGCCTCGCGCTGCATCCTCCTGGTTCCCGTCCTGGTCGCCTCGGCGCCGTACCGTTCCACGATGCAATCGCCCCTGGCGCCCGACGGAATCCGTTCGCTTCTGGCCAATCCGGCCGGACTCGCGCTCATGGACGGCCGGGAGTTCGCCGTCCAACTGGGAGGCGGCGAACCCGCGGGGCAGGACGCGGTGCTCGTGGGAGCTCGGCATTTCGGGATCGGGTGGGAACGGCGCCCCTGGAGCAATTCGGGAGCCTCGGTGGATTGGAGCAAGCGCCCCTGGAACACGGGTCTGTCGGAGTCGAACCTCCTGGTCGGAGTCGGGGCGCCCTTGCCCGGCGGGCTTTCCTTGGGCGCGACCGCGGTGCGGCACGAGGTGGACGGTTCCAGCCAAGGCTGGAGCGCCGATCTGGGCGCCCTGTGGCGACCCGTCCCGCGCTTGTCCCTTTCGTGGCTCTATCCCGATTTCCTGCGACGGGACCCCTCCCGCGACCGGACCAACTCGCTGGGCGTCGGAATCCGTCCGTTCGCCACCGCCGATCTCGCCTTTTCCGCGGAGGTGTCCACGCCTTCCGCTCCCTGGAACCGCTCGGCGTGGGACGACCCGTCCTGGGAGATCGGCGCCGAAATCCGTCCGGTATCCTGGCTGCGGCTGGAAGCCCGCATGGACCCGCTGCGCACCGCGACCTGGGGGTTCGGGGTGGCGATCCAGGTGCGCCCGAACCTGGGGTTCTATTCCTCCACGACACCCGCGACCACGGGGCCGGAGTTCCAAACGGCGGGCGTCCGCTGGTCGTCGCGTTCGCGTCCCGCCACCAGCGCCATGGACGGGGTCCTGATCTACAGGGTCCCTCCCGTCGCGACCGAGGCCAGCCAGGCCACGCCCATGCCGTTCCAGCGCAAGCAAGGCTTCGCGAGGATCCGCGACGATTTCCGGGAAATGGCCACGATCCGCGATCTGAAGACGGTGGTCCTGGACCTGGGGTCCGGCAGGTTCTCGCCCACGCAGGCGGGCGTCCTGAGGCGCATGGTTCTGGATCTGCGCAAGACCGGACGCGAAGTGAGGGTCTGGGCCGCCGACCTGGACATGGCCAACCTCCACGTGATGTCGGCCGCCGACAAGGCCGCGATCTCCCCCGAAGGCGCCGTGCGGACCAGGGGACTGGCCATGGACGTGCTGTACTTCGGGGAATTCCTGAAGCGCCACGGCGTGGCCGTGCAGGTGGTGAAGACCGGACCCTGGAAATCGGCCATGGAACCGTTCGAGAAGGAGCGGATGTCGGATCCCGCCAGGGCGAACCTCTCGCGGATCCTGTTCGACCTGGATTCGATGATCCTGGGCGGCGCGGCCGAAGGCCGAAGGATCGATCCCGCGGCGCTGGTCTCGTTCGTCGACACGGGATCCACCCTGCCCCGCGCGGCGGTGGCCAAGGGCCTGGTCGACACGCTGCTGCTGCAGGAAGACCTCGGGAAGTGGGCGCGCGGCCGGAAATTGTCTTTGCCGCTTTCCGGCACCCACGACGACGCCTGGGGCGCCGGCCCCGGGATCGCGGTGGTCCCGCTGGAAGGCCAGATCGTCGACAAGGGCGGCGACGCCGGGATGGTTCCGTGGAACAGGTCGCTCCCCGCCGACCGCATCGCGCGACGCCTGGACGCGCTGGCCGACGACCGCAGGGTCGGAGCCGTGGTGCTTCGCATCCAGTCGCCGGGAGGATCCGTCGCCGGTTCCGAACGGCTGCGGCGGGCGGTCGAACGCCTCGCGAAGAAGAAGCCCGTGGTCGCGAGCCTGGGCAGCACCGCGGCGTCGGGAGGCTACATGCTGGCGCTCCCGGCCGCGAGGATCTTCTCCGAACCCGAAGCCATGGTGGGTTCCATCGGGGTCTTCGCGGCGAAGATGTCCGTCGGGAGGCTGATGGATTCGCTGGGCATCCGCGTGGAGCGCGTGCGGACCGCCGCCCACGCCGGGGCCCTGTCGCCCTGGGCGGAGTTCGATTCGCTCGAGCTCGCGCGCATGACGGAATACGTCGAAGACGCCCATGTGCGGTTCGCCGACCAGGTCATGGCCGCCCGGAAGCTGGATTCCGCCGCGTTCCTCGCGGTCGGGGGCGGCCGCGTCTTTTCCGGCGCCCGCGCCAGGGACATGGGGTTGGTCGACACGCTCGGCGGGCTGGAGGAGGCGATCGGATGGGCCCGATCCAAGGCCGGAATCCCCGTGGAACGGCGCACGGAATGGATCGACCCGGTGTCCGGGGACGGACTTTCCGTCCAGGCGCAGGCGTTCGCCCGGCTGGCCGCCGGATCCGAACCCGACTGGCTCGCGAACTGGGAACGCCTCGTGGACGCCTCGCGCCCGACCATCTGGTCCCAATCCTGGGACGCCCGATGGGAATGAAACGCCTTCTGCTGCTGGCGGTCGTGGCCGCGCCCATGTTCTCCGGATGCCTGTGGCTGAACACGCTGTTCAACGGACGCAAGGCCTGGGAGACGGCCGAGCGCAACCGGGAACGACGCTTCCGCAAGAACCCGATGGACACGGTGGACGTGAACCCCGACGAGAAGGCCCAGTACCAGCGGGCCATCGCCAAGGGTTCGAAGGTCCTGGAGCTGTGGCCCAAGGACAGTTCCTGGCATCCCGAGGCGCTGATCCTGATCGGTCGCAGCCAGCAGCGCCTGAGCGAGTACGAACGCGCGGTGCGCACCTACGGCGAGATCGTGGAGAACCATCCCGGCCACAAGCGCGAGATGCCCGCGATCCAGGGGACCATCGAGTGCCTGCTGGCGCTGGGCCGCTACGCGGAAGCGTCCGAATGGATGCGGCGCATGGACAGCCTGAAGGTGGAAGGCGGTCCGGCCGGCCTCGCGTGGATGCGCGCGCAGCTGGCCCTGGGTCGACTGGACACGACCACGGCCCGACGCGAGCTGGCACGGATCCTGGCCATCGAAGACGCCCCGCGGTCGCGGAAGGCCGACGCCGCCTGGCTTTCGGGCAACCTCGCCTGGGGGCAGCAGGATTGGGACGCGGCCCGCACGGCCTTCACCCGCCCCGAAATCCAGCACCTGCCCTACGTGCGGCGGTTCCAGGCCAGGCTCAAGGCGACGCTGGCGCTGGACCGGAAAGGCCGGACCCGGGAAGCCGTCGCCGAACTGCGGGAGCTGACCTCCGACACCCGCTACTCCCGATCCATCGCCGATCTCCTGGTGGAACTGGGCAGGATCGGGATCGCCAACGGATGGCACTCCGAAGCCATCCAGGATCTGTCGCGCCTTGAAAAACTCCTGGATCCGCCCGACAAGGTGGCCGAAGGCCTGGTCATGCTGGGCGACGACGCGAGGCTTCGCCGCATCGACGTGCGCGAGGCGCTTCGCGTGTACCTGATCGGCGCGAAGGCGGGCGGAAACACCTTCTGGGGCAACCGCGCCCGCGAGCTGGCCTCGGCGCTTTCCGATCTCGCCAGCATCCGGGAGCGCAAGGTGTCGGATTCCGGATGGACCCCGTGGAACTTCGATCTGGCCGAGCTGTACCTGCTGCGGTTGGGCGGACGCGACAGCGCCCGGGCCGCCTATGGACGGATCTTGTCGGACACGGCCGCCAAACCCGCCCAGAAAGCCCGGGCCGAGTACGCGCTGGCCTGGATCGCCGACGACGAACTGGGCGAATCCGGAGGGTTCGATCCCGCCCCGTGGCTGAAGGTGGCCCAGGAGTGGCCCGGAACGGAATTCGCCAAGGTCGCCCAGCGCAACGCGGGCGTCGAGGTGACCACCATCACGCGCGAGGATTCGGCCGAGCTGGACTACCGCGCCGCCGAACGGAAATGGATGGACGATTCCAACCCGACGGCGGCCGTGGAAGCGTTCCAGGCGATCGTGGACAAGCGATCCGGGACGATGGCCGGGAAACGCGCCCGCTACGCCATCGGATGGATCCACGACAACATGCGTCGCGATTCCGCCCAGGCCGCCCAGGCCTACAAGCTTGTGGTCGACAGCCTTCCCGGCACGGCGTGGGCCCGCAAGGCGGAAGCCGTCATGACGGGTCGGGCTCGCGACTTCCTGGAGGGCGTCGTGCGCAACACGACATCCGAAGAGGATTTCGAGGAAGGCGTGGAACGACTGGACGAAAGCAAGCGCCTGGGCCCCCGTCCGACACCACTTCCCGGCCTGGTCCCGCCCGACGAACCGGAAGCCATTCCGCCGTCGCTCGAGGACGAATACTTCCAACCGGACGATTTCAACTGATGCGCAGATTTTCCGTTCTTCTGGTCCTGTCCGTCGTGTTCGCGGGGTGCGGCGCCAACCTGCCCACGCGGACGGGTTACGACCGCCGCACCGGCACCTGGAAGCCGGCGCCCGGATCCAAGGCCAAGACCCCGAAATCGGCACCGGTGGCCGCGGTCGTCGCGCCCCAGAGCGCACCCGATCGCGATGTAACCGATTCCATCGCGCCGATCGGAACCAAGATCCGCGGCGTGGCGTCCTTCTACGGAAAGGAATTCGCCGGTCGCCCCACGTCCAACGGCGAACCCTACGACCCCGATCTGCTGACCTGCGCCCACCGGACCCTGCCGTTCGGCACGCGCCTCAAGGTGGACTATCCGAAAAAGGGGCTCTCTACCACGGTCCGCGTGAACGACCGCGGTCCCCACAAGGATGGACGGATCCTGGATCTGTCGCGCGCGGCCGCCGACGAACTGGGCCTGACCGCCGACGGAGTGGGCACGGTGGAAGCCGAGGTCGTGCCGTGAGGCATCCTCCGGACCGACGGGGCGTCGCCTGATCCGACGATGACTGCGCCCAAGACAGGACAGAAAACGACATCGCCCGTGGCGAAAAGTCTTTTGGACGGCATCCCCGGGGTCACGCCCAGGAAGCGCAAGGCGCTGGAGGAAGCCGGGATCGCGACGCCGCTGGACCTGGTGCAGTACCTGCCCCGGCGGTACGTGGACCGGACCCAGGTGAAGAGGATCTCGGAAGTGCGCGACGGGGACGATGCGCTCCTGGACGTGCGCCTGGGTTCGGTGAACCTCGCGTTCGGGCGCCGCGAACGGCTTGTCGTGCAGGCGCGCGACGCGACGGGGAGCATCGAGCTGCTGTGGTTCGGCGGGGCGCGTTGGATCGCCAAGCGGCTGACCGCAGGAATGCGGCTTCTGGTGTTCGGGAACATCACGCGGTTTCGGGGTTTGCAGATCGTGCATCCCGAATACGAGATCCTGGCCGACGGCGAGGAGGCGAAGGGATCGATCTTCCCGGTATACCCGTTGTCGCAGGGCCTGCGCGACGCCAAGATCGAACATCGCGCGCTCCAGCAACTGGCGATCGCCGCGATGGCCCGCACCAAGATCGACGAGACGCTTCCCGACTGCATTCGCGGGGCCTCCACGACGCCGCGGAACGAACGGTTGATCCGCATCCACAAGCCCGAGTCGATCGCCCAGTCGCAGACCTTCCTGCTCCACGAGCAGGCATCCATGTGGTTCCCGACGCTGGTCCGGCTTCGGCGGCGCCGACAGGATCTGGTCGGGCGCGGGCGCGTGTTCGCGGCCTCGACCAAGCTGCGGCCTGCCGTGGAATCGGCCTTGCCCTTTTCGCTGCACGACAGCCAGCGCGCGGCGGTGGACCTGCTGGAACGCAAGCTCGGAAGCGGCGATCAGGGACACCTGCTCCTGCAAGGCGACGTGGGTTCGGGCAAGACCCTGGTGTGCCTTCTGGGGGCCTGCCCGGTCCTGGAAGCCGGTGCGCAGGCTGCGATCCTGGCGCCCACCGAAGTCCTGGCCCGACAACACCTGGAAACCTTCCGCAAATGGCTCGCGCCGCACGACATCCCGGTCCTGTACTTCGCGGCGGGGCAATCGCGCGAAGAACGCGTGCGCGCCCTGGACCGGTTGGCTCACGGACGCGCGGCGGTGGCCGTGGGAACCCACGCCCTGTTCTCCGACGACGTGGTGTTCCGGGACCTGGCGCTGGTGGTGTTCGACGAACAGCACCGGTTCGGCGTGGGGCAACGACAAAAACTGGTCGCCAAAGGGACGTATCCGCACGTGGTGGCGGCCAGCGCGACGCCCATCCCCCGATCGCTCCTTTTGGGAGCCCACGGCGACATGGAGATCGCCGAGGTGCGCGGACGCCCCGGCAACCGCAAGCCGGTGAACAGCCGGGTGGTGGCGCCGGGCAAGGTCCCCGACATGCTCGCGTGGCTGCGCAAGGAGCTGCATGCCGGACAAAAACTGTTCTGGGTGGTGCCCCGCGTGGACGAAAGCGAAGAAGGCGCGTCGGTGGCCACGGCCGCCGAACGGCTGCGCAAGCTGCTGGGCGAAGAGCACGTGGGGATCCTTCACGGGCGCATGGACGGCCCCGAACAGAACCAGGCGATCGACGACCTGCGCCAAGGGAACGTGAAGGCGCTGGTCTGCACGACCGTGGTGGAGGTGGGCGTGGACGTCCCCGATTGCGACCTCATGGTGATCGAGCACCCCGAATTCTTCGGGCTGGCGCAGCTGCACCAGTTGCGCGGGCGCGTGGGACGCGGCGGGGGCCAGGGGTGGTGTTTCCTGGTGCCCGGCGACGAAGAAAAGATGGAACGGCTGCAGCGGTTCGCCCGCACCGAAGACGGGTTCGAGATCGCGGAAATCGACATGGAGGAGCGCGGCGCAGGAGACCTGGAAGGCAGCGTCCAGTCGGGAGGCTCCCTGGGACGCGCCGGACTGCTCCAGGAACACGTGGGCATTTTGGAACGCTGGCGCGACGGAGTGGACCGGATCCTGTCGGGCGAACTTCCTTTGACCGCATCGGAAAAGGAACGCTTCGAGTCCTGGATCTCCGACGACAAACTGGGCGAAGCCCTCACCGGCTGACTTGCCCCTTGGGTGCTTCTACCTTGGAATCCGTGGACACGAAAGAACCCATCCTGCTTGTCAGTCCCTGGCCATCCAGGAACAATGGACTCTCCAACTACGCCGTCCGCTACAAAGCGGAACTCGAACGGCAGGGCGTGAAAGTGCCAAGCGAACGCCTGTACTTCTGGGGCGAGAAGACGAGCTTCTGGAAATGGATCCCCATCCTGCGTCGCGCCCGGCGCGAAGGTCTGCGCAGGATCCTGGTGCAGCACACTCCGACATGTTCCGGTCCGCTCCTTCCATGGTTCCTTGGCAGAGCACGCAAGTCCGGGATCCGGATCGTGGTGGTTTCCCACGAAACACCCTCGACCTACGCACGACACCTGGACGGATTCCTTCCTGGCAAGGCCGCCTACCTCGCCTACGAACGCGCGGTCGCACGCAGGGCTCAAGCGTTCGTGGTCCATACACGGCTGCACGCTCGGGAAATGGAGAACCTGGACGCGCCTGCCACGGCCACGATCCCCCACGCCATCCTGAATATGCCGGAATCCGTCCTGCCATGGCGCCCTGAAACGATCGGGATTTACGGGCAGATCGGCCGCAAGAAGGGGCACGACTTGGTCGTCGACGCCATCCAGTCGCGTCCTCCCGGATTCTTCCCGATCCTGGAAATCTGGGGCGCCCCCGGAGTCGGACAGGAATCATACCTCGACGAGCTGAAACACCGGGTGGCCCCCGGATACGCAGACCGGATCTTGTTCCGAGGATACCTTCCCGAAGACGGCAAAGCCGAGGCCTTCTCCCGGATGCGTCTGGCCGTCTTTCCCTACCGCTGGATCTCGCAGAGCGGCGCTCTGGCAGAAGCTGTCGCCCACCAGGTGCCCTATCTCGCCTCGGGTATCCCGTTCTTCGAGGAATTCCAGAAAACGCACCTGTGCGGAGATTTGTTCCGATCCGATGATGTGCAGGATTTGGCTTCACGCCTGGCTGAGATCCTCGCCTCCCCACCCAGATGGACGCCAGCGGACTTCCAACGCCTCCATTCGTCGCTTTCCATTTCACGTTGCTGTCAGGAACTTCTGCACCTGTTCGGCGATACCGGATTGAACCCGGAATAGGACAATTCCCACCAATCAACCACCTCCGCAGCAAGCTGCGGGGTATTTTCTGGCCAGCAATCTCGGGCCTGATGACACGAAGCAAGCTTCGGAGAATCAGACCCGAGGAGAACGACGGTGCCTGGGATCGCCAGGCGTCGCGGCTTCCACGGGAGAACCAGCCATGATCCGACCCAGAACGCATCTCGCGAGTCTGCTCGCCTTCGCACCGGCCTTGTTCGCCGGCGCTCCTCCCGGGTTCAACCCCGAACCCGAGCAGGTGATCAACGGCGATTTCGAGGCCGGCACCGACGGCTGGAACCTCTGGGGAGCCGATGTCGGCTCCTGGGGCCGCAACGACGGCGGCGGCGCGCGCATCTTCAACGGCGCTCCCAAGTGGAGCGGTGCCGACCAGATCCTGGCGCTTCCCGACGGCATCAAGGAGGCGCGGGTTTCGGGATGGCTGCGGTCGGAAAACATCGTAGCGGGCCGGGAAGCCTGGGAAACCGGCCGGATCGCGGTGGAATTCATGGACGACGCCGGAACGCTCGTGGGCGGATACCCTTCCGCGGTCGGACAGATCGTGGGCACCACCCCTTGGAACGAGGTGCGCCGCACCTACCAGGTTCCGGCCGGAGCCACCAAGATCAAGATCCAGTGCGCACTGGGCAACGCGACCGGCACCGTGTTCTGCGACGACATCTCGGCGGCGTTCAAGGGCGCCTCGGGCGCGGCGCTCAAGGCCAAGCCGGTCACCGGTCCGTTGGACTTCGGGTCGTGGTACGACATTCCCGCCACCGCCGCCGACGCGCATTTCGTGGACTGGTCGGGACTGCTGGACGCTCCCGCCGGCAAGCACGGCTGGCTTGCGCCCAAGGGCGACAAGTTCGTCTTCGAAAACGGAACCGGCGTCCGGTTCTGGGGCGTGAGCCTGGTGGGAAGCGAGGCGTTCCCGTCCCACGCGATGGCCGACAGCGTGGCCACGCGGCTTTCCCGCATGGGCGTGAACCTGGTGCGACTGCACCACATGGACGCGCCGTGGTCCAACCCGAATCTCTTCGGGAACAAGTCGGGCACCCGCAAGCTGGATTCGGCCGCGCTGGACAAGCTCGACTACCTGCACGCCGCCTTGAAGACGCGCGGCATCTACATCATGCCCGATCTCCTGGTGCACCGCGAGTTCCTGGAAGCCGACGGCGCTCCCGAGCGCACGCCGCTGGGCGCCAAGCAGATCGGAACGTTCTCGCGCAAGCTGATCGAGCTGCAGAAGGAATTCGCGAAGAACCTCCTGTCGCACGTGAACCCCTACACCAAGCTTGCCTGGAAGGACGATCCTTCGGTGGCCATGACCGAGTTCATCAACGAAAGCACCATCTTCGCGAACTTCGATCCGGGGACGATTTCCGGCGCCTACCGCAAGGAGCTGGACGCCCTCTGGAAGGCGTCCGGCAACAAGGGCGAACTGGCGACCTTCGATCTGGATTGGAACCATCCGCGCGGAATCCTCAAGACCGCATCGGATCCGGTCCAGGCGCGCAAATCCTTCGAATTTCTTTCTTCCCTGGAACGCGCCTACTACGACACCATGCGCGCCGCCGTCCGTTCCACCGGCACCAGGATGCTCCTGACCGGCACCAACTTCCCGCCGCCCATCCTGGCCGCGCTGCACGACCAGAAGGACCAGGACTACACGATCTCCAACGACTACTGGGACCATCCCCAGATCTGGAAGATCGGCAACGACTGGAACCGGGTCGATTGGGCGCCGCTGGACAACCGCTCGCAACTGCGCAATCCGTCGGCGAACATCGTGGCAACCAAGGCGTGGTTCCCGCTGCACGACAAGCCGTTCTTGATCACCGAATGGAACCACTGCCTGCCCAACGAATACGAGGTGGAAGCGCTCCCGCTCGTGGCTTCCTACGCCGCGCTCCAGGGCTGGGGCGGCGCCCTGCAGTTCGACTTCGACCACGTCGGGCTCGGGTCGGCTCCGCTCAAACGCTACGGCATTTCCCGCTCGCCCTCCATGCTCGCGCTGTGGGCGGCGGCGGCGCCCATCTTCCTGCGACAGGATGTGTCCGAATCGCGGGAGCTGGTGGTGGAAGGAATCGACAGCGCCAAGATGTTCTCGGTGCCCAGCTACTCCGACTTTTTGGAAAAGCGCTGGGCGCTCCCCTACAGCGTGAAGGTGCGCAAGACGTTTTCCGGCAAGTCTTCCGGATCGCCCGACGCCTGGGACCGCCAGGGGCTGCGCGACACGGGACGGATCGTGTCGTCCACCAGGGAGCTCGAACTGGACTCCAAGGCCGGAACCCTCCGGATCGAGACCCCTCGCGCCCAGGGCGCGGCGGGCGCGGTCGCGGGCAAGGAGTTCGCCTTCCCCCGCTTTTCGTTCAAGGTGGCCAATCCCCAGGCGTCCGTCATCGCGGTGTCGGCCGACGGCAAGGCGCTATCCGAATCCAAGCGGTTCTACCTGGTGGCGACGGGGCCCTCGCGCATGAAGGGCGCCGAACTCACGCGTTCGCGCACCGGGATCAAGTCCCTGGGCGAACTGCCCGTGCAAAGCCAGGTGCTGGAAGGCTCCGTGGTGCTCAAGGGCGCCGGTGTCGCCAAGGCCAAGGTCCGGCCATTGGGAACCGACGGCAAGCCCGGGGCCGCGTTGCCGGTTTCCGTCACCGCCGCGGGGGCCGCGTTCGACCTGTCCAAGGCGAAATCCCCGGTGCTCGAGATCGTCCTGGAAGGCAAACGATGAACGTGTCGCCACAGACCATGGGAATCCTCGTCGGCGGGGTCGTGCCCGCCGTGGGCTATTCCGTCTTCGCCATCGGGACCAAGCTCGCGGCCCAGAGCGGCCTGGGCGCCGGTCCGCTGCTGGTGCTCACCGGGTTCGCCTGCGCCGTCACCGGCGCGGGGTTCTGGTGGCTTCTGCCCGCGCCGATCGACATGAGGTCGGGGCTGTGGGGACTGATGGCCGGGTTCGCCTGGGCGGTCGGAACCGGGTTCGTCTCGTTCGCGCTGCTCAAGTGGGGCGTGCCCATCAGCAAGCTGAACCCCATCTACAACACCAACACCCTGATCACCGTGCTTCTGGGGTTGGTGATCTTTTCCGAATGGAAGCAGGCCAACCCGCTGCCCCTGGTGGGCGGCGCTCTGTTGATCCTGGTCGGATCGCTGCTGGTTTCGGCCTCCTGATCCGATTCCCGTCCGGTTCCGTGCAAATGCGGGGCCGGACGATCTAGTTTTGCATCGACATGTCCAGCTACGGGCGCACCTCCAGCAACGCCATCGCCATCGCATCGCTCCTCGCCGAACGGTGGGGTTCGAAGGTGCGCACGACTTCGCAGGAGGCCGCGAAGCTGCGCGGCATCTCCAAGCCGCTGGCGGCCAGGATCCTGGTGCAGCTGTCGCAGGTCGATCTGGTGGCGGGCACGCCCGGCCCCAACGGCGGCTACGCCCTGGCCAAAGCCCCCAAGGACATCCGCTTGTCGGAAATCGTCAGCGTCTTCCAGAAGGTGGAACCGTCCGACCGCTGCGCCTACGGCCCGGGCTGGTGCGGCAACGGGAAACCCTGTCCGCTCCACGACACGATCGTGGAACTGGACGGACAGTACATGTCGTTCCTGGAAAAGACCACGCTCGAGGTCTTCGTGGGCCACAGCGCCCAACAGGATTCCGATCACTCGTAGCGGAGCGCCTCCACGGCGTCCAGCTTGGCCGCGCGGATCGCGGGCCACAGCCCCGCCAGGACGCCCACCAGCACCGAGATCGAAAACGCCTCGAGCATCCCCGCGAGGTCCATGACCGGCCGGATGGACACCGCCTTCTCGAGCTGGCTCCCGAACGCCGCGGGAAGGCAGCCGATCGCAAGACCCGCCAGGCCGCCCAGCGACGACAGGACCACCGCCTCGGACAAAAATTGCGCCAGGATCTGGAAGCGTCGGGCCCCCAGCGCCTTGCGCACGCCGATCTCGCGGATGCGGTCGTGGAATCCCGCCAGCATGGTGTTGAAGATCCCCAAGGCCCCGACGGAAAGCGACAGCACGGCCACGACTCCCAGAAGCATGGAGATGTTCCCGATCATGCGCTGGATCTCGCCCAGGAACTCGAAGAGCTGGAACGAATAGTCCTTGGCGCCGCGGTGGGCGCCGGTCAACAGCTCTTCCAGCCGGGCCTGCACCACGGTCGAACTTTCGGGAACATCCACCCGCAACGGGAGTTCGTCCAGCTCGCCGGAGGTCCCCACGTGGCGCTGCCGGTAGGCGTTCCAAGGGATCGCCACGGTGCGCCCGTTGCGGCCCCAGTTGTTGCGCTTGAACTTGAACGTCCCCACCACCTCGTACGGGACGCCTTGCACCGTGATCGAGCTTCCCACCAGGCTCTTGCCGCGCGAGGCGGCCTTTTCGCCCCAGGACGTCGCGAGGTTCCAGCCCACGATCGCCACCGCGGCCCCGCGTTCGTATTCGTTCGCGTCGGGCAGGCGGCCTTCCGTGATTTCGGCGCCCACGTCCTTGACCAGGTAGTCGCGGTCGCAGCCCATCAGGTAGATCCGCTCGTTGTTTCCCAGGACGCTCGCCTGGGCCCAATCGCCCTGGGCCTTGAGCACCGTGATCGCTCCGTGGGTGGAATCCCGCGCCAACCGGCCGTCGGATTCGCGCAAACCGGGCGATCGCGAGAACGCCGCCGCCTCCAGCGCGTCGACAGGCTTGGAAGGACGCACCGACATGCGCCCCGCGCCGCCCATGTCGGCCACCGAATCGCGCACCATCCCCTGAAGCCCGGCGATGATGCTCAGAAGCGCAGACAGCGCCCCCACGGCCAAGGCGACGCCCGCGATGGACAGCCCCGATCGCAGCGGTTGCGCGCGGATCTCGTCGAAGGCGGTGACGACCCCGAGCCCCAGGGATGAGAGAATTCGGTTCATCCGCGCATCGCCTCCACCGGGTCGAGCCGCGACGCCTTCCAGGCGGGGACAAGACCCGACACCACACCCACGCCCACCGACAGGAACAGTCCGCCGAGCAGGTCGACGCCCGAAAGCTGCAGCGTCCAAGGGAGCGTGCCGTCGGGGATCAGCGCGGGTGCGAGTCCCACCGCGAGCCCCGCTCCGCCGCCAAGTCCCGCCACCAGCAGGCTTTCGAACAGGACCTGCCGGAACAGCAGGCTCGACGACGCCCCCAGCGCCTTGGAGGTCCCCAGTTCCTGGACCCGCGACGAAAGCGAAGCCAAGCCCACGTTGAGGATCCCGACCGCGCCGGAAAGCAGCGACACCCCGGCGATCAGGATGGTGACCAGCGACATGGTCGCGATGGTCTTGCGCGAATTTTCCAGCAGGTCGTCGTTGGTGGAAACATCGACGTCTTCCACCCCGCGATGCAGCGCCAAAAGCTCGGTCTTGAGCTGTCGCGGCGCGTCGGCGACGTCGTCGAGCCGCGCCACCTTGGCCTTGAGGGTGGACAGCGTCGGATCGGCGTCGCCCTGGACCCGCGTGTACCAGGCCAGCGGGATCATGACTTCCATGTTGCGGAAGTCGAACTTCCCCTGGCTCTTGAACACGCCCGCGACGCGCGCCGGGCGTCCGCCCACCAGAAGTTCCTTGCCCAAGGCGGCGGCAGGTCTTCCCGACGACACCTTGGAGGCGACGTCGGCGCCGACCACGAGCAGCGCCTCGCCCGATTCCCAGCGCGCCCGGGTCAGGTCTTCGCTGGTGTCCACCGCGATCCCCAGCACGTCGAACCGGTCCCACGTGGATGCCGTGCCCATGGCCCGCACCCGCGCGCCCTTGAGCGAAATGCGCCCCATTCCCGCCGACACCTCGGGGACCCAGCCGTCGAACTGTGGCAGATTCTGTCGCAAAACGTCGACGTCGGAAAGCCGCAGTCCCCGGGAGCGGGCGAACGACGCGTCCTGCAGGGCGTCGGTGGCCTTGGTCGCGGTCACCTGGATCACCTGGGCGCCGCCCATGCGCAGGTACATCTCGCGGTTCTGGGCCTCCATGCCGCGCGAAAGCGCGGTCATGACCAGCAACGAGGCCACGCCCAGGAACACGGCCGTCGCGGTCACCGCCGAGCGCAGGAAATGTCCCCGCGTCTCGCGCCAGGCCAACGACAGCGGGAGGATCCACCCCCCGATCCAGCCGTTCCCGCTCAAGCCATCTCCTCCATGAGCCCGTCGAAGATCTTCCAGCGGCGCTGGGCGCGCACGGCCACGTCGTGCTCGTGCGTGATCAGCAGGATTGTGTTGCCTTCCTCGTGCAGCTGGCGGAACAGGTCCAGGACTTCGGCTGTGGTCGTGCTGTCCAGGTTGCCGGTGGGCTCGTCGGCCAACAGCAGCGCGGGTTTCTTCACGAGCGCGCGCGCGATGGCGGCGCGCTGGCGCTGCCCGCCCGACACCTCCATGGGAAGGTGCCTGCCGCGCTGCCCGAGGCCCAGGCGTTCCATGATCTCGGCGACGCGCCTGCGCCGTTCCTTGCGCGGGATCCCCAGGTACTGCAGAGGCAGTTCGACGTTTTCCGACAAGGTCAGGCGCGGCAGGAGCTGGAAGCTCTGGAACGCGAACCCGATGCTGCGCGCGCGCAGGTCGGCGAGTTCGCTTTCCGAGAACGCCGACACCAGGCGGCCTTCGACCAGATATTGTCCACCCGTGGCGCGGTCCAGGCACCCCAGGATGTTCAGGAGCGTGCTCTTCCCGGACCCCGAAGGCCCCATGATGGCTCCGTATTCGCCGCGCCCCAGCCTGAAGTCGATCCCGTGCAGCACGGGAACATCCTCCTTGCCCAGCCGGTAGCTCTTGCGCAGGCCCTTGGTTTCGAGAATCGCGTCCATCGGTGGTTCCCTCTACCGTCCCGGAGGTCCGCCCGACGGCCTGGACGACGCCCCGGCCGTCTTCTCCGTCCTGGCCGCGAGGATGGTGTCGCCCGCGGCGAGACCCTCCAGGATCTCGGTGTTGCGGTAGTCGGTGACGCCCGTCTTCACTTCCTTGGGAACGGCTTTCCCGTCGCTTCCGCGCACCGTGACCATCGCGCTCCCCTTGCGCTTGCCGGTCCTGATCGCGGAATAGGGAACCGCGACGTCGACCTTCTTGTCCAGGAACAGGAAATCCACCGCCACGGTCAGGCCGGGCACGAGCCCCTTGTTGTCGGAGACCTCCACCTCCACCGGGAACACCTGGATGCTGGAAGATCCCGAACTGGTGCTGGCCTTGGCCGAACTGGATATGAACGTCACGCGTCCCTTGAGAGGCTTGGCCAGCGCTTCGCTGGAGACCTCCACTTCCATGTCCTGCTTCAGGCGCGGGAAGTCGAGCTCGCCCACTTCCACTTCCACCTTCATCTTTCGGGGATCGGCGACGGTGCCCATGGCGGTGCCTCCCGACATGCTCGTCGCGGCCGCGACCATCTCGCCTTCCTCGACATCCAACGCGATCAGGCGGCCGCGCATGGGTGCGGCGATCCGGCTGTAGCCCAGATCCTTGCGCGTCTCGCGCAGATTGAGTTCGGCGTCGCGCAGATCCAGCTGCGCCTTCGCCAAGGCGACCTCCAGATCCTGCACCGCGTCCGTCGAGACGGATCCCGTCTGGATCAGCGGCTTGGCCCGCTCCAGATTCCGTTGGGCCGTCCCGAGCGCGAGCTTGGCGCGATCCACCACGATCGCCGCGCGGTCGACCTTGAGCTGGAACGGTTCCGGGTCCAGCTCCACCAGAAGCTGTCCTCTGGAGACGCTGTCGCCTTCGCGGGCGTGCAACTTGCGGATCCGGCCCGACACCTCGCTCTTGAGATCCACCTGCGTGACCGGCTGGACCTTGCCCGCCAACCGCACCGCGTCGCGGATCCTGGTCGGACCGGCGACCTCGGTCTGCTCGACGCCGGCGTTTTCCTTCTCGCAGCCCGTCAGCCCCACGATCCCGAGCGCGGCCGACAACGCGCTCGTCAACAGAATCCGTCTCATTTTTCCTCCCAGATCCAGCCCCTGCGGGCGGGACCGATTCCCGTCCGGGTTTCCAGCTCGGCCTCCAGCGCCTTCACCTGCGCCTTGGACTGCCAGCTCGAGGTCACCGCGTTCATCCAGTCGGAACGCGCCGACTGCAGGTCGATCAGGCTCACCGAGCCCGCCGCGTAGCCGACCTCCGAAGCGTTCAGCCTCGCCCGTTGCAACGCCGCCAGTTCCACCGAAAGCGCCAACTGCTCGGTCGCCGATCCGTGCGCGTCGAGGATCCGTTCGATCTGGTGGCGCACCTCGTTGATCGCCGCTTTCCGTCGCAGCTGCGCCGCACGCAGATCCAGCAGCGCGGTGCGGTACTTGGCGCGCTCCACGCCGTTGGGGAGATCCCAATCCAGATCCACCCGCGCGCCCACCATCCAATCCTTGGCGGGATTGCCGCCGGGAAGCGAAGTCGCGCCGTAGACGGTTCCGTCCAGCTTGGGCAGCCGCGACCAGCGCCGGTAGCCCACCTCGTTCTGCAGGCCTTCGATCTTGACCTGCGCCTGCGCGAGATCGATCGCGTGCGCCTGGGCCGATTCCACCAGCGCATCCAGCGTCGGGAACGCGGAGCCCGCCTCGACGGTGGGCAGCGAATCCACGACAGGAACCGACACCGAATCGACATTGGCCAGAGTGGCCAGGCTCCGTTTCCCTTCGCGCAGGGTGGTGCGCCCCTGCACGAGCGACACGAGGGCTTTTCCGTGGTTGGCGCGGGCCGTCAAGGTGTCCAGAGCGGACGCCGAACCGGACTTGTACTGGATGCGCGAAGCCTGGAGGATCCTCGCCGTCCGGGCCGAATCCTGGATTTGCGCCTGCACCGTGGCCGCCGCCCCGATCAGGTTCCAGAACGCCACCCGCGCCTGCTGGAGCAGCGAAAGCCCGGCGCCGTTGGCGGAAAGGAATCTGGTCTTGCGCGCCACCTGGGCCTGGCGCACCTGGTAGAGCGTCGGGGAACCGTTGCCGAATCCTTGCAGGAACGGCTGCTTGAAGGAAACCGTCAACGACGCGGTGTCGCGATCCAGGCTGCGCAACGGCGGAGCGTTGTCGGGATCCGTCCGTGAGCTGGTTCCCGAAAGGGCGGCACCGAGCGCGCCACCGGTCGGGACCCATTGGGAAACGCTGGCGGTCCCGGTCGCCGACCCCACGGTCTTCCCGTCCAGGTCGTTGGTTCCGGCAAGCGTTCCGGCCAGCTTCGCCTGCGGACCCAGAAGGGTGCGGGTGGCGGCTTCGGTTTCGCGGGCGGCCGCGAGGTCCAGGCTGTCGGCCTGATGCGACAGATTCCCGCGCAGCGCCAGCTCCAGGTAGGCGGATTCGGCCAGCTCCAGCGAAGAGTTCCCGGCGACAATGGACACGAGCATGGGCAGGATGGTCACGAATGGTTCCTTCTGTTCATTCCGAAACCCGCGACGTGGCAAGAGCCCGCAGGGCTCCTGTCGGAGTCGTCGGCGTTTCGATGGATTCGATTCACGGAGCGTTCGCCCTCACATACCTCTGCCATTTACAAACGAAGGACGGATCGGGCGCGCTTTCGATTCCCGATCAAGCGAATCGAGCGTGAAAAACCTTGCCGAGGCCATCGGGGCTAATGCGCTTCGGTGAACTCCCGCAACGCTTCGCACGACCGTTCGTAGAGCTCCGGAAGCCGCAGCGCCGCCGCTCTCGCTCCTTCCAGGTCCTCGATCTTGCCGGACGCCTCCAGGTCCGATGCCAGCCGGGACAATCCCACCAGCCCCATGACGCCGCTTCCCGACTTCAAGGAATGGGCGGCGAACGCGAGGTTCTGCCATTCGTGGCGCTCCACCATCTCGCCGATCTGCCTGGGGACCGCATCGGTGGCATTGCGGAAGGTGGCCACCACCCGGCGCAGGATGGCCCCATCGCCAAAGGCGAGCAGCCCCTCCAGCATGGCGGGATCGAAGATCGGGCGCTCGTCCATCGGGACTTCGTCGGTCGGGTTGTCGAATTGGCTCACGTGGCGCAGGATACCATTTCCGGAAGGCCGACCACCACCCCTCGTTTCCATCCATGGAAGCGTTTATCTCCCGCGGCTCGAACCCAAGCCCCGATCGCGGTATACTCTCTTGGTCGATGAAAGAAACCGCACCCTCCATCCTTTTCGCGCTCAAGGCGGTTCCTCTGGCGGCAATGGCCGCCTTTGGCGGGGATCTGGAGATCCGCAGCGGCGCTTCCAGCGACGATCTCGATCTGCGCAACGCCCACCTGCGGCTGCAATGGAAGCAGCCGGTCCTGGGCGCCGATCTGCGCCTGGGATTGGACGGCACCGGCTGGTCGGCCCCCGCGCTGTCCGGAATCGAGGAGACGAACCGCCTGGACGCGGGGTGGGATGCCGAAGCCTCCAAATCGTTCGGACCTGCCACGCTGGCCTTCGGAACCGGGATGGCCTCGTTCGCCCGCCTGTCCAGCTGGGCCTTGACAGGTTCCGTCGCCTTTGTCCCCGCTCCCGGATGGAAGATCGAACTATCCCCGAAGTCCCGGGAGCTTCCCGGATGGGCCAGCGTCGGCGTTCGCGCCACGAGCCTCTCCGGTCGCCTGGATTGGGGAGGGCAACGCACCTGGGCCGGAGCGGGAGCCAACTGGGAACACCGTACCGCCGGCGAACCACCGGCCGGAGCGCTGCCCCTGTCCTTGCAGGACAACCAGATCTTGTCGGCTTGGGCCTGGGGAACCCGCCAGGTGGCGGGAGGAATCGTGCTGGGGATGTCGGCCTCGTGGGCGGATGCCCAAAACTGGACCCGCGTCGCCACCGGAAAGCGCAACGACACCTTGCTCTGGCTGGACGTCCCGTACCGTTCCCCCCACGACGAGGTTTCGGTGGACGCGATCGCCAAGCTCCTTTGGAAAAGCTTCCGCTTCGAGGTCGACTGGCCCGTCTGGAGCACATCGCGGCTTCGGGTGGAATCGCCTTGGATCGCCGATTCCCCGTGGTCCTACACGCTCGACCACGTGGGGCTCGCCCAACTGCGGACGGGCTGGACAGGTCGCGCGGCTGGTCTCCACCTGGAGATCGAAGCCTTCGCCAGATCCCGTCCCTACGCGTCGGCCGCCTGGTTCACCGATCGCGCATGGAACCAATTCGGACTGGAAACCGGGATCGCAATCCCGATCGCACCCCAAGGGAAGGACACCCCATGAACACCGCACCCGACGTTTCCAAGCTGCAGGCCGTCATCCTTTGCGGGGGCCAAGGCACCCGCATCCGCGCGGTGGCCGAAGACCGCCCCAAACCCATGGTGGAAGTGGGCGGACGCCCAATCCTGTGGCACATCATGAAGATCTATTCGCACTACGGGGTCCGCCGCTTCGTCCTCTGCCTGGGCCACCAGGGCGACAAGATCGTGCAGTACTTCCGCAACTACCACGCCTACTCGCACGATTTCACCATGTCGGTGGGATCGCCCGAAATCCTTCGCGAGCCCCCGCAACCCCGCGGGCTCGACGCCGACGTCGACGATTGGGAGATCACCTTCGCCCACACCGGCCCCGACACCATGACGGGCGGGCGCATCAAGCGGATCGAACATTACATCGACCAGGAACATTTCCTGTGCACCTACGGCGACGGCGTCTCGGACGTGGACATCCCCAACGTCTACAAGCGCCATCTGCTCCAAGGCAACGCCGCCACGCTGGTGGGCGTGCATCTGCCCACCACCTTCGGCATCGTGGAATCCGATCCGCAGGGCAAGATCACGAGCTTCCGCGAAAAGCCCACCATGCCGGGCCTGATCAACGGCGGGTTCTTCTGCTTTTCCAAGGAGATCTTCGCGCAGATCGAGGACGACACCACGGTCCTGGAAAACCAGCCCTTCCGCAGGCTGGTGGAACTGGGCAAGATCGGGATGGTTCCGCATTCCGGGTTCTGGCACGCCATGGACCACTACAAGGACTACACCACGCTCAACGAACTGTGGAGCACGGGACGCGCCCCGTGGAAGGTGTGGTGAACGCCATGGGCGAGCTGTTCGGAGAAACGTACCGCGGTCGCCGCGTCCTGGTGACGGGACACACCGGGTTCAAGGGAAGCTGGCTTTCCTTGTGGCTCGCCGAGCTGGGCGCCGAGGTCGCGGGCTATTCGCTGGCCCCCGCGACCGAACCCAGCCACTGGAACCTGCTGGGCCTGCCCGTGCGTTCGGTGGAAGGCGACATCCTGGACGCCGCGCTCCTGGAGCGCGCGGTGGCCGACTTCCAGCCCGAAATCGTGTTCCACCTGGCCGCCCAGCCGCTGGTGCGCGAAAGCTACCGGATCCCGGCCCTCACCTTCGCGACCAACGTGACGGGTTCCGTCAACGTCTACGAGGCCTGCCGCAAGGCGGGATCCGTCCGCGCGGTGGTGAGCATCACCACCGACAAGGTGTACCGCAACCGCGAATGGGAATGGGGCTACCGGGAAAACGACCCCTTCGGAGGGCACGACCCCTACAGCGCGTCCAAGGCCAGCGCCGAGATCGCCACCGACAGCTACCGCGACAGTTTCTGGCCCAACGCCAAGTTCGGAACCACCCACCGCACCCTGCTGGCCACCGCGCGCGCGGGCAACGTCGTGGGCGGCGGCGACTGGGCCGCCGACCGCCTGGTGCCGGATTTCGTCCGTGCCGCCTCGCGGGGCGAGGCCCTGACCGTGCGCAACCCGAATTCCACCCGGCCCTGGCAACACGTCCTGGAACCGCTCGGGGCCTACCTGCTTTTGGGGTCCAAGCTGTTCCAGGGCGACGCGTCGTGCGCCGAAGGCTGGAACGTGGGCCCGGAAGACGAAGGCGTGGTGCCGGTCTCCAAGGTGGTGGAACGGCTCCAGGCCGCCTGGCCCGACGTGCGCGCAAGCTGGCAGCCCGACCCCGACGCCCCGCACGAAGCCAACCTCCTGAAGCTCGACATCGCCAAGATCCGCGCCCGCCTGGGATGGCGTCCGGTGTGGAACAGCGCCACCACCTTCGCCCGCACCGCCGAATGGTACCGCAGGTACTACGAGACCGGAGAAGTCCGCAGCCGCGAACAACTTCGGGAATACGCGCAGGCGGCGGTCGACGCGGGAGCGCTGGCGTGAAGAGGATCATGATCACCGGCGCGAGAGGTTTTTTGGGCACGCGGCTCTTGGAGCTCGCGCCGTCGCTCCTGGAAGCCCGGTGGGACGGCATCGACCGCGAAGAGGGCGACCTGTGCGATCCGTCCACGGCCGTGCGTCTGGTCGCCGAGATCCAGCCCGACCATGTCGTTCACCTGGCGGGCCTGATCGGACAACCCACCGACCCGGCGGGACGGGAGCGGATGAGATCGGTGAACGTGGACGCCACCCGGAACCTGCTGCGCGCCCTGGAATCGCGCACGACAGGAACCGGCAAGACCGCGCGGTTCGTCTTCGCGTCGTCCGGACTGGTCTACGGCGCGCAACCGGGGCCTTGGCACGAAGATCTCCCCCTGCTGGCCTCCGACCCCTACGCCAGCTCCAAGCGCGAAGCGGAAGCGCTGGTCGCCGACGCGGCCTCGCGCGGCGCGATCCAGGGAGCCATCCTGCGGCCCGCGCTGGTGTACGGACCCAGCCAGACCGGCGGCATGTTCATGCCGTCCCTGGTGGCCGCCATGGCTTCGGGTCGCGAGTTCCCCATGACCCCGGGCGAACAGCGGCGCGACTACCTGCATGTGGACGACCTCGTGCGCGCGGTCGTGGCGGTGCTCGCGCTGGACCGGTTTCCCGCCGGCGATGGCGGCCCCTGGATCGCCAATGTCGGGTCGGGAGCGGGAACCACCCTGCTGGAAATCGCCGCAAAGGCCCAGGAACTGGCCCGGGGACTCTGGAACGACACCGGGAGCGTCGCTCCCGGAAGCATCCCCTACCGTCCCGACGAAAGCTGGGACTACCGTCTCGATTCCACTCGGCTGCGCGAAGCCACCGGCTGGGCACCCCGCATCGGACTGGAAGACGGAATCCGTCAATGCCTCGAGGCCGCCCGTTCGCGCCTCGCCACCACAAGGAATCCCTCATGAAGGCGTCCCGAATCCTCGCCGCCGCGCTGTCGCTGGCGGCCGCATCGGCATCGCGCGCCGAAGGCCCCAAGCCGTCGGCGAACCGCGAGCGCGTCCTGGCCCTGCTCGCCGACTACCGCGCCGAGGAAGCCCGCGATCTGCTTCGTCGCCAGAACGCGCCGGACCCGTTATTGGCGGGCCTGGTCCACCACGGACTGTACCAGGCGGATTCCGTCCTGGCCGTGCTCGCCCCCTTGCATCGCGCCGGGCGCATCGACGACCGCGCCGTGCTGGCCCTGGCCGAAGCGTTCCTGTGGAAGAAGGACTACCGCAACGCCCAGGCGCTGCTGGACGCGTTCCCCCGCAAGGAAGACCTCGGCTATCTGAGGGTTCTGGCCACCCAGATGGAACTGGTCAACCGCCACCAGGAGGCGCTGGCGCTGTGGGATCGGATCATCGCCGCCGACCCCAAACCCTGGGGAGCCATGGAACGCAAGGCGATCGTGCTGTCGTGGAAGAAGCGGTTCGACGAATCCATCGCGTTGTTTTCCAAGGTGGCGGCGTCGGGCGCGGCATCCGGCCCCTTGCGTCTGCGCTGCCGCGTCAAGAAGGCCGAAGTGGTGGCCTGGAACGGCGACCTGGATGGATCCATCAAGGTCCTGGATTCGGTCCTGTCCGAACACCCCCACCACGTGGACGCATCCCTCCACAAAGGGCAGATCCTGGAATGGAAGGGACGCTACCCCGAAGCCAAGGCCGTCTACAGCGCGATCCTGCAGAAGCAGCCCGACCACGCCACCGCGCGTCTGCGCCTGGAAAAGCTCGGGTGGGCCCGGTGAACGCCAGAACCTTGGCCATGGCGCCTCCCGTGGCGGTGCGCCGCTGGGAACTGGCGGTACTGGCCGTGCTGGTGGTGGCCGGAGCGCAATCGCTGCTGCTGTTTGCCGACTACTGGTTCCTGGGAGGCCACCGCAAGACCTGGTGGCTGTTCGTTCCGCTGTCCTTCGCCGTGTTCTGGGGGCCGTTCCGGAACCTGGTCAACTGGGCCGTGTACCTGTGCGCGCGCACGCCGCGCGACGTGGCGTCGGATCCCGCCATGGCGGATGCCTCCGTGGATGTCGTGACCACCGCGATGCCCGGCGAGCCGTTCCCGATGTTCGAAGAGACCCTGCAGGCGATCGTGGCCATGCGCCATCCGCACCGGACCTTCCTGCTCGACGGCGGCGACGATGCCGCCCTCAAGGAGCTTTGCCAGAAATTGGGAGTGCAGCACGTGGATTGCCGAGGCGTCCCCGGAGCCAAGGCGGGCAAGGTCAACCACGCGCTCGCGAACCATTGCAAGGGAGATTTCGTGTTGGTACTGGATCCCGACCACATCCCGCAACCGGACTTCCTGGATCGCGCCTTGGCACCTCTGACGGATCCGGGCGTGGGGTTCGTCCAGGTCGTGCAGGCCTACCACAACTTCCGCGACAACTGGGTGGCCGCGGGCGCCGCCGAACAGACCTACGGGTTCTACGGCCCCACCCTGATCGGGCTCAACGGATTGGGGATCCCCACGGCGATCGGCGCCAACTGCCTGTTCCGGCGATCGGCCCTGGATTCGATCGGCGGCCACGCCGTGCACCTGGCCGAAGACGCACTCACGAGCATGCGCCTTCACGCGGCGGGCTGGCGAAGCGTGTACCTGCCCTGGCGCGGCAGCCACGGCCTGGTGCCGGCCGAACTCTCGTCGTTTTTCAAGCAGCAGATCAAGTGGGCCACCGGGATGTTCAATCTGCTTTTGCACGAAGTTCCCAAGCTGTGGAAGGGATTCCCCCTTTCCGCCCGTCTGCATTACCCGCTGGCGGGCACGTTCTACCTGAACGGACTCGCATCGGGGCTCACCATCGTGCTGCCCGTGCCGTTTTTGCTGTTCCAGGCCTACGCCGTGGAAATGCCCCTGCGCGGCTTCCTGGCCCACGCGCTCCCCTACGCCATGTCGGTGTTCCTGATCCACGCCTGGACCCAGCGCTGGTACAGCCACCGCGAAGAGACGGGATTCCCGTGGCGGTCCATGTTCCTGGAGAAAGGCACCTGGCATGTCTATGCGCTGGGACTGTGGAACAGCCTGCGAGGACGCGAAGTGCCGTACCTCCCGACCCCCAAGACCCGCGGCACCGGCGCCGCGCTTTCGTGGGTCTGGCCGCATTGGGTGGCCATCGGCGCGAGCGTGGTCGCCACGCTCTGGGCCCTGGCCACCTACCATCGCGTGGACGAAGGAGCGCTGCTGATGATGGTCTTCGCCCTTTCCAACGTGGTCCTGCTGCTGCCCACGGCATGGACCGGAACCTTCGGGTTCCGGAAGGAGCGGACATGAGAAGCGCACCGCCGATCCGCACCGCGACCTTGCTCGTGTTCCTGTTGGCCGCCGCACCCGTGGCGCTGCTCGTCTACGCGTTGGCGACCCGGCCGTTGGTCGCATGGATTTCCGAAGCCTGGCACCGCCAAGTGGTCCTGCGCCTGGTGGAACCGGGGTCGCGCTTGGCCGAGCGCGCGGGTTGGGATGCCAACTCGCCCGATTCCATCGCCGCACCCCGCTGGCTGGGCACCTACCGTCCCGAACTGCCCTGGGACTTCCAGACCTGGTACAGGATGCAATCTTCGCTGGGCACGCCGCTGGCGATCGCGTCGTGGTACCAGGCATGGGGAGACGGTCCCGACCACGAATTCAAGTCTTCCGCCATGAGCGGGCTCCAGCGCGAAGGGATCGTCCCGATGGTCACCTGGGAACCTTGGGTGTCGGCCTTTGACAGTTTCCGGGGACAGACGCCTTTGGCCAGCCTGGAATTGGTGGTGGCGGGGCGGTTCGACCCCTACCTGAGATCCTGGGCCCGCTCGGCGGCGATCCATGGCAAGGCGTTCTTCCTGAGGCCGTTCCACGAGCCGGGCAACCCCTGGTACCCGTGGGGACCCGAACACGGGAACCCGCCGGAACTGTACCGGCAGGCCTGGGCGCACGTGCGAGGCATCTTCCGCGAAGAAGGCGCCCGCAACGCGGCCTTCGTCTGGACCCCGTGGCAGGATGCCGACACCGCCTACTGGCCCGGCGACGACCAGGTGGATTGGATCGGCTTGGACCTGTTCAACTACGGCACGCTTGCGGAATCCGGCCAATGGCTGGATTTCGCCACGCTGCTTCGGCTGCAGCACGACGTGTTCCGGCGCTACGGCAAACCCATGCTGGTCGCCGAAGTCGGAAGTTCGGACTTCGGAGGAAACAAGGAGCAATGGTATCGGGATCTCTTCAAGATCTTCCGCGGCCCCTCGTGGCCACGTGTGCGCGCCGTGGTCCTGTTCGACAACCCCTCGGGCGCCACCTCCACGGGACTCCCCGTGGACTGGGCCCTCAGCACCCTCCCCCACGCGATGGACAGCATCGGACGCGACCTCGCGCCAACACCGGAGCAGACTCCTTGAACACGAAACTTCTGTCATTGGCCACCCTCGCCGCGCTCTCGAGCACGGCCGTATCGGCAACCTGGACCACTCTGGACACGGTCGCCGCCCAAGGCGATTTCGCGTTCCACCGCGACACGTTGGTCCTGCAGGACTTCGACCTCATCCCCGACACCACCGCCTACCTGCGCTGGCGTACCGTCCAGGGAGCCACCGCCCGCGTCCCCCTATCCCTCCCGTCGGGCACGTACTGGATGGACTACGACTACGCCGCCGGGCACCTTTGGCTGCAAGCGCTGGCGAGCACCACCGCATACTCCCTGGTCCACCAGCGACTCGACGGATCGGGCCGCACCACGGTGGGCACCTCCACGAAGTACCGCGAGTCCGTTCGGGCCAGCGGCGACCGCGCCGTTTGGGTGGACTACCGGAACTGGAGCAAGCAGTCGCCGAGCAACACCGAGATCTACACGACCACGGCCCCCACCTTCGCCGAGACACGCCTGACCAGCGACACCCTCTACCAGACCAAGGCACGGACCAACGGGGTCCACGTGGCCTGGATGGAATACGACGCCGCGCGCACACGCGCCAACATCGTGCTCCACGACACCCGAACCGGCCAGACCAAGGCCGTGGATCCCGGCACCTGGCACCAGGACAACCCTTGGCTCTCCGATTCTCTCCTGGTCTGGACCGACTACCGCGCCAACCCTTCCCAAGGCGACATCCACGCCTACGATCTGGCCACCGGTGCCAATCTCACGGTCTGCGCCGCCACCGGCCACCAGGACCGCGCAGCGGCCTGGGGCAGGGTGGTGGCCTGGGAAGACTACCGCGCAGGCCAAAACGCCGACATCCGACTCTGGTCTCCGGCCAAGCAGGCGGAAATCGAAGTCTCGAGCTCCGCGGAGCATTCCACCCTGCCCCGGCTGAACGGGAAATATCTGGCCTGGTACGAAATCAGCGGCGTCGTCGCGGTCGCCTTGGCCGACTTGGAAGGTTCCACCAGCGTTCGCTCCAAGGGCGCCACCTCCCTGAACGCACCCTTCCGGGTCGGGAACCGGTGGGCGCTTGCGCACCCGCTGGCGGAGCGGAACACCGGATCGCCCGTGCTGCGTTGGAGAAACGCGCAAGGAGCGAACCTTGCAGCACGTTGGGAGATCGCAAACGGAAGGATCCTGGTGGACAACGCTCCCACCGGGTTTGGGTTCCTGCAACTCGACGCCAACGGCACGCGGTCGGTATGGCGCATTCCCGAAGGAATTCGCCAATGACCAAGATCCATGCATGCACCTCGCTTGCCCTCGCGATCCTGCTGGGCTCCGGCTGCGGCGACGATTCCGGATCGCCGACCGCCCCCTCGCCGGGAAATCCGGTCCCGGTGGACTCCCAAGGTCCGTTGCAAGGCGTTGTTTCGGTCGCGACCACCTCGTTCGAGCCCGTGCTCCTGCGCGACGGAACCGTGTACCAGCTCGGCTGGAACAACGGCAACGCGGTCGTGAACACCTGGGACAGCGCGAACGGCTGGCGGATCGCGGTCCAAGGAAGTACCCTCCCTACCAGCTGGTTGTATTTCGATGTGCAGGGAGGGGCGATGGCGACATTGGCGATCGACGCCACCTGGAAATGCCCTCTCCAGGTGAACAGCTCGAACGGATCCTGGTCGCCGACCAGCTCGACGGCCTGGAAGGAAACCATCGCGACCACGGGGACCCGCGTGGCCTGGATCGACTACCGCCACGCCGCTTCCGGCAGCGTCAACAGCGAAGTCTACCTGGCCGAACAGGCCACCTCGCCGGAGAGGCGCCTGACGGACGATTCGATCTACCAGACCAAGGTCGCCCTGGACGGAAACTGGCTGGTGTGGGCGGAATACGTCCACGGCACCCGCGCCAACATCCGCTGGATGGACCTGGCCACCGGCGAAACCCGCCTGCTCGACGCACAAGCCACCCACCAGGACCAGCCCCGGGTGGCCGACGGTTGGGTGGTCTGGGAAGACTACCGCAACGCGGGGAGCGACACCACCAACATCGATCTGTGGGGCTGGAGCCCGTCCACCGGAAGCGTTCCGCTCGTGGTGGCCGCCGGGTACCAGGGATCGGCGAGCCTTTCCCAGGGACGCCTGGTCTGGGAAGACCACGCCGGAACCGACGGTTCGCCCGCGCTGAAAGCCAAGCCCCTGACAGGAACCGACACCGCCGCCGTGGTCCTGCTGCCCGGCGGAACGAGCGGCGCGTTCCAAGGCAAACCCAGCCTCCAAGGCGAACGACTCGCCTGGATCGCATCGTCGGGTTCGGCGGCCGAAGTCCGAGTCGGCAGGTGGCCGCGTCCATGAACGGCTCGCGCAAGCGATCCGCGCCGGGAGATGTCGCGCCACCAGACATCTTCGCCTACACCGACTACCGGCTGTATCTGGCGCAGGCGTGGGCCGAACGCAAACGGGTGGATCCCAAGTTCTCGCACCGGTTCATCGCCGCCAAGGTCGGATTTTCCACCTCGGCGTTCTTCGGCAAGGTGCTTGCCGGCAGCGCCAACCTGTCGCCGTCGGCCGCGTTGAAGCTCGCCGAGCTGTTTCGGCTCAACCGCGCCGAGACCCGCTACTTCGAGCACCTGGTGCTCTACGCGCAGGCCAAGGGGCCCGAGGAACGTGCCTTGTTCCTGGACCAGATCGTGACCTGGAGGCGCAAGCGGACCCCCAAGCTGGAATCCGACCAGATGGGCATGTTCCAATCCTGGTGGATCGTGGCCATCCGCGAACTTCTGGACCTGGAACCCACCGCCGACGCCCCCACGCTCGCCTCCCTCCTGCGTCCGGCCATCACCCCCTACCAGGCCAAACAGGCGCTCGAGGTCCTGGAAGGACTGGGCCTTGCCTGCCAGGACGACCAGGGAAGATGGAAGAAGACGGAGCCCGTCCTGACCACCGGCGTCGCCGAAGGACCCGAGATCGACGAATTCCGTCGCCAGACGATGGCGTTGGGGCTGGAGGCGATGGACCGTTTCGAGACCGCCGACAGGTCCATTTCCACCTTGACCGTGACGCTGTCGGCATCCACCTTCGGAAGGGTGCGCGACCGTCTGCGCCACCTTCGCCGCGAGATCCTGGACATGGCCAGCGAGGAGTCGGATCCGGACCGCGTGGTGCAGCTCAACATCCAGGCCTTCCCCGTGGCCTTTTCCCGGAGTCGTGTCGGATGAATCGGTTCGCGAACCTGTTGGCATGGGGCCTGGTGGGCGGGGCGCTCGCCGTGGGTTGCGGCACCGACACCCCCAATTCCGGCGGAGGCGGCGTGGAAACCGGCGACCTCACCGTGCTGTTGTCCAGCACGGATGGTTCCACCCTGGTCGCCGCGCGCGTTTGGGTGCTCGACGATCCCGGAGATTCGGGCGCGGCGGTGGCCCTGGACAGCGCCGTGGTGGGAACCACGGGAGCCGTCGCCTTCCCGGCTCTGGATCGCGAAACCGGCGTGGAGGCCTGGAGCGGCGACACCTTGGCCGCGCTCGAGCGCTCGCGCGCACGCCTGCCCGGCGACACGGTGCGCCTGAAGCTGGTGCGACCCGTCCCCGTGAAGCTCCCCTGCGCACCGTACGCGGGGATGACCATCCACCAGCCAGGAAGCGCCCGGCGTTGGCAGGTTCCCGCCTCCTGCGTCGATTCGTTCCAGGTTCCGGTCGTTCCTCCGGCCAAGCTCCTGCGAGCCGTGCCGGCCAGCCCGCCCTACCGGCCGGAAATCATCCTGTTGGAGGCCGCGAAGTCCCCCGAATAGGGGGTTCGCCCGCCGGGCAATCGCTATCCGGGCTTTCGCGTCAGGACGCAAATCTCGGTGTAGCCGGCGGAAAGCGGAGACTTCTTCCAGGCGGGCTCGAACGACTTGTTCAGGAGCTTCATGGCGAACCCGTTGAAGGAGAACGGATCCAGTCCAAAATCCTCTTCGATCTTCCAGCCTTCCTTGACCATCACCCGGTGCAGGAACGCCTTGGAGTAGGCCTTCTCGTAGCCGTGGATCCATCCGCCGCGCTTGCCCAGCTTCCACATGAGCTGGTAGAGCTGCCAGATGGACCAGCGGGCCGGGACGAACGTGGCCATGAGACCGCCGGGCTTGAGGATGCGGTACATCTCGCGCACGAAGGGGCCTTCGTCGCGGAAATGCTCCATGAGGCCGCTGGAGTAGATGAAATCGAAATGCCCCTCGGGCAGCCCCGTGTTCTGGCAGTCGGCGCGATGGGCTTGGTCGACCGCGTCCTTGATGTTGGCCACCGAGATCTCGGAGAAGTCCAGGGCGTGGGCCTCGATGTCGGTCCGTTCCTGCTTGAGGCGCCGGATGTTGGAGCCGAATCCGCACCCGATCTCGATCACCCGTTTTTTGTCGCCGGGAAGCGAGTCGATCCACGACATCAGCTTGCGATGGCGCTCGCCGATCATCCAGCGTTCGGCCTTGGAGATGCTGTACTGCTTCCAGTAGTCGTCCCAGCTCATCATGGTCGATGCCGACTTTCTTACAGGTACCGCACGCCGACGCAGCGGCGCACGTTTTCGAGGATGGGCAGGTGGATTGCGCGGGCCTTTTCGGCGCCCCGGGCCATGATCTTCTTGAGGCCGTCCAGGTCGGCCGCGATCTCGGCGCGGCGGGCGCGGTACGGGGCGAAGTGGTCCAGGTAGGCCTGCACCAGCTCCTTCTTGGCGTGACCCCAGCCGTAACCTCCGGCGCGCAGCTTGCGGTCCATTTCCGCGACCGCGTCGGGCGATGCCACGTGCTTGTACCAGGCGAACACGGGGTTGGCGTCGGGGTCCTTGGGATCTTCCAGCGGGGTGCTGTCGGTGGCGATCGCCATGATCTTCTTCTTGACCTCGGCCGCGTCGGCGAAGATCCCCAGGGTGTTGCCGTAGGACTTGGACATTTTTTGACCATCCAGCCCCTGCACCGTGGCCACGTCCTCGCCGATCTCGGGATCGGGCTTGACCAGGATCTCGCCGTGACGGTGGTTGAACGCGTCCACGAGGTCGCGGGCCACTTCCACGTGCTGCTTCTGGTCGCGGCCCACGGGAACCTTGTTCACGCCGTAGCCCAGGATGTCGGCGGCCATCAGCACCGGGTAGGCGAACAGGCCGTGGTTGGCGCTGATGCCGTTGGCGATCTTGTCCTTGTAGGCGTGGCAACGCTCCAGCAATCCCATGGGCGTGTAGTTGGACAGGTACCACGAAAATTCCGCGACCTCGGGAACGTCGCTCTGCATCCAGAAGACGCTCTTCTCCGGATCCATCCCCAGGGCCAGGATGTCGATGGCCATCTGGCGAGTCCAGGCCGCCATCTGTTCGCCGTCGAACACGGTGGTAAGGCTGTGGAGATTGGCGATGAAGCACAGGAGTTCGCCGCGGGATTGGCTTTCCACCATGGGCTTGAGCATGCCCAGGTAGTTGCCGAAGTGGATTTCGCCCGAAGGCTTGATACCGGACAGGATTCGCATGGGACCCGGAAAAGTAGGTGCTGCGAGGCTTTCCGGGGTGACATGACCGCCTGGAAGAGGTTACCCTTGGAGTCAAGACTTCCCACCGAGGACCACAGCACGGTCCGAAGGAGAACCGCCATGAAGGCCAAACTGATCGTCGCCGCCCTGGTTCTGTCCACGATGTGGGCCTGCAACAAGACGGAAGAGGAAGCCGCTCCTCCTCCTCCGCCGCCGCCCAAGCCCAAGGAATTCGTGGCCCCTTCCGACGGACTCCTGCAGCCGGAAAAGGCCGCCCGCTGGCGCCAGGCCGATTCGCTGGTCCGCCTTTTGGACGAAGCCTTCCTGGATTCGCTCAAGGCCAATCCCGACCGCATCGCCCAGTTGACCGCCCAGCAGGAAGCCGCGCGCGAGCTCGCTTCCCGCAAGGCGGGATTGCTCGGCTGGAAAGAATACCGCTGGATCCTGGACGAAGCCCCTCGGAACCCGGCCAACGCCGCCGCCTTCCAGGCCGCGGGCCTTTCCATGGCTATCCCCGTGTCCGAAAAGAAGGCCGGCAAGGGCAAGTGACCAATCGGGGTGTGCGCCACGGCGCACGGAGCCCGTCGATCACACCCGCACAGCCCGTTCGTCCAATACGGACAGAACGGGCTTTTTTGTGGACGGTGAGAGACTTTTCGCCAAGAAAAGCGTAATATCGAAGCTATGATTTTAAATATTACGCCATTATTTAAAGTCATAGTTTAGGTTTTACGTCATGATCCCGAGGCAATCCACAAACGAGCTGGATCGACTTGCTTCAAGCTCCCGAGGGAGACTCGCGGTCGTTTCGGGCGCCCGGCAAGTGGGAAAGACGACCTTGGTGCGCCGGACCCGCCCCGATTGGACCTACCTCGATCTGGACGACCCCGTGACTCGGCCGCTCTTGGCGAACCTGACGGCGCAGGATTGGTTGTCGCGCTACCGGAACGTGATCGTCGACGAGGTCCAGAAACTCCCGAGCTTGTTCGAGACCTTCAAGGCCTGCCACGATCGCGACCCCGAATTTCGGGCCATCCTGCTGGGATCCAGCCAGTTGCTGGTTCTCAAGGGAGTGCGCGAGAGCCTGGCGGGCCGTGCGGCCATGCTGGAGCTGTTCCCTCTCATGTTGTCGGAGATCGTCGCGCATCGCGCCGGGCGCGAACCCGACGGGAAGATCGGACAGCTTCTGACGTCCGGGGACCCGGCCGGACTGCTGGACTCGTGGGCCGACCCGCTGCGGAGGCTGGATCCCGTCGCGGCCATCGAGACGGCCGCATGGGAGCGGATGAAGATCGAAGGCGGGATGCCCGTCCTGTGGGCCAACGACGACTGGACGGAATCCGACAAACGGCTCTGGCGCGAGGACTACGTGCGCACCTACCTGCAGAAGGACCTGGCCGACGTCGCGAGGCTCGAGCACCTGGAGCCCTTCGTGCGCCTTCTGCGGATGGCCTGCCTGCGGACCGCGCAGACCGCCAATTGGAGCGATCTGGCCAGCGATGCGGGAGTGTCGTCGCCGTCGGCCAAGACGTGGATGTCGCACCTGGAGGCGGGCTACCACGCGGTCCTGCTGCAGCCGTGGTTCCGCAACCGCGAAAAGCGCCTGGCGAAATCGCCCAAAGTCCACATCCTGGACGCCGGAGTGCGCCGCGCCGTGCTGCGCAAGTCGGGCGAACCGGACGGCGCCGAATTCGAGACCGCCGTGGTGGGCGAATTCTGGAAAGCCATCAAGACCCAACGCCTCCCTGTGGATCCGTACCATCTGCGCACCGTGGACGGCAGGGAGATCGACCTCCTGATCGAGCGCGACGACGGCTACTTCGCCATCGAGTGCAAATCCACCCGGCACGCGGAAGCCTCCGACGCCCGCCACTTCTCGAGCCTGGAGACGATCCTGGACAAGCCCCTGCTGGCCGGCCTGGTGGTGAGCGACGATGCCGATTTCCGTCGTCTGGATGCCGAGCGTCCGGTGTGGGCGGTGCCGGCGAGCGCGATCGCGGGGTAGGCCGTCACCGCCCCAGCATCCATTCCCATGCGCAGCGCACCCGGATGCCCGGCGGCACCTGCGCGGGAATGCCGTCGCGAGTCGTGACAAGGAGCGTTTTCGTCGCCTCGGGAAATCTCGCGGCGGCCTCCACCAGCGCCCTGGTTTCGCGCTCGGCCGTCTTCGGGTCGCTGGCGTCCGCGCACACCTGGATCAGCTCCGCGTCGCCTTCGGGCGAACGCGCCAGGAAGTCCACCTCGAATCCGGATTCCGTCTTCACGTAGGTCGCCGACATGCGGCGGCGCTCCAGTTCCATCAGGACGGCGCCTTCCAGCGCATGCCCGAGGTTCTGCTTCCCGCTGCGGTCGAAAATCGGGATGAGTCCCGTGTCGGCGGGATAGGCCTTGCGGGGATTCACCATCCTCTGGCGTTCGGACGACGATTCCATCTCCACGAGCCTCACCAGGAAGCAGTCCTCCAGATAACCGAGCATCTGGTGCATGGTGTCTTTAGATATCCCGAAGCCTTGGCTCTTCAGGGCGGCATGGAGCTTTTCCACGCTGAAGAAGGACCCCGCGTTCCCCAAAAGTTGCTGGACCATGCGGCGAAGCCCCGCGACATTGGCCACCGAATGCCGCTCGACCACATCCCGCAGCATCGCCACGTCCACGTAATCCCGCAGAAGCTGGTTGCGAACCGCCAGTTTTTGTCCTTGCGCTTCGGGGAAGCCGCCGCCGGAAAGCCAATCCAGGAACAACCGTTCGAACTTCGCGCTCTCCTTGGCCGGCAACGCCCTGTTCCCCGCGGGAACGGCCTGCGAATGGTGCGCGAGATATTCCTCGAAACCGAACGGGAACAGCGGGATCGTCCAGGCCCGCCCCCGAAGGGAGGTGGCGATCTCGCGCGACAGCAATGCCGCCGACGACCCCGTCGCCGCGATCTCGACATTGCCTTGATCCAACAAGCGACGCACGAATCGCTCCCAGCCGGGAACCACCTGGATCTCGTCGAAACACCACAAGACCTTTCCCTGGCGGACCTGGCCCGCCAAGGCCCGTTCAAGCTCGTCCAGCAAAAAGCCCAGATGGGAGGCGTCCAGACCGGCCAATCGCTCGTCTTCGAAATTGATGTAGGGCAACTGGTCCCTGGGAGTCCCGCTCTTGAGCCGCTCTTGCCGCAGCTGGTACAGGAAACTGGTTTTCCCCACCCGCCGCATCCCGACGATCACCGTGGCCTTGCCAGGCAGGAACAGTTCGCCTTGCACCTTCCGCGAAGTCAAGGAAGGCAAGGCTCCGGTCAGCGAATCGGCCAGTTTCTCGGACAGGACGGATTTCAGGGATTCCGGAAGCTCGGAGTCAAAGTTCTCCTTCATACAAGGAGAAAATACGACTTATTTATCCCTCCAGGAAGGAGAACTTTCGCGGAAATTCACCTTCCATGGAGGAGAATTCACTCTTCTCGCCCGAAATTGCACCTTATCAACCTATGACCGCCTACGCCCAACTGATCCGCCACCTCCAGGAAACCGACCATCTGGGCGCCGCCGCGCGGCTGCTGCAGTGGGACCAGGAAACCGGCATGCCCGCAGGGGGCGAATCGCACCGCGCCGACGCGCTGTCCACGCTGGCCAAGCTGATCCACGAGCGGACCGTCTCGGCCGAATTCGCCGACCTTGCGGCCAAGGCCACGGCGCGCGCGTCGGGTCCCGACGAATCGCGCCAGATGGAGCTCGTGAACCGCGACCTGGATCGCGCCCGCAAGATCCCTTCGCGATTGGTGGAGGAGACGACCCGCGCCACGAGCCTCGCGCAGCAGGTCTGGGCGCGCACCAAGCGAGAACAGGATTTCAAGACCTTCCAGCCGCACCTGGAAAAGGTGGTGGAGCTCAAGCGGGAAGAAGGCTCGCTCCTGGCCCCGGACACCGGCACCGCCTACGACGGATTGCTCTCCGACTACGAACGCGGCATGGACACGTCCGACTGGACGCGCCTGTTCGACGAGCTGGAACGCGAACTCCCGGGAATGGTGTCGGAAATCGTCGAGCGCCAGAAATCGACCGCCGAACGCCTGGACGGGATCGCCGCGCTCAAGGGGCCGTTCCCGAAGGATGCCCAGATGGAACTGAACCGCAGGCTCGCGGAGGCACTGGGCTACGATTTCGGGCGCGGGCGCCTGGACCTGTCGGCGCACCCCTTCTCCGAGACCATCCACGCCGGCGACAGCCGCATCACCACCCGCATCGACGAATCCGAACTGACAGGATCCGTCTACAGTACCCTGCACGAGACCGGACACGCGCTCTACGAGCAGGGTCTGCCCGAAGAACTCGCGGGCACTCCGCTGGGCATGTACTGCTCCATGTCGGTCCACGAGAGCCAGTCGCGCCTTTGGGAGAACCTGGTGGGCCGCTCCGACGCGTTCTGGCAGGAGCTGTGGCCCGTCGCCTGCACGGCCTGCCCCGCGCTGGAGCAGGTGGCCATGGAAGACTGGATCGCCCATTCGCGGCGCGTGAAGCGAAGCCTGATCCGGACGGAATCCGACGAAGCCACCTACAACCTGCACGTGCTGGTGCGGTTCCGGCTGGAAAAGGCCATGGTCCTGGGCGACTTGCAGGTGGCCGACCTCCCCGGCGCCTGGAACGAGGCCTACCGGAACATGCTCGGGATCGAGCCGCCCCATGTGGGGCTGGGCTGCATGCAGGACGTCCACTGGAGCGCGGGGTTGTTCGGGTACTTCCCCACCTACACGCTGGGCAACCTGCTGTCGGCGCAGCTGTACCGATCGGCCGCCAAGGCGGGCGCGACCTCCGACCGCGCCACGCTGCTCTCCTGGCTGCGCGCGAACATCCACGCCAAGGCCCGCCGGTTCGAGACGCCCGACCTGATCGAACAAGCCACCGGCGAACGCCCCACAGCGAGATACTTCCTGGCGCACCTGCGCTCGCGCTATCTGGGGTGATCCACCTCGGGATGGCCGGCATCGTCCTTTCCTGACGCGCTTGCGGGAATGCCACCCGTAGCACATCTCGTTGTGGATGGCGGTTGGTGGTATCTTGCCTGCCAACCATGGACACCTTCCGCACCAAGATCGCTCGATTCGTCGACCACCCCAAATTCCAGGGGTTCACCACTTTCGTGATCCTGCTCAACGCGGCCACGCTGGGGCTGGAAACATCGGCCTCGGCGATGGCGAGCGCCGGGGGATTCCTCCATGCCCTGGACCGACTGGCGTTGGGGTATTTCGTGGTGGAGGTGATGCTGCGGATCGTGGCGCACGGCGGGAAGTTCTTCCGGTCGGGATGGAGCTGGTTCGATCTCGCCATCGTCTCGATTTCGCTGCTCCCGCAGTCGGGTTCGCTGTCGGTACTGCGCGCCCTGCGCATCCTGCGGGCTCTGCGGTTGTTTTCCACGATCCCGGCCCTGCGGCGCGTGGTCGGCGCCCTGATCTCGGCGCTTCCCGGCATGGGCTCCATCGCGGTGATCCTGGGCGTCGTGTTCTACGTGAGCGCGGTCCTGGCCGCCAAGCTGTTCGGCGGCACCTTCCCCGACTGGTTCGGAGGCCTGGGCGAATCGCTCTACACGCTGTTCCAGATCATGACGCTCGAAAGCTGGTCGATGGGAATCGTGCGCCCCGTCCTGGAAGTCCACCCCTGGGCCTGGGTCTTCTTCGTGCCGTTCATCGTGGTCACCAGCTTCGCAGTGCTGAACCTGTTCATCGGCGTGATCGTGTCGGCCATCCAGGAAGTGGCCCATGCCGAACCCAAGCCTCCGTCACCGGAGACCGAGGCCCTGCACGCCGAGATCCGCTCCCTGCGCGAAGACCTCCAGGAAGTCCTGCGCCGCCTGCCCGCAAAATGATCCCGGCCTGACGGATTCCGTCTATGGGAGCCGTTTGGTCTCCATGGTCCACGGCGACTTGAAGAACGCGCTGGACCGGTCGGTGAACTTGAGCTTGCCGTTGGCGCCCGTGTCGCCCTTGAGCCACCAGTCGAACCACGCCCGCACGAACTTGGAGTACTCGCCGCCGTTGTCGGAGTAGTAGGTGCCGCCGTGGCCCACTCCGACGTTGGCGAACACGGTCGGGACGGTCTTGATGTTGGTGAAGTCGCGCTGTCCGTTGACGTAGGCCATGTCGTCGGGACCGCCGCACACGTAGGCGATCGGCACGCGCATCCGGTCGAGCATCGTCTGGTCGGCATTGAGGAGTCCGCTGTTCATGACGATGCTCGCGGTGACGCGGCGGTCCAAGGTGAATCCGTAGGTCATGAGCCCGCCGCACGACCAGCCGAACCCGCCGATGTGGAGGGTGTCCAGCGCCTGGAAGAACCGGCTGCACGGCTTGGAATTCTGCTGGATCGCCCAGTTCAGGGCATCGATCTGTGTCTTGCCCATCGCGACGACATCGCCCATGCTGCGGCTGCCGGAACCCTTGGGGTTGCCGTCGGCGACGATCACGTAGCCGTGCGAGGCGATCTCCAGATGGAAATCGGTGTGGTCGGTGGCGTTCATGGAACACCCGCCGTTGCCCCAGATCAGGATCGGGTAGTTCTTGCCGGGAGCCAGATCCTTGGGACGGTAGATCGTCTTCTCCCTCAGGGATGGGTCTGTTTCCACCACCACCTGATGCGATCCCGTGAGCGGCGAATAGGCGTTGGAGACGTTCACCGACACGGGATCCGGCGTCTTGTCGGCCGGATTGCAGACGGACAAGGCGTTCAGCGACACGTCCAAGGTCTGCTCGTAGCTGGAAACCGGCACATTCTTGGTCGAATACCCGGTTGCCGACACGCGCAAGGTGTCGGACACCGCCGCGGCCCTGGCGGCCGGCATGACGGAAACCGACATCCGGCCGGTATTCGGGAGCACGCGGAACGACGTCTCGCGACCATCGATGGAGACCCGCACCAGAAGCAGGCCGTTCGTCCGAAGGCCATCGAGCACGGGCAGCCGATGCGAACCGGATTCGAGCCGGTCCAGGCGGATGTCGCGAAGACGGTTTCCGACCACGTCGAGGACGTCGATCCGCACCGCCGCCGCCTGCTCCATGGAAAGGACCAGGGCTCCGCCGTCCATCGCCACGCTCGACCGCGCATCGCGCATCCCGACGGCCGACGGCTCCGAGACCAACGCGTACATTCCGTCGCTCCCCGTGGTGTCCTTGAGGCCTTGGCCTCCCAGGACCACGACCGCGCCGGAGATGGCCTTGCCGCTGGCGGCGTCGGACACCTTACCCCGCAGATCCACCGTGGCGGCCATCGCCACCGCACCAAGCACACAGACCATCGATCCGATGTTCACGATCATCGTTGTCTCCTTCGTTGGTTTGCGCGCGAGCACCCGCCTTGGTCTGCTGGAATTTCCGGGTTCCAGCAGAAGCGGCGGCGCGAAGATTGCACCGCTAAGGACAAAAACCGTTCAGCGCCCCGATTCGGGCAGAAGCATCCGCCAGGTCTCGCCGCTTTCCAGCGAGCGGACCAGGACCAGGCCGCGGACCGACGTCGTCCGGGCGATCGCGTTCGCCAGATCCTGTCCGGGTTCGATCCGCAGCGTCCCCAGGTCGCGCCCATCGAGGGACGTCGCGCGGAACGATCCCGATGCCGGGAACGGACGGATTTCGCGATCCACCGAAGCGGAACCCGTGGACACACCGACCAGCGTGGTGATGCTTTCCTGGTCGAAGGAGGTGGAGAACGCCCCGTTGGTCGCCGTCACCAGGCCTTCGTCCTGCACGCTCTTGCTGGACGACGTGGTGTACTTGCGCCAGGACACGATCCCTTTGGCCAAGGGCACCGTGAAATCGAGCTTGCGCTGCACGTTGCGGTTGACCACCGCCACCACCACGCTGTCGCCCTTCTTGAAGGCCGACACGTACATGTGCGCGGCCGGCTCCTTGGTGGCCGATACCCTGACAAATCCCGGCCGCACGAACCTCGCGTACTGGGCCATGCAGTGCCCGCGCTTGCTCACCTTGCCCGCGTTGGCGCCCGAATTCTTGATGGGGCCGTAGTCGCGGCGGATGTACCACCACGTGTAGTTGTTGAACTGGCCTTCCACCAGCGCGCGATGGATCTCGTAGGCCACGTCCAGGGCGCGGACCGTGTCCATCTTGGGGGTCTGGTCCTGGTCGCCGGTGTTGATGTAGCCGCGCCACATGTCGGCGTCGCCCTTGGATTCCGTGTAGTGTTCGGTCATCCAGCGTTCCTTGCCCTTGCCGTCGGCCAGCGGATACTGGAAGAACGAATTGGCCGTCTTGGCGTCGGAGGCGTAGAAATGCGCGCCGATGATGTCGATGTTCTTGAGCGCCGACGCGTCGTTGAGGACCTGGTTGTAGTAGTTCTTGTCGTAGCGGAACGATTCGGCGGTGATCACCTTGGTGCCGTGCTCGCGCAGGGTGGCCGCGTGGTTTTTCGTGAAGTTGTAGACCTCGGTGGTGGTCCAGCAGGTCCAGTCGTAGCACCAGTCGGGTTCGTTGGCGAAGGAGATCGCGTACAGCGGGGCACCGTTGTCCTTCATGTACTTGGCGAACTTGTTCAGATGCGCCGCGAAGGCCGCGTACTTGGAGGGGTCGAGCTTGAAGTTGTTGCCCCCAGGGATGCGCATGGACGACGGCGGCGACCACGGAGTGGCGTACACGATCCCGCCGCGGGCAATCACATCCTTGGCGGTGGGGACTTCCAACGCCCACTGGCTTTCCTGGTCGGAGACCCAGATGCGCAGCACGGTCATCCCGATCTGGCCCGGACCGTTGCCGAAGGCCAGGTTGCGATCCGAAGCGTTCAGGTCGTACCCGGTCCAGACGCGGTGGTTCATGCCGCCGAACCCGCGGATGGTCTGGTAGGTGGTATTCAGATCGACGGTGACCGACTGCGCCGAGGCCGCCCCCGCCGCGATCAGGGCGAGCGTCGCCAGAGAGCCGAGCGTCCGATGTGCTGTTGTCGTCTTCATGTGGTGCCCCTGTCGCGCCGATGACCGGCCTGAAACATCGCATCGAACCGGCGCCAATCAAGCTTGGCGGCCGCGAACAAAGCAGGCACGGGTTCCGAGTCCACGCGCCATGGATGGAATCTGCCCCCGATCGGCCACCACGCCCGCCCGTTGGCGATCACCCGCCTTGATATTTCATCAAAAGGCGCTCAACGCCCCCGGAAAACCCGTCTGGAGCCCACTGCGTCCTCGCGTACACGCCCAGCAAGTGGACTCCCAAGCTCCCAGCGTGGGCGGGAACCTCATCGGTGCGGCGAAGATCTGGCGCTGCCGCCGACAAGGCCTGCCAGCAACTCTTCCAATTTCTGGATAGAGCGAATGCGTTTGCCGGTATCCATGCGGTCCAGATTCCGCGTTTTCCAGAGCAGGGCGGGAAGATCCTCGATCATCTCGAAGCCGGAGGTATTCCACCCAGGCTCCCCTTTCAGGAAACCCAGGATCATCCCGGCTTCGGTTTGCGTCATGCCTCGGCGCAGGATCTCTAGCAACCGCGAGCGCGCCGCGAGGAGATCCGCCAGCGAGACTTCGCGCAGGGTCATGCCTTCGAACTCGTTGCGGAAGATATTGGTGATATCCTTCTCGCGCGGCCACAGCAGCTCTTCGAAGGGGCGCGGGTGGCTCAGCATGTAGATCCACACCGCCTGACGAATCCCGTCCGAGACGCCCTCCGCCTCCAGAAGCAGCATCACGTCGAACAGGTCGCGGGGATGCTGCCGATCCAACGCCGCGCAGATCTTGCCACCGTACAGGTCGGGGAGCGATACGACGGGCACCTCGGCATACCCGAATTGTTCCTGTGCGGTCGGGCAGATCTCCAGCCATCGAGGTTTCTCTACCGTCCCTCGCAAAACCGGGGACAGTTCGATTTTGATCCGGGCGTCTCCGGATCGCACCAGAAGCCGCAGCGCATCGGGGGTCTGCTGATACGCCTTCTGCGTTTCCATCCCGGAGAATCGTCGACACAACGCATCCGCGACACGATCGAGAGCCTCGACGATCTTGGACAGGGCGCTATCGCGTCCATCGTGCGGGAGGTAGACCAGATCGATGTCCACCGACAGCCGAGGCAGATCCCGCACGAACAGATTGAGTGCCGTCCCGCCCTTGAGGGCGAAGCAGGACTCTTCGAAGATCACAGGCAGGACCTGCACCAGCAAACGCACCTGGCGGCCATAGCCGCTCGTGAGAAGCTGGTGGGTGCTCACGGGAGCATCTCCTGGGGAACCGTGATGTGGTAGACCGGGTCCAGTCGCCCTCCCTTCGCCAGAACGCGATTTCCGGACCCCAGGTCGTATGCCGAAGGATCGAGACGACGGCGCCAGACATGGTTCTGGCGATCGGCCAGCCAGAAGAAGAGCCGCTTGACCTTGATGCTGCGACATTCACGCAACAGGCTATCGAGGAGGTTCGGCGACAGTTGGGTCAGGCTCTGCAGCATCTCTTCGGCATGCTCTAGACCGACGCCTTCCGGTGCCGTGCCCAACAGCTCCAGGAACGCCTGCTCCGGTGCCGACGACGGCAACACCATTCCCCGATCCTGCCAGGGCACCATTCGCACTGCAGGTCTGGTCGGCCATCCCTGCGTCCACAGGCGACGCCCACTCTGCCAGGTCAGCCGAGTCTGCAGCGCCGAGAAGCTGCGCTCCAGCCAAGCAGGACATGCGCTGTTCGACGTCAGCACCACGGATTCGGACGCGCCCAGATTCAGATACTGGGCAAACCCCTGGAGGCGCAGGGCAGAGATTCCTCCGATCAGGATGGGTCGAGATTCCAACCGCGGCAGGGACGCAACCAACCCTTGCCAGCTCACCGGAAGCTCCGGGCGCGAATATACCCCGGTGGTCAGCGCCACCAACTGTCCGCTCTTGAGAGCGTTGTCGATGGAGTGCCGCCCAAAGCCGTTGGCTTCCAGCCAATTCCGTGTCGCCACCTGCTCCAACGGCAGGACCGAGGCCACGCTGCCCTTTGGATTCTGAAACGCCTTCATGATTTAAAAATATGCTGCTTTACGGCGAAAAACGCCGCAGAATCGCAATATTTCAAACTGACAGCAGGGCTGCGGCCCACATCGCCCGCTCCGGAATCCAATCCGATGAGCCTGGTCGGACCGCCATCCTTGACCACGATCATCCGCCCGCACATGCCTCCAGGGTACAAGGCGAACCGATGCTTGTCCAGCGGCCAGAAAATGGCATCCAAGTGGCCTCACAACCACACCTGAGACGCGCCGGACCATTTGCGGCTGATTACAAGTTGATCAAATCATTTTTTTGTTGTTATCACTACGCTGTTAGGGAAATGGCTGCTGTTGTTCTTTTGCTCATTTCTGCTGCCATTTTGCGTTAGGCACAGCATGTGGTTCATTCCTGACGGTTAAGTAAATATTGATAGGCAATCGAGTGATTGCCATGTGGTATGGCTTGCTCATTGCCTTGCAAAATGCAATCGTTCAGCAAATTAGAAACTTCAGTAAAAAAGTAATTGGTACGGCTTGCAACAGCCAGATAATCACAGCCTCACCCAGACGTAATTGCGGAAGTACTTCTCTGGATTTCCGATACCTCTTGATAGCCAAAGGTAATGAGATTAATGCAGTTCCGATCATTAGAAGAAAGGAAATTTCTCTTGAGCACATTGCTCGAATCCAATCGGTTAGGTAAATTTGAAGTTTACTCCACTTTAACACATCTTTTTCATTGCGTTGGAAAGTCTGTTATCCCAGAAATTTTCAAATCTATAAATCCGCATTTCGGATTTTTGAGGTAGCTTGAGTCCAGTGGATCGAATGGGCCAGCATTCTCAGTCATGATATCGTTCAGCATGTCTCGCTGGAATCCATCTAGCGAATTAAACCACGAAGGCGAAATCGCAAGATTTTCAAACGACGAGAACAAGAAGTGAGCAATGTAATTAGAAATGCTGTATTTCTTTTCTCGAAATGCGCTCCTCATAGAGTTTATAAAAGGAATGCAGGCGAAGTCACTAGTGGCATGCCATATAAACAACAATGCCCATCCATCGTTGGTGGCAACCGTGTTGCAAGCAATCAATCCGTGACAATACGAGAAATCTTTCCGATTTTGAATTACCTCGCCTGAAAATCCATAATCCGGGAAGAATGAAGTGGAGCAAGCAAAGAAAGGGGCGCCAGACATTGAAAACATTGTGCATCTGATGTTTTGATAATTTTCAGTCTCCAGCATGTCATCAAACTCGATTTTATGTTCTTCAAGCATTGCTAATCCAATCTTTCCGCCGAGTGCATATGACTGAAATAGATTGCGTGTTGCTTTGTTTTTCTCATGCAATTCGGAAAACTGCTCTTCAACGCGAATCATGTATTTTTTCGCAATAATTTCTTTACATATTGACCTGTAAGCAATCAAGGTCGCCAATCTTGGATCTGGATGGAATGGTGAATTATCAATAGGCTCGAAAAGTTGGTTGTCATGATAACTGCAAAAACCACGAAACACAGACGCCTCTTTGATCCCAATTCTTCGAAACGGAATTTTCCCGCCGTTTTTTCGTATTCTAGCTGCATCAGAATAGCGCATTAGTACGTGATTTGAGTCATCGCAGATTGAACTAAGCGTTGATTTTTTCTGGATAGAATGTGCATAAATCACATTCGTGCAATTCTCGCCAGAGTCAAAGTGTAAACATTCGCCTTGTGTGCGTGCTCGTTTTTCAACTTCTAGTAGCTGACTCATTGGAATATCGCCATCAATCCGTATTTCTCTTGGAGCGCGTTCCTTTCCATCGATAGCCACCCCGATAATATGGAACGAAAATCCGGTTCTGATGGCTGTTCTGTATAATTCTAGGCCAATGTCTCGCTCTGCGAAATCAGATTCATCAACTAGAATTGGGCCGTCTGTAATTTCGCCAAACACCCAATCGTATTGATTGATATGATACCGTGCCTGGGAAATGGCGCCAATTTCGCTTTTCGCATTAGAAATGCAGACGGCGAATGCCGAAGCAACAAGCTTCTTCGATTCATTTCCTTCGTTCGGAGTTATTCTAGCTTGAATGAAGTATGTCATATTCTATTTGATTTTGTTAACCCGCCCGGAGGGTCTCCCAAACCGACCCTGTTCATATTGTTTTGCGAAGCAAAATCAATATGGAACGGGATTGTTAGCGAAATTAATCTTGGCGCTCATTTTATGGCTAATTATTCCTTTCTCTGCATGTCCAGGAATTTTCTTGTGTGCATTTCTTTGAGTGTCCATCGATCTATTTTGTAGTTACTGAGTCTGCGCTCAAATCCATATGCTTCACAATTAACTCCTTTGCCTTGCTTGAAATTTCTCTTGACTGCATTTGTGCTATGCTCTCACTCATGTTTTTGGATAAAATGACCATTACTTTGTCTGATATAGCTTCTGCAAAGTATCCATCATCACACCGCTGAACAAAATAGGTGGATTGCCATGTATCAAATTCAACAAACGTGTTGACTTCGCTTAAGATCCTAATCATCAGATCGCATTGTAAATCTTGTTCAATTTCAATCATGCAGGACGTATCTGAAAAGAGATCTCTTGCGTGCATAAACCCACTGAAAACAGATTTATCCTTTTTTGAAACGATACGCAGCACTTCGGACGTGACATGCGCGCCTATGACACAGGATCCTGCTTGGATTTCTTTCGATGGAATCAAAGAGTCAACGGTTCCCGTGTAGAGATGTTTTGTGTTCTTAGTGGTATTTGTCCGCAAATAGGAATAGGGGTCGCATATTCCAGCGATCGCAATCAGAAAAACCAATGTGATTACTTTTTTCATTTGTTACTCCGGGCGCTGGAGGCGTCTCGCTAACGCCTTTGTTCACCGCGCCGCGGTGAAACGGCAACACAAAGCGACCGCGGTCGTGGTGGAACAAGACCGTTAGGCACCATAGATCACAACGGCAGTCGTTGTTGATCACCTATCTAAAAACAAAGCAGGTGACAACGGCTTTTTGTTGACTGCGTTTAGATTTTAGGTCAAAGAGGCAGCAATAGAATCTGCACAAAAATCTTGTTCGTTCGGCCAAGATATATAGCGTCCGTGATTACGAACCTGCCGAAAATACGTGATATCTTTTAACTCGGAGAACA
>JAKPQQ010000304.1 GCA_029557215.1 Fibrobacterota bacterium | reverse complement strand
CGAACTTCTCCATGTACTCGCTCATGTCGATGCGCACGAGCGAATCCTGGCTCTTGAACATGACTTCGGCCAGCGCCTTGCAAAGCTCGGTCTTGCCCACGCCCGTGGGTCCCAGGAACATGAACGAACCGATGGGCCGGCGGTTGTTGTGGAATCCGGCGCGGCTGCGCCGGATGGCCTTCGCGACCACTTCGATGGCGCGCTCCTGCCCCACGACGCGCTTGTGGAGATCGTCTTCCAGCGCCAGGAGGTTCAGGCCCTCGGTGGCGTCGACCTTGGAGATGGGGATCCCCGTCATCTTGGACACGACGTCGGTGATGATGTCTTCGTTGACTTCCAGGCGCTCGTTGCCCTTTTCCGCCTTCCACTGGACCTTGGTCTGGGCCAGCTGTTCCTGGAGCTTTTCCTGGTCGTCCCTGAACCGCGCCGCCGCCTCGTAGTCCTGGTCGGCGACCGCCTGCTCCTTCTTGACGACGACCTCGGCGACCTTGTCTTCCAGTTCGCGGATGGAGGGCGGCACCGTGAGCGAGGACAGACGGATCCTGGCACCGGCCTCGTCGATGATGTCGATCGCCTTGTCCGGCAGGAACCGGTTGCTCATGTAGCGTTCGGAAAGCTTGACCGCGGCCTCGATGGCATCCAGGGTGTAGACCACCTTGTGGTGCTTCTCGTAGCGTTCCTTGAGCCCCTTGAGGATCTCCACCGTCTCGTCGGCGGAAGGAGGCTCGATCGTGATGGTCTGGAATCGGCGCTCCAGGGCGCCGTCCTTCTCGATGTGCTTGCGGTATTCGTCGAAGGTGGTCGCGCCGATGCACTGCAGCTCGCCGCGGGCCAGCGCCGGCTTGAAGATGTTCGACGCGTCCAGGCTGCCTTCCGATCCGCCCGCGCCCACGATGGTGTGGATCTCGTCGATGAACGTGATGACGTTGTCGTTCTTCTGGAGTTCGACCATGAGGGCCTTGAGGCGTTCCTCGAACTGGCCGCGGTACTTGGTTCCCGCCACGATGCTGGCCATGTCGAGCGTGACGACGCGCTTGCTTTCCAGGACCTCGGGGATCTTGCGTTCCACGATCTTGAGGGCGAGGCCTTCCACCACGGCGGTCTTGCCCACGCCGGGCTCGCCGATCAGGAGCGGGTTGTTCTTCTTGCGGCGCGACAAAATCTGGATGACGCGTTCGATCTCCGCGTCGCGGCCGATGATGGGGTCGAGCTTGCCGGCCTTGGCGAGTTCGGTCAGATCCCGTCCGAAGTGGTCCAGGAACGGGGTCTTGCTCTTCTTCTTGCCCGCGCCCGGGATCTGGGCGCCTTCGGGCAGGCCCGGAGCCGGCTGTTGCTGGGCTCCGGATTCGGATCCGCGCAGCACGCGGTCGATCTCCTCGCGGCAGGTGTCGTAGTCCACGCCCACGGCGACCAGGGCCGACGCGGCGGCGGACTCGTTGTCCTTCATGAGCGCCAGCAGGATGTGCTCGGTCCCGATGTACTTGTGCGACATCGCGCGCGCTTCCTGCGCGGCGATCTCGAGCACCTTCTTGGCGCGCGGGGTGAAGGGGATCATCTGTCCGATGGTCATCATGCCACCGGACGTGTTGATCTGCTTCTCGATGGAGCGGGACAGCTCCTCCAGATCCACGCCTTGGTTTCGAAGCACGGCGATCGCCACGCCATCGCCTTCGCGGATCAATCCGAGGAGTAGATGCTCGGTCCCCACATAATCGTTGCCCAGTCGGACGGATTCCTCCCGAGCCAACTGCATCACCTTCTTCACCCGGTCTGTGAACATGCCGTTCATGGTAATGGCTCCTCCGATTCTACTTCCAGTGGGTAAGATAGAACGGGAGACGTTCCGCGTCCTCTTTCCGACCTCGAATCGGAGCCGATTATCCCAAAACTGACGGTCCTGGGACACGGATCTTTCGGGACGGACACGAAAAAGGCGGCCGAAGAGGCCGCCTTGGTCAGGAACTGACTGGAACCCCTCTCGCGGGGCGCGCCGCTACTTCTTGCCCTTCTTGCCCTTCTTGGCGGGCGCGGCGACAGCCACGGAGTTCTTGGCGCCGTTGTAGAAGAATGTGGGACGGTTCTTGTCCGGATCGACGCCTTCGGGGCCGTATTTCTTCAGGAACCCCTGCATGCCGCCCGAAAAGCCCTTGAATTCGGGCTTGAAGCGGAAGAAGTCGAACGGGATCTGGGCGACCTTGGTCTGCTTGGCGTCGATCTTGTTGCGCGAGGTGTCGGCCAGCCACAGGCGGGTGCGCTCCTCGGCCAGCTGGTCGAGGTTCGAGGAGGTGATCGCCTGGTTGACGATGGGCGCGGAACCGAGCGAACCGTCGCACAGGAGCGACCAGAACCGGGGGTCGGGGTTGCCTTCGAACAGCTTCTTGCGGGCGACTTCGGCGACCGCGAGCGATTCGGCACCCACCATGATCACCTTGGCGCCGGTCACGTCGCCGGGCATCTGGGCGATGCTTCCCAGCTTGGGATTCTTGATGATGAGCTGGAACACAGCGGCGTTGTAGGCGTTGATGTAGAGGGCCGAGCGCTCTTCCTTGGAGGCCGACTTGACCGCGTTGGAATCGAGATCCGCCAATGCCTTGAGATAACCTTCGAACTTGTCCTTTTCCTTGAGCACCCCGGCGTAGTCCACCCGGTCGCCCTTGACGTTGGCGGCCAGGAGATCGTTCCAAGGGGCGTGCACCGCGTCGATGGCCCCGGCCGAAGCCACGGTGGCGAACGCGACGAAAAGCGAAGCGACGGAGCGAAGAAGCATCGATGTCCTCTTTGGATGGATGTGCGTCGGTGACAAGAATTTGGAACGGATCTGGGAAGTATATGCTCGGTTTCCCCGGCGCGCGAGCGGATTTTCTGCCCGTCGAGAGCTCCCTCCAGGCCTCGAAAAACTGTAAACTCATGGATATGGGCGACATGGCCATCCAGGGGACCTCCGTTTCGCTCTCCCGAACGGGAGAACGGACTGTCGCGCCCGGATCGGAAGAAGACAAGCGGCTGAAATGGCTGGAAAACCGCAATCGGGAGGTCGTGGCCCACGAACAGGCCCACTTGGCGGCGGCCGGGGGCGCCGCGGCGGGGGGCGCGACCTTCACCTACGAACAAGGCCCCGATGGCAAGCGCTACGCCACCGGGGGCGAGGTGAAGATCAGGATCGCATCCGGCAGGACGCCGGAAGAAACGATCCGCAACGCGATGCAGGCGGAAAAGGCGGCCCTGGCCCCGGCCAGCCCGAGTCCGCAGGACCTCAGGGTGGCCGCGAGCGCGCGCCAGATGCAGATGCAGGCGCGTGCCGAACTCGCCAAGGAACAACTCGGGGAACCAGACCCTGGAATGGCCAAGGCGAACAAGGCCTACAAGGTGGCCCCAGCTCCGACCCGCGGCGGGTTCGAAACCGTGGGCTGAGAGCGGTCAGCGGGAAATCGCCACCACGCCTTTTCTGACGATTTCCGTCGTCCCCGTGCCGGTCGCGTTGGGTGCGCGCAGCATCACCGTGTATGGATACAGCCCGTTGGCCAGCGGAGTCCCGAACGAATCGCGCAGATCCCAGACGGCGCGGGGGCGAGGTTGGGTGGTCTTGGACAGTTCGGTCCGCAGGACCCGCACCAGCTTGCCCGACAGCGTGTGGATGCGGATGCTCGCCTGGATGCGGGAATCGACCGTGCCGTTGGTGTCGGGTTCGCCCGCGAGCTTGAAGAAGAAGGCGGTCGTCGCTCCGGCGCGCACCGGGTTCGGGCTGTTGAAGACCTCGTAGAGGGAGACTTCGGCGTCTTCGGTGACTTCCAGCTGTACCCGCGAGCGCGCCAGGTTTCCCATGAGGTCGCGCGCCGAGACGTCGAACGAATAGGTGTTCCCGGGGCTCATGGCCGACGAATCGATCACGAACTGGGCCGATGCACGACGGAAATCGGCGTCTTGCCGAAGATCGGGATGCCAGGGATCGCGCACTCCCGGCACGGCGAACACCACGCCTTCGTCGGGCCCCGACTCGGAGGAGATGCCCGACGAATCGAACAAGTCCACGACGATGCAGAAGGGCACGGGGATCTTGGCGCTCTTGCCGTAGGCCACCCCTCCCGACCAGGACGAATCGCAGGGACGCACGGCGATTTCCGGACCTTCGGACTCGATGGTTCCCGTGGAATCGGTACCGAAAAGAACGCGGGGCGCCAGCACGGTCCCTCCGTCGCCGCGCGTCGTGGGGTTCCACGCGTAGACCCGAAGCACGGCGCTGTCGCCGAAGGCGATGCGCGCCGGAATCTGCAAGGTCGCCGCCAACGAATCGCCCACGACGTTGGACTGCAAGGCGAGCATCTGGCTCGGTGACGGCCGGTAGACCTGGTAGGCCTGCTGGTCGGAGGCCCGTTCGGCGGTGTCGGTGTCGGGTTGGAGCTCCAGGCGCGCATGGAACCGCCCGGCCTTGTCGGCCTCGCCGCGAAGCTGGATCCGGGACAGAGCCGAAATGGTGTCCTGGATGCTGTCCAGTTCCACACGGATCCCGCCCGGCAACAGGACCATGGCGGGGTCCCCCAGCAGGTTGTAGGCGTCCTGGTTGGAGTAGGAAAGCACCAAGCCGCCCCCCGTTCCGTCCTTGGAGCCGAGCAACGCCTCGCCGACCGTGACCGGAGCGAGGGTATCCACCACCCTGCGCCAGAATTCGGCGCTGATCCTCTGGTTGCCATCAGGATAGGTCGGACGCGTACCGGCGATCCCGGCGACGGCCCCCTTGCCCGGCGCGACAACCATCGCTTCGCTCAACCCCCGGACCGCGGGGACGTCGTTGCGCCCCACCGTGCAGGAGCCCGCGAAGAAAAGGTAAGGGGTCCTGGAGTTGACCAAGGTCCTGTCGATCACGCTGACATCCATGAGATTCTCGTCGGCCAGGATGGAGATCCCTCCGTGCCCCAGATAGGTGAACCCGATCGCTCCGCGATTGAGAATGTTCTGCAGATCCCGCGCGGCCTCGGGTTTTTGCCGGACGCTGTTGGCCGGGTAGTCCACCAGGTAGAGTTTTTCCAGACGCAGCCAGGGCCGCAGGGCGAACATCGCGTCGGCGACGCCTTCCATCTGGTTGGTGTGGTTGCCGATTCCGTCGGGATGCACCCCCTGCCACACGTCGTCGGCCGTGAGGACGATCGTGTTGCGCCAAGGGCCGAACTCGGCGCGGGAGGGGTCTTCGAACAACTTGAGCTTTTCCAGCCAAGCCTTGGCTTCCTGGACGCTCCTGGCCGGAACGCGTCCCACCGCGACGGCCATGGTGTGCGGCGAGTTCGTCGACATCGGGTTTCCGGCTTCCAGATACCCGTAGTAGTCGTCGGTGGACATCGGGCCGTCTTCCCATTGGGGAATCAGCACATCGGAGGCGGGGCCCATGGCCTGACGGGGATCCACGTGCCCGGCGCCGAACAGAAGGACATGCGAGACGCCCCACCGCTTGTGGGCCCAGCGGATCGCGTCGCGCATGCCGTTGGGGTCCATCTGTCCGCCCGACCAGAGCTGGTAGACGTCCTCCGCTCGGACGATCGCGACCTTCATCTTGCGCACCTGGAAATCCGCCTCGCGGTGGGATGCGTATTCCTGGGCGACCTCGAGCATGGCTTCCGGCGCGACCACAAGGACATCCGCGCTTCGATCGGCCGTGAAATCCTTGACCACGTGGGATTGGACGGGAGGCGACCAGGGGGCGACGGAGACCCTGCTTCCCGAGGTCGCGTCCGGAAAGACGGCGTACCAGGTGTCGACGATCCGCGCGCTGTCGCGAAGACGCCCGCCTTCGACGGAACAGGTGCGGACCGCGATCCCCTCTTCCAGGACCCAGCACCGCCCTCCCGAAGGAACCTTGATCTCCAACGCACCCACCGCGGGAGCAGGGAACAGGACGCTGTCGGATTTGGACAAATCCCGACGGTAGGCCAGATTCAAACCCGCGATCGCCAGCCGAGATCCGGAGAAGAGGAAGTCGAAGGCCTTGGTGGAAGCGTCCAGACCGGTTCCGCCCCAAACCGGGTCGCCGGGGTCGGCGAGATTCCAGCGGTCGGAGCGGCCCGCGACCCCGAAGGAATCGATCCGCTCCGTTCCATCCAGGAACCAGCCCGTGTTGGCGATTTCCGGACGCACCCAGGCCGAATCGCCGACACGCCCCGGAAACGCCAGTCCCTGGAGCGGGACGGTCGCGACACCTTCGGATTCGACCGCGACCCAGTACCAGTCCTTGCCCAGGTCCGACTCGGTCTGCAACGGCACGCTCCCGATCACGACCTCCTTGAGCTTGTCGGGAGTTCCCACCCAAATCGGTTGGACGACGTCGTCCACCAAGGCTGGAGCCGAGCCCTTGGAACCTGCCGCCAGTTCCGGCGACCCTTCCGGAGCGTCGAGCCTGACCAGGTATTCCCGCTTGCGGGAAAAGGGATGGATCCCGTAGCGCCAGCCGGGAACGGCCCCTTCATGGGGCTTCCAGCGATTCGGGCCGCGGCCCCAGAACCAGATTTCGTCGTCCTGGTCCAGCATTCCGTCGCGATTGCGATCCAGCCGCAGGATCGGGATGGCCCGAAGCCCGGGCGCGACCAGGGAATCGGGCATCGTCGAG
>JAKPQQ010000303.1 GCA_029557215.1 Fibrobacterota bacterium | reverse complement strand
GCGCGACGGATCGGACCCCGATGCGACGGATTCCGTCTTCGACGCGGAGCGGATGTTCGGCAAGTACGAGGACAGCGCGACGGTGCGGGCGATCGCCATTCCCGCCGACAGGAGGATCCAGCCGTCCAGGGTGGTGGTGCTGAGATACGGCCCCAAGGCCCCCTGGCCGAAGGGCGTGAAGTACTGATCCATCACGGACGCCCGCGACGGCAGGACGTACCGGACCCTCGTCGTCCAGGGGCGACGTTGGATGGTCGAAAATCTCGCCCTGGCGACGGATGGCTCCGACTACTGGAGGGACACGCTGGCGAGCCAGGGCATCGGGCGCGTCTACACATGGACCGCGGCGATGCGGCTTTCGGCAGCCGGAAGCGACACCACCTGGTGGGGTGGAAGCCTGCCTCGCCAAGGGGTGTGCCCGACGGGATGGCATGTGGCGAGCGACTCCGAATGGCTTTCGCTCGGGATGGCCGCCCAGTCCGATTCCTTCCGAAGCAAGGCGAGCGACGATACGTACTACGGCGGCACATGCTATTGGAGTTCGTCGGAATACAGCAAGGATGGCGCTTGGGGGCTGAGCGTCTTTTCCTTGGCGAGAACTTCGGACGGGGGACCGCTTGCGATGACCAGGAACTTCTACCGCAAGAACTACATGCGGTTGTACGTCAGGTGCGTCGAGGACCGGTAGCGACTCGACGACGGGCCTTCCGGGACAATTGGGCCGGGAACTCTAGATTCCGGTACGAGGGTCTGTGCAGATCTCCTCGTACTGGCGATTCACCTTGTCGAGCGTCAGCGCTTCGGCATGACGCTTCCTTGCATTGGTCGCCAAGTTCGCCAGAAGCCCCTTGTCGGCGATCATGGTGCCGATCTTCGTGGAACATTCGTCCTCGGAAGCGAAGAACAACGCCGCATCGCCCGCGACCCATCGGTTGAAGCGATTGTCGTGGGCGAGCACCGGATTCCCGCAGGCCAGCGCCTCGACGAGGGATGGATTGGTCCCTCCCACCTGATGGCCGTGGATGTAGAAGGAGGAATGGCAGCGCAGCGAGGCGAGGACACGATGGTCGTAGATGCCGCCGACGAAGCGGATTTCGTCGGACTCGTGGGATTTCACGATGCAATGGTAGGGGGATTCGTCGGTGTAGTTCCCAAGCACCAGCAGGGGCATCCCGCGCTTTTCGCGAGCCCAGCCGCGCACGATCTCGAGGATGGAGTTTTCGGGCTCCGGGCGCGCCACCAGCATGGCGTAGGCGCCAGGTTCGACGCCGAACTTCTCGAAACAGGATACGTCGATGTTGGTCGGGGTCTCCGCACCGTAGGGGATCGTGACGATCTTCTCGGCCTTCGTGTGCCGCTGCAGGTGCCTGGAGATTTCGGGATGGTCGGCGATGAGCGTTTCGGAAACGTGCGCGCCGATGTACTCGTTCAGGTACAGCCAGGCCCTTGCGGGCAGCGACCATTTGGCGCGCGCCCACTCGATTCCGTCCATGTTCATCAGGGTGCGGATGCCGCGACCGCGAAGCAGGATGTTGAAGATGGCGGTGTTGTAGCCCAGGGTCAGGCAGTTGCGGGAATGCTTGCGAGCGTGCAGGATCGCCTTGAGATCGAACAGGATGGAGCCGAGTGCGGAATCCTTGGGGACGTGGACGACGATGCGACGAACACCGTTCCACATCTCCTCGCGGATGGGAGCATGGCCGATTTCCTGGCAATAGACGGAAACATCCCAGCCTCGCTCGGCGAGGTGGATGGAGAAGTTTTCGGCGAAGGTCTCGAATCCCCCGTGGCATGCCGGGACGCCTCGCGTGCCGAGGATGCTGAGGGTCCTGCGTGGGGTGGGTGTCGTCATCGTGCTGCCGTCCGGGCAAGGATCGCCGCGCCTGCCCTTGGCAAGTGGAATCGATCGGAGCGCTTGTGGTGGGTCATCGTGGAGGAACCTGCGAGCGAGAGCGGAAGCGCTACGGTGAGGTGGGAGGGGAGGGTTGATGGCGTGTCGCCTGGGCGAGGCGAGCGAGGCCAGGATGCGAACGCCTCAAGTGTTCGATCGCCGCCGCGCCGATGGCGTAGA
>JAKPQQ010000302.1 GCA_029557215.1 Fibrobacterota bacterium | reverse complement strand
AGGACCCGGGGGCGGGCCATCCTCCGTCGCTTGGCGGACGGAGCGGGGAAGCGATGAAATCCATCTTCGACTACCTGGACTACAGGGAACCGCTCAAGGATGCGTTCGAGGCGCGCAAGGCGTCGAATCCGTTGTTCACATATCGCCAGCTCGCCGCCGAGCTGGGATTGCACATCAGCAACACGTTCCGGATCCTCCACAAGGATGCCCACCTGCCGATGCGATGCCAGTCCCGAGCCATCGAGTTCCTGGGGCTCAAGGATCGGGAGGCGACCTACTTCATGCTGCTTCTCGCCTACGCGCGCGAAACCAACGCGAAGTCCCGGCAGGAGATCCTGGAAAGAGCCCTGTCCTTGCGCGATGTTTCCCGCAGGGAACTGGAGGAAGATGAGCTCGCCTACTACGGACACTGGTGGATACCCGCCCTCCGTTCGCTGCTGGAAATCACCAACGGCAAGTCCGTGCCCGCGGAGCTGGCCGCGCGTCTGGATCCGCCAGTGGACGAAAAGGACGTGGAGCGCGCGTTGAAGCTGCTCCTGGAGCTGGGGTTGATCAAGAAGGCGAGTTCAGGAAGATTGATTCCCGCCGAGCATCACGTTTCGGCGAAGGCGACGCCCAGGAAGGCCAAGGCAGTTGGCGAATACCAGGCCCAGGTACTGGCTCTGGCTTCGGAATCGCTCGCCCGCTTTCCTTCGAAGACGCGCGACGTATCGACCATCACGATGTCCGTGAACGCGAAATCGTACGCGGAGATCCGATCCATGCTCAAGGAATGCCGGCGTCTCATCCAGAAGATCGCGCACGAAAGCACGGAGCCGGACCGCACCATGCAGCTGGCCATGGCCTTCTTCCCCCTCACGAAGACAGAGGACCCCAGATGAACCGGCGATGGCGGATCTGGAGCGCTGTCCTGGCTGTGTTTCCGCTGTTCACCGGTTGCGGAGATCTCCGCAACGCGGGGGGAACGAGCGAAACGGAGTCGGAGATCTTCGCCCGCGAGATCAGCGTGGATTCCATCGTCGGATCCTGGAATCGCCCGGATTCCGTCGCCACGGTCGGGATCCTGCGCCTCGACGAGTCGAACTTCGACTTCGCCCGCACGACGGAGTCTGGGCGTGATGTCTCCGTGGAACGTCTCGATGGCCTGATCCTTCCGTACAGGCTCGTGTATTGGGACAGACCCGCGCGGAGGGGAAGAATCGAGGTGCGTCTGGACCCCTTGCTGCAAACGCGCGGCGGGAGGTTCATGCTGAGATGGGGGATGCCGTATTCCGTCCGCGATGACTCCGCGATGGTCTGGAAAGGGATATCCGAACCGGAGAAGCTCGCGGCGACATCGGTCCTCGTCGACGACTTCGAGCACTCGGGCCTCCAGTCGCTCCTCTCGGACGTCTCGACCTGGAAGGCCTACGCTGCGGATTCCGCGACGGTGACGACCTTCGCGATCGAGGATGCCGGCCAAGGTCGCGCGGGCAAAGCGCTGCACTTCGGCTACTCGGCCCCGAAGGGCTACGTGCTCGCGAACGTACCTCTTGGGCCGGGGCCGCGCAGCCTGCGCAGCCTCGATTCCATCGTGCTCTGGGCTCGAGGTACGGGCAAGGTCGGCGTCAGCTTCGATCGGGTTCCCAGCGGCAAGTCCTGGACGTTCCGCAAGCTCGACACGGCCTGGACCAGGATCTGCATTCGGCCGCAGGATCTCGACACCGCGAACAATCTCGGCGGAAACGTCGGATGGGACGCCGTGCGGGACCAGATCTCCCTGCTGACGCTGTTTCCGTCCGGAGGTGGTTCTGATCTCTGGGTGGACGACATCCGCCTGCACGGCGTCAATCGCGACGATCTCCGGTGAGGACCTCGCTGCGCCATTTGCGTTTCACCAAACGGACGTGACGCGAAACGCTTCCGTGCTCGACTCCGGTTCCATATCCTCAACGTGAGTTCGAGAGCGAACGGCGCGATGTCGGGTGATGGATCCCGGTTCGCGACGGCACCGCATCGAGGAGGACGTCATGGAAACGAAGATGGTTGTTGCGCGTCATGGAGTGCTGGTCTGCGTGGCCGCAGCGTTCGCTGTCGTTCCCGCGAGAGCGAAGACGCTGATCGACTACTTCCTGCCCGTTCCCGTCGTGGGGTCGCTTTCGAAGACCGCATGGGGTGCCGACAAGGTCGGCGCGCGCGACCAGGACAACGGTCTCGAAGACAAGACGTCCAAATCCTACTCGTATTGGGACGGCAAGATCATCCGCGCCGCCGATGGCAAGTACCACATGTTCGCCAGCCGTTGGGAACAGAGCAAGGGGCACTGGAGTGGCTGGCCGACGTCCTTGGCGATCCACGCGACCAGCGACAAGCTGCTCGGTCCCTACGTGGACAAGGGAGTGGCCTACACGGACAACGGGAGCAAGGGGCACAACGT
>JAKPQQ010000277.1 GCA_029557215.1 Fibrobacterota bacterium | reverse complement strand
CTCCAGGATCCGGCGCTCACGACCCGGGTGCTGCGAATGTGCAACACGGCCTTCTACAACAGCACGGGCAAGGCCATCACCACGGTTTCCCGGGCGGTGCTGGTCCTGGGTGTGGATACCGTGCGATCGTTGTGCATCTCGCTTGCCCTCATGGAAACGTTGCTTTCCGGCAAGCGCCAGGAGCGGGTGCTGGCCGATCTCGGCAAATCCATCCATGCCGCCATGCAGGCGCGCGCGATGGCCATCCTCCTGAAGGAGCCGCTGGCGGAAGAAGTGTTCATCGCGGCGCTGTTGCACCGGGTGGGGCATCTGGTGTTCTGGTGCTTCTCCGACGACGAAGGCATCGCGCTGGACGCCATGCTCAAGCCTGGCGTGGACGAAACCGCCGCGGAGAAGGCCGTGCTCGGGTTTTCCCTCACGCATCTGACCCAGGTTCTGGTGGACGACTGGAAGCTTTCCCCCATGCTTCTGGAGCTGGCTCGTGGACGCAAGAACGGCGTCGCGGCGGGATGCATCCTCAAAGGGTGGGAATTCGCCAACCTGGTCGACAAAGGCTGGCAGGATCCGGTGATCGCCTCGTTCGTGGAAAAATTCGCCAAGCAGATCGGCAGCGACGCCGTGACGGTGGGCACCCATCTGACCCACGTCGCCCGCGAGGCCAAGATGGTCGCCTTGCAGTTCGGGAACGCGCTGTGCGCCTCGGGGATTCCGGTCCCCGACGGCCCCGAAGAGCAGGACGGAACCCTGTTCGCGATGTCGGTCATGGGAGATCCGGATGCCGTGGTCCCCTCCAAGCCGGTGGCCAATGGAACCAAGGTCAACTCTTCGGTGCTTCTGGGGTGTTTTCAGGAGCTGGCCAAACTGGCGGGCAGCGGTCACCTCAGTCCCATGTTCCAGACCGTGCAGAAGGGGCTCCACGAGGGCCTCGGGTTCGACCGGGTGGTGTTCGCCACCTTGGTTCCCGGAACCGACCAGGTGCAGGGCCGGGCCGGGTCGGGGCTTACGGGAGCCCAGACCTTGGATCGGTTCAAGTTCACGATCCGCCGGCAGATGGCCGACAGTCTGAGTCGCGCCATGGAGCAAGGAACCTTCGTGGAAAACATCCGCGACCCCATGAAGCGTCCGGCGGTGATTCCGGATACCCTGAACCTGTTCGTGAACGGAGCACCGTTCCTGTTCGGTCCGGTCCAGCTCGGGGGGAGGGTGGTCGGGGCGTTCTACTGCGACAATCTGACTTCCGGGAAGGATTTCACGGCGGAAATGATCGAAGGATTCCGGCATCTGATCGAGCAGCTCAATCTGCTCCTGACCCAAGCCGCCGTCGCGAAAGCGGCCGCGGCGGGCTGATCAGGACTGCCAGGCTTCCCGCATGGCCGCGCTGCGGATCAGCACGCCCTTGGGGTGGGTGTCCTGGAATCTCTTGCGGATCCCGAGGTTCCGCTCGCGCAGTTCTTCCCAGGCATCCTGGGCTTCCCGCAGGGTACGTGGCGCCCAATCGGGAGGATCGAGCAGATCGGTCGGAACGGTTCCGTCAACGGTTGTGGTGTCGAGCATGGTGTTTGGGGTCCTGTTGGGGGAGTTCGCAATCAGAGGGTTTCGCAATGCACGTTTGAGCAGGTATCCCCTAAGATGGAAAATCTTGTGTTCCGCGGCAAGTGGGGTGATCTCGCACTTGGCTAAATCGTTGACTTGTCGATGCATGCCACTTTTTCTACCATTCCCGATCCTCAAAAGCACCAGGAGAATCCTATGAGCCACAAGTGCGACGTCACCGGAAAGAGCCGGCTTGTCGGAAACATCGTCTCGCACGCCAACAACCACACGAAGATGGTTCAGCGCGCAAACGTCCACAAAAAGCGCATCTTCGTGCCCGAGTTGGGCAAGTGGGTGGTCGCTCGCGTTTCGGCCAACGGCCTGCGCACCATCGCCAAGAAGGGCGCGTTGCTCGCGCTCGGTCTCAAGAAGTAAGGACTTCTTCGCGGTTTCCAGCCTTCTCGCCATCGTCTGGCGGGAAGGCTTTTTGTTTTTCCGCCTTTTCTAGTGGAGAATCCTTTCCATGGACTTTCTTCCGATCGAGATGCCGGATCTGGCGACCCTCCTGAAGGCCTTGCTGCCCCTGGTCTTCGTCCTGGCCGGGTGGCTTGTCGGCTTTCTTGTCGAACGGTTCGTCGTCGGGCGCCTGAAGGCGATCGCCGCGCGCACGACCTGGGAAGGCGACGACATCGCCATCGCATCGGTCCACGGCCTGGTGCGGTGGATCGGCGGCCTGGTGGGGCTGCACGTGGCGCTGCACCATTGGCAGGTCTCGGCCGCGGTGTCGGCCTGGATCCAAAAAGGAACCGTGGTCGCGGCGGTCATGCTGGCGACCCTCTTCGCTTCGCGGCTGGCGGTGGGGTTCGTCAAGCTGTACACCCGGTCGGTGGAAGGCGTCGTCCCTTCCATGTCGATCTTCCATTCCCTCACCAAGGTGGTGGTCTTCGCGCTGGGCATCCTCATCGCGCTGCAGTCCATGGGGATTTCCATCGCTCCCATCCTGACCGCCTTGGGCGTGGGCGGCCTGGCGACGGCGCTGGCGCTCCAGCCCACCTTGGCCAATCTTTTTTCCGGAATCCAGATCCTGGCCAGCAGGACCATCAACCAGGGCGATTTCATCCGGCTGGGCACCGGCGAAGAAGGCGCCGTGATGGATATTTCCTGGCGGATCACCACCATCCGGACCCCGACCAACAACCTGGTGCTGGTCCCCAACGCCAAGCTCGCCGACGCCGTCGTGACCAACTTCCACGGCCCCGACCTGGAAATGCCGGTGGTGGTCCCGGTGACGGTCGCCTACGGAACCGATCTCCAGAAAGCCGAAGCGGTAGCCATCGCCGTGGCCACAGAGGTCCAGGAGTCTGTGGAAGGCGCCATCCAGGGGTTCCAGCCGCTGGTGCGCTTTTTCGCCCTGCAGGAGTCGGACGTCGCCTTCAACGTGATCCTGCGGGTGAACATCCAGGAATGGGGCCGGCAGGGGCTGGTTCGGCACGAATTCATCAAGCGGCTTTTGCCCGCCTTCCAGCGCGAAGGGATCGAGATCCCCTATCCCCAGCGGGTGGTCCATCGGGTCGACTGAATCTCGGCCCTTTGCAAATCGTTGAGTTTATTACCTTTGCTCCCTCTTTTCCGTTCTTGAAAGGATCCTACCATGGCCGTACCCAAGCGAAAGCATTCGGCTCAGCGTCGCGACAAGCGCCGCACCCACTACGTGATCAGCGCCAAGGGCCTGATCAAGTGCGACCACTGTGGTCAGCCCAAGCAGTCCCACCGGGTCTGCTCGAAGTGCGGCTACTACGCCGGACGCGAGATTCACCAGCCCGTCGAGTACTAAGGAGCGGGGGCTCCGATGGTCCGCGTCGCTCTTGATGCCATGGGTGGCGACCTCGGCCCGAAAGCCGCGGTCGAAGGTGCCATTGCCGCGCTGAAAAGCGCTCCGGGTCCTCTCACCGTCGTCCTGACCGGCGACGAACCCACCTTGCGTGGGCTCGTTTCCGAGTGCGGCGGAGAGGGCATGCCGCTGGAGATCGTCCATACCACCCAAGTGGTGGAAATGACGGACACTCCCACGGTCGCCCTGAAGACCAAACCCGATTCTTCGTTGGCCGTTTGCGTGGGCCTCCAGAAGAAGGGGCTGGTCCATGCCTCGGCAAGTCCCGGCAACACGGGTGCGATGATGGCCGCGAGCCTCATGATCCTGGGGCGTGCGGGCAAGATCAGCCGTCCCACGGTGGCAACCGTGCTGCCCACCGCCACCAACAAGGTGGTGATGGTCGATTCGGGCGCCAATGTGGACGAAAAGCCCACCCAGCTCCTGCAGTTCGCGGTTTGCGGTTCCATCTACGCCCAGAAGGTCCTCGGGGTCGACAATCCGAAGGTCGCTCTTCTGAACATGGGCGAAGAAGAGCACAAGGGAACCGAAGTGGTCGCCGAGGCCTACAAGCTTCTCAAGGCGAGCCACCTGAACTTCGTGGGCAACGTGGAAGGCCACGACCTGCTCAAGGGCGGGTTCGACGTCCTGGTCACCCCCGGCTACACCGGCAACATCGTCTTGAAACTGTTCGAAGGCTTCGGCGAATACCTGGTCCACAACTTCCGCAAGGCGGTTTCGGGCGCTTCGTTCGACGCCATCTTCGAAAGTTTCAACTACGAGAATTCCGCAGGTGGACTGTTGCTTGGCCTTGATGGCACTTCCGTGATCATGCACGGACGTTCCACGCCTCGCGCCTACTGCACCGGAATCCTGATCGCGCGCCAGATGGCCGAAGCCCAGGTGCATCGCAAGATCGCGGAAGACATCGAACGTTTGGAGCCGTCGGCGTGACGCTCCGCGCCGGGATCGTCGAAGTGGGCCAGGCCCAGTTCGGGGATCTCGTGGAAAACGATGCCCTGGTCGCCATGGGTGTGGATACCAACGACGAATGGATTCGCTCCCGGTCGGGGATCGAGCGCCGCTGGTTCATCTCCAAGGACGACCCGCGCAAGACCTCCGACGTGGGCGCCGAAGCCCTCCAGGACGCCTTGAACCGCGCCGGTTGGACCGCCGACTCGCTGGATGCCATCGTCTGCGCGACGTCCACCCCGGACTTCGACTCCTATCCCGCCACCGCGTGCGTGATCCAGGAGAAGGTCAAGGCGGTCAACGCCTTCGGATTCGACGTCACGGCGGCCTGCACAGGGTTCATCGTCGCCCTGAACGTCGGCGCCAATTTCATCGTGTCGGGACAGTGCAGGCGAGTGGCGCTGGTCTGTCCCGAACTGAACTCCCGCATCCTCGACTTTTCCGACCGCAACACGTGCGTGCTGTTCGGCGACGGTGCGGCCGCGGTGCTGCTGGAAGCCCGCGAAGACGGTTCCGGGATCCTCGGATCCGACCTCAAGAGCGACGGCAAGCTGGTCCATATCCTGGACGCGCCCAAGATCCGCATGGACGGCAAGGCGGTCTACCGCTGCGCGGTCACCGAAATGCCGGCCATCTCCAAGCGCCTTCTGGGCAAGCTGGACCTGACCACCGACGACGTGGCGTTGCTGGTTCCGCACCAGGCGAACATCCGCATCATCGAGTCGACCGGACAGAATCTGGGGATCGCTCCGGAAAAGGTCTTCGTCAACGTACAGGATTACGGGAACACTTCTTCCGCCACGATCCCCATCGCGCTTCGCCAGGCCTTGGACGAAGGCCGCATCAAGAAAGGCGACCTGGTCCTGACCGTCGCCGTGGGTGCAGGGATGATCTGGGGCGCAAACCTCATTCGCTGGTAAAGGGTTTTAACCATGAAGACGATCTTCCTTTTCCCTGGCCAAGGGTCGCAATACGTCGGCATGGGCAAGGCTCTCGCCGATTCCCACGACGGCTGCCGCAAGCTTTTGCAGGAAGCCGACGACGTCCTGGGGTTCAATCTTTCCGAACTGATGGCCGGCGGCCCCGAAGAAGACCTCAAGGCCACCCAGAACACCCAGCCCGCCCTCTACGTGGTTTCGCAGATGGCCGCCCTGGTGTTGTCGGAAAACGGCATCAAGCCCGACCTTGCCGCGGGCCATTCCTTGGGCGAATACTCGGCCTTGGCCGCGGTGGGAGCCATCTCCTTCGCCGACGGCCTGCGTCTGGTGCGCCTGCGCGGAAACCTCATGGCCGAAGCCGGCGTGCGCCGTCCCGGCGCCATGGCCGCCGTGCTGGGCCTGGAAGCCGCCGCGCTGGACTCGGTATTGAAGGGCGTGGTGGGCACCGTGGTGTCGGCCAACTACAACTGCCCCGGACAGATCGTGATCTCGGGCGAGGTCGCCTCGGTGGAAGCCGCCATGGAAGCCTGCACCGCCGCGGGCGCCAAGAAGGTCGTACGTCTGCCCGTCTCCGGCGCGTTCCACTCGCCCCTCATGGAATACGCGCTGGAAGGCCTGCGCGAAGGCCTGGCCAAGGCCACCTTCGTCAAGCCGTCGTGCCCCGTGATCGCCAATGTGGACGCCGTGGCCCACGACAACCCCTCCGAATTCGCCGAGCTTTTGGCCAAGCAGCTCGTGAGCCCCGTCCGCTGGGAAGACTCCATGCGCTTCGCGGTCGCCCAAGGCGTCGCGCGCGGCGTGGAAGCCGGTGCGGGGAAGGTCCTGATGGGCCTCATGCGTTCCATCGACCGTGCGATTTCCGTCACCCCCGTGGAATCGGTCGAAGCGGCCGTCGCCCTCAAGGGAGCCTAAGATGACCAAGCCCGTCGCCCTCGTCACCGGAGCCCAGCGCGGCATCGGCGCCGCCATCGCTCGCAAGCTCGGCAAGGCCGGATTCGCCTTGGCCGTCGCCGCCCGTTCGGCCGAGCCTCTCAAGGCGTTCGCCGGTGAACTCGCCGCCGAAGGCATCGAAGCCGAGGCGTTTCCCTGCGACGTTTCCGACGCCGCCCAGGTGGACGCCATGTTCAAGGCCATCCAGGAAAAGTTCGGTCGCCTGGACGCCGTGGTGAACAACGCCGGCATCACCCGCGACGGCTTGTTGATGCGCATGAAGGAAGAAGACTGGGACGCGGTGCTGGACATCAACCTGAAGTCCACCTTCCTGGTCTCCAAGGCCGCATTGCGCCTGATCCTGAAGTCTTCGCAGGGCCGCATCGTGAACATCTCGTCGGTGGTCGGCGTGACCGGCAATCCCGGCCAATGCAACTACGCCGCGTCAAAGGCCGGCATGATCGGGTTCACCAAGGCGATGGCCCGCGAATACGCGGGCAAAGGGCTTTGCGTGAACGCCGTGGCTCCCGGGTTCATCGAATCCGACATGACGGGCCACCTGAACGAAGCCCAGAAGACCGCCGCCCTGAGCGCGATTCCCATGGGCCGCATGGGCACCGGCGACGAGATCGCAGAAGCGGTATCCTTCCTTGTTTCCCCTTCCGCCGCGTACATCACCGGACAGGTCCTGTGTGTCGACGGCGGGATGGCGATGTAAGTTTCCACCCCAAACACCAAAAGAAAAGGAGCCTCAAATGGCCACCGAACTGGAAGAAAAGATCACGAAGGTCATCGTCGACAAGCTCGGCGTCACCGCCGACAAGGTGGTGCCCGAAGCCAAGTTCGTCGAAGATCTCGGTGCCGACAGCCTCGACCAGGTCGAGCTCGTCATGGCTCTGGAAGACGAGTTCAATCTCGAGATCCCCGACGAAGACGCCGAAAAGCTCAAGAGCGTGAACGAGGTCCTCTCGTACGTGAAGAGCAAGCAGGCTTAATTCAAAGCTGTTCCAACGGGCCCGTCCGGGGCGATACTCGGACGGGCCGTGTTATCTTATCGCCCGAGGTCAAGACTATGTCGCAACGCGTTGTCATCACGGGAATGGGAGTCGTCAGTCCGGTGGGATCCACGGTGGACGCCTTCTGGGATTCGCTCATCCACGGACGCTCCGGGGTCCGAACCATCTCCTACTTCGACACGACCAATTTCGCCGTCAAGGTCGCCGGCGAGGTGACCGGGTTCGATGTGACGCAATACGTCGAGGCCAAGGAAGCCAAGCGGCTGGACAAGTTCCTCCAGTACGCCATGGGCGCAGCGGTCCAGGCGGTCAACCAGTCGGGCCTGGCCGATTCGCCTTCGGTCGACAAGACCCGCGTGGGCGTGGTCATCGGTTGCGGCATCGGTGGCCTGGGCACCATCGAAACCAACCATGCCGTTCTCCAGGGGCGCGGTCCTTCCCGCGTCAGTCCGTTCTTCGTCCCGATGTCCATCATCGACATGGCCAGCGGGATGGTCTCGATCCGCTACGGATTCATGGGACCCAACTACGGTGTGGTTTCGGCCTGCTCTTCGGCCGGGCACTCGTTCATCGACGCCGTCAACCTGATCCGGCTCAACAAGGTCGACGCCATGATCTGCGGCGGCACCGAAGGTTGCGTGACGCCTCTGGCCATCGCCGGGTTCAATTCGGCCCAGGCTCTTTCCACCGGATTCAACGACACGCCATCCCGCGCCAGCCGCCCGTTCGACAAGAACCGCGACGGGTTCGTGATGGGCGAAGGTTCGGGCATCCTCGTGCTGGAAAGCCTCGAACACGCCAAGAAGCGCGGTGCCAACATCCTGGCCGAGATCTCCGGCTACGGCATGACCGGCGACGCCCACCACATCACCGCCCCGCACCCGGACGGCACGGGTTCCATCCTGGCTTTCCGCGAAGCGCTGCGCGACGGCGGCATCGACGCTTCCCAGGTGGACTACATCAACGCCCACGGCACATCCACCCCGCTCAACGACAAGACCGAGACCAAGGTCTTCAAGGCGGTGATGGCGGAACACGCCTACAAGGTGTCGGTCAGTTCCACCAAGTCCATGACCGGTCATATGATCGGCGCGGCGGCGGCGGTCGAAGCCGTCGCGACCGTCCTGGCCATGCAGAACAGCATCGTGCCTCCGACCATCAACTACGAAGAGCCCGATCCCGATTGCGATCTGGACGTCACGCCCAACGTGGCCAAGGAACGCTCGGTCCGCTACGCCCTGAAGAACTCCCTGGGATTCGGCGGCCACAACGCGGCGATCCTGTTCAAGCGTTGGGAAGGTTGATCCAGGTCGGATTCTTCCGCGGATCGACGAGCGCCGCACCGGTTCGATGGGGGCGCGTTTGACGATCTGGCAGAAGATCCAGCGGTGGAAAGGCCCCAAGGGGTCGCACAAGGAACTCCAAAGCTGCATCGGGCACGTCTTCCTGCGGCCCGAGCTTCTGGAACACGCCCTGGCCCACCGTTCCTGGGTGAATTCTTCGGGTGGCGACTCGATCGACTCCAACGAACGTCTGGAATTCCTGGGCGACGCGGTGCTCGACATGGTGATCACCGACCACCTGTTTTCGTCGCGGCCCACCGAAGACGAAGGCAAGCTGTCCAAGATCAAGAGTCTGGTGGTGTCCGCCAAGGTCCTGGCCGAGGTCGCCCGGGCCCTGGATCTGGGCAAACACCTCTCGCTGTCCAAGAGCGAAGAACGCGGCGGTGGCCGCGACCGCGAAAGCATCCTGGCCGACGCGTTCGAAGCCGTGATCGGGGCGATCTACCTGGATGCCGATTACGAGGCGGCGCGGGGATTCCTGTTCCGGACCCTGATCCGTTCGCTCGACAGCTTCCTGGGCGACGCCGAACTCGCCAACTACAAGAGCGCTCTGCTGGAATACAGCCAAGGGCGAGGTTGGGGAGCGCCCCAGTACGAAGTGGAAGGCACCCAGGGCCCGGAACACGGCAAACGCTACCTCGTGGCCGTGAGGGTCAAGGGCGAGGTCTGGGGGCATGGCGCCGGAGCGTCCAAGAAGGATGCCGAGCAGGCCGCCGCCCGCGACGGATTGAAGTCCAAGGGGATCGCCGTCGAATAGGATCGATGCGGATTCCCTCCCGGGGAGGGATTTTTTTCCTCTGTGCGGTATTTCCGATGGGCAAGAATGATCGGTTCCCGGGGCGCAACCGGTTGATTTCCCGATAAATACACGAATCGAGCGGATTGGTTCGATTGGCACGCCTTTGGTTTAGTGGTCATTCCGGAAACGGATTTCGTCCACGGCCAACCAAGGGAGGGCATCGGAGATGAACAACGCATCCTGCATCGCGATCGCCCTCGCCGCGCTGGTGGTCGACGGATTCTGTGCGCCGCTGCCGCGCGACTTCTCCATCCTGGGGGATCGCAAGAGCCGCCGCGTCGACGATGTGGTCACCGTCATGGTGGGCGAATCGAACACCGCAAGGAACACCGCCCAGACCCGGACCGCGAGCCAGAGCTCCGGAGAGGTCGGTGTGGCCGCGGGCACCGGAATGCTTGGGTTCGTGCCGGGAGCGGGATTCAGGAGCGGTTTGGAATCGGACTTCCAGGGCCAGGGCAACACGGCCCGCGAAGGCTCCATGCAGGCGGTGGTCAGCGCCCGGATCGTGGAGGTCCTGGCCAACGGGACGCTGCGGATCGAAGGCGCCAAGCAGGTGGTCGTCAACGAAGAGACCGAGATCATCACGGTGGCGGGGCTGTTGCGGCCGGAAGACATTTCCGCCGACAACACGGTGCCGTCGGGACGGCTCGCCGACGCGAAGATCTCGTATTCGGGCCAAGGCACCACGACCAACGCCGAAAAGCCCGGCTATCTCGCGCGCTTCCTGGATTGGATCTTCTGATGCTCGCCAGGATTTGCCATGCGCTGCTGGCGCTCGCGGCCCTCGCCGGAGCGCAGTCCAGGATCAAGGATCTGGCCGACGTGCAGGGCGTGGCTCCCACCCAGCTGGTGGGCTACGGCCTGGTGGTCGGGCTCATGGGCACCGGCGACGGTTCGGGATCGGCCGCCGCGCTGCAGTCCACCGCCAATCTCCTGCGCAACATGGGGCTGGAGATCGACCCCAAGCAGCTGCGGGTGCGCAACGCCGCGGCGGTGATCGTGACGGCCGAGCTTCCCGCCTTCGCCAAGGTCGGACAAAAACTGGACGCCCGGGCGAGCTCGATCGGCGACGCCCGCTCGCTCACCGGAGGCGTCCTGCTGATGGCCCCCCTCAAGGCGCCCGACGGCGAAATCTACGCCTTGGCGCAGGGCCCGGTCGGGACCGGCGGCGCGGTGTCGCAGAGCATGTCGGGAGCGTCGCTGCAGCAGAACCACGGCGCGACCGGGGTGCTTCCCAACGGCGCGATCGTGCAGCGCGAGAACCTGGCCGTGCGCCTGGACGACGGCCCTTTGCGGCTGTTGTTGCGCCAGCCGGATTTCAGTTCGGCCCAGGCGATGGTCGACGCGCTGAACCAGGAATTCGGGGACAAGTCGGCGATCGCCGAAGACGCCGCCACGGTGCGGTTTCTGGGCAAGGATCCGGCCACCGGCCGCGCCTCGCTGGTGGCCAGGATCGAGAACGTGCGGTTCGTGCCGCAGCGCGCGGCGCGCGTGGTGGTCAACGAGCGCACCGGCACCATCGTGGCGGGATCCGACGTGCGGATCTCCGAGGTCGCCGTCACCCAGGGCGGGCTCACCATCCGGGTGGATCCCAACTGGACCGCCAGCCAGCCCGCCGCGCTTTCCCAAGGGACGACAAGAACCGTCGCCAACCCGCAGATCAAGGCCGAGGAACAGAAGGCCCAGATGCAGATCCTGCCCGCCAACACCAGCGTGGGCGATCTGGCCAGAACACTCAACTCCCTGGGGGCGACGCCGCGCGATCTCGTGGCGATCCTCCAGGCGATCCAGAAGTCCGGCGCGCTCCAAGCCGAATTGGTGCTGATGTGAGCGGCCACACGAACAACCGGCAAAACCGCGAGAGCACCCACAACCCGTGGGGAAGGTCCGACCTGACGAACGTCGGGGGCCGGAGACCAGGACCACGCCCCATCCGGATCGAGAAGCGGCAGGGAAGCCGTTCCGCCCGGGACATGAACCGTACCTGAACAGGGAGGATTCCCAATGCGCATCTACAACAACGTCAACGCGATCAACGTCCAGAACAGCCTGAGCATGACGAACCGGGCCATGCAGAAGAGCCTGGAAAAGCTCTCGACGGGACTTCGCATCAATCGCGCCTCCGACGACGCAGCGGGCCTGTCCGTGTCCGAAGGACTGCGCACCCAGATCCGCGGAAGCAAGATGGCTTCGCGCAACGCCACCGACGCCCTGGCCATGCTGCAGATCGCCGAAGCCGGCACCCAGCAGATCACCGATTCGCTCCAGCGCATGCGAGAACTGGCCATCCAGTCGGCCAACGGCACCTACGCCAACACCGAACGCAGCTACATCAACCAGGAATTCCAGGCGCTCGCCTCGGAAATTTCGCGCATCGCCCTGGCGGTCAGCTACAACGGGATCCCGCTTCTGGCCGGAACCACGCCGTTCTCCTTCCAGATCAGCGCCGCAGCCAGCGGAACCAGCTCCACCATCAGCTTCGTGCCCATGGATCTATCCACGGGATTGTCGTTCGGCGCCGTATCGCTGCAGTCGGAAGCGCAGATCGCCATCGCCGGCATCGACGAGATCCTGAACTCGGTGCTGTCGCTGCGCGCCAACGTCGGCGCGACCATGAACCGGTTGGAAGCCACGGTGGCCAACCTTGGGGCCATGGTCACCAACTACTCCGATGCCGAAAGCCGCATCCGGGATACCGATTTCGCTTCGGAAACCACCCAGTTCACCCGCAACCAGATCTTGACGCAGTCGGCGAACTCGATGTTGAGCCAGGCCAACCAGCTGCCCAACAACGTGCTTTCGCTCCTGCAGTAACCCAGGCATCGCTGGAAAAGTCGGGCCGCGCTCCCATCCACCCTTGGCCGGTCCGGCTCCCTCCGCCTCCCTCGGGTTTCACCCGGGGGAGGCAATTTTTCTTGGGGCGAACGGCGTGGCGTGCCTCATCGACAGTTTGGTCGAGTACTTTTTGCGCTTCGAACCTGTTCGCCGTGGACAGTTTCGCTTCAGCCAGGAAATCGGGATTGATCCAGCCGCCCAACAGATCCATCGACCGGAATCCGTTCCTGCGGACGATTCTTGCGGGCGCGGCCGCCATCGCGGTCGCGGGTTGCGATTGGCGATCGCCCCAGACCCCGGTGGCCAAGGGCGACGGCCTGGAGCTGACCTCCTTCGCCGAAGGGATCGAAGGTTGGAACACGCGCCAGGACGACCTGGGACGCGTCCCGGGGCTGGACACCATCCGACAGGATTCCGTGCTGTGGTTGTCGGTCAAGGCGGCCAAAGGCGCGGCGAGCCGATGGCGGCGCAAGGTGCGGTGGTCGGCGGAAGAATACCCGTTCCTGGAATGGGAATGGACCCCTGGCAGAAGGGTGGACAGCGTCCGGTTCCCGCGTCGCAACGCACCGGCCACGGTGTTGGCCGTGGACGTCACCTTGGCCAGTTCGTTCGGGATCCACAAGACCATCCGCTACGTGTGGAGCGCCCGCAAGGACCGGAAGCTCCAGTACCAACGCGACGCTTGGCACCCCAAGGTGGTGGTCCTTCGCGACGCCTCCGATTCGGTCGGACAGCCGCTGCTCGAACGCGTCAACGTCTGGCAGGACTTCCGGCGGCTGTGGGGGGCCACGCCCCGCCATCAAGCCTTGTCGATCTCCGTCATCGCCCACGATCCCGACACCTCGAAGGTGCTCGCGGCCCGATTCGGCGCCATCGTGGCCCAACCCAGCAAGGACAGACCATGAACGCATCGGCCTACGACGACCGGCAAGACCACATTCCCGCGCTGGCCACGCCGGCGATCGAGACGTTCAAGTTCATGTTCCCGGGTTCCGACACCGTGCTCGAGGTGGAAACCCACGAGTTCACCTGCGTCTGTCCCAAGACGGGGTTGCCGGATTTCGCGACCCTCAAGATCAGGTATCGTCCGAACGAACTTTGCCTGGAGCTCAAGAGCTTCAAGGAATATTTGCTTTTTTTCCGGAATCTCGGAATTTTCCACGAGCATGTCGTGAACGTGCTTGCACGAGATTTCGCGAAGGCATGCCAACCCAAGTGGCTGGAGGTCCGAGGGATCTTCAACGCTCGGGGAGGGATCCAGACCACCGCCATCGCCACCTACGGAGACGTCCAGCCATGACCACTTGGAATTTCAGTTCGGGACCCGCCATCCTGCCCCGCAGCGTCGTCGAAAAGGCCGCCGCCGCGGTCCTCGACTTCAAGGGTTCCGGCATCGGCGTCCTGGAGTGCTCGCACCGTTCCAAGCTCTACGAACCGGTCGTGGCTTCCGCCGAATCGCGCCTGCGCAAGCTCATGGGGATCTCCGACGACTACGCGGTGATCTTCGTGCAGGGCGGCGCCTCGCAGCAGTTCGCCCAGGTGCCCATGAACATCCTCTCGAGCACCGAGACCGCCGACTACACCGACACCGGCACGTGGGCGAGCAAGGCCATCAAGGAAGCCAAGCTCTACGGCAAGGTGAACGTGATCGCCAGCACCAAGGAAGAGGACGGCACCTACAAGTCCATCCCCGAAATGCTGCTGCAGACCCCCGGCGCCAAGTACCTGCACATCACCTCCAACAACACGATCTTCGGGACCCAGTGGCACCAGTTCCCGAACACCCGCGTCCCGCTGGTGGCCGACATGAGCTCGGACATCTGCTCGCGCGTGGTCGACGTGAATCGGTTCGGCGTGATCTACGCCGGCGCCCAGAAGAACCTGGGGCCCTCGGGCGTCACGGTCGTGATCGTGCGCAAGGATCTGCTGGGCAAGGTCGATCGCCAGATTCCGACCATGCTCGACTACCGCACCCACATCGACAACGGCAGCATGTTCAACACGCCTCCGGCGTTCGGCATCTTCGTGCTCGATCTGGTGCTGCAGTGGCTGGAAGAAAACGGCGGAATCCCCGCCATGGAAGCCAAGAACAAGGCCAAGGCCGCCAAGCTCTACGCCGAGATCGACCGCAACCCCCTGTTCAAGGGGACCGTGGAGGTCAAGGACCGCTCGCTCATGAACGTGTGCTTCGTGCCGGTGAACAAGGAGCACGACTCCCTGTTCATGAAGTTCGGCACCGAGCGCGGGTTCGTGGACTTCAACGGCCACCGCTCGGTGGGCGGGTTCCGCGCTTCCATCTACAACGCCATGCCCGAAGCCGGCATCGACGCGATGGTGCAGGCCATGCAGGACTTCGAGAAGTCGCACGGCTGATCGTCGACGGCCGGTCCGGTCGTCTTCCAGCGCCCCGGACGGGATGGGACATCCCATCCGGGGCGTTTTTGTTTTCGCCAAAGGCCTCGCCCGGAGCGATCGTGTCGGGAATGTCCGGCAGGAACCGCCGAGCGGGGGTAGTTTTTGGTCGCCGCCCAACCGAGCTCATCGCGAACACGGGCGTCGGGAGAAACGATGCTCGGAAATCGCACCAGACAGATTCCGTTTTTGAGCCGCAAGAAGCGGTTCGTTTGCGTCAACTGCGGATTCGAAGGCGTCGTGCCCGTGAAAGGCGCGGGTTGGCTTCTGTGGGTGGTGATCGTGGCGATCGCCTGGAACGCCTGGCTGTTCCACCATGCCGGCATGGAGCTGTGGGCGCTGGGAGCGTGCGTCGTGGCCTTGATCGCCGCCTGGGGGGCGCTCAAGCTCCCGCGCTGGATCCACTGCCCGGCCTGCGGCTGGAAGCATCCCGTCGATCGCGACGACAAGGACGCGACCTGAGCCGATTCAGCGCTTGGCCAGTTCCTTGCGGACGGGGACCAGTTCCCGCACCAGCGACGGTGGCAGCCATTTTCTGACGTGCACGTACCTGCCGGCGTCCAGCGTGTCCAGCCAGGCCCGGGCCGAATCGCCACGACCCAGGGAATGGTGGATGCGCGCGAGGTTCCCTGCCGCCGCCAGACGGTTTGCCGGGACGACCTCCACTCCGGCGTATTCCATCCAGCTTGCGCGATAGGTGTCGAGCGCCTCCTGGCGCCGTCCGAGCCGGAACAACATGTCGCCTTCCGCCTGGCGGTACAGGCGGTTGCCGGGGTAGGCGGCGATCCCTTCGCGGGCGAGCGCGAGCCCCAGGGCGAACTCCTTGCGTTCGAACCGGATCCACATGAGGGAGATCCTGTAGGCTTCCCGGAACGGCGAATCGGAAATTGCCGCCCGGCGGGTCCATTCCAGTCCCTTGGCGCGGGTGTCGCCACCGAACGCGAACCGCAGCGCCCCCAGGGATTGCGCCTTCCAGAAGAAATACCCTCCCAGGATCCCGCGCAGGTCGGGGGTGTCGTGGCCCTGGTCCATCAGTTCCTGGCACAGGAGCGCGGCCTTGCGGCCCGTCATGGCCGCCGACAGATCCCGTCCTTCCGTGCTGGCCAGGAACGACTGCTGCGACAACGCCATGGCGAGCGTGAACCGATCCCGGGGGGAGGTCCTGCCGTCGAGCTTTTCCACGGCGAGATCCAGCGCCGCCCTCGCGCGTTCCAGGGAGGCGGGGTCGTGCAGGTCGGCGAACCGGGAAAGCCCGGTCACCCCCTGCAGGACGCGGCCTTCCGGCGACTGGCTCCCGGACCAGGTGCGGGCAAGGCGTTCGGCGTCGTCGTGCCTTCCCTGCGACGACAGCCGCATGGCCTCGGCGAAGGTCCGTTTCGCGGGTTCTCCCAGCAACGGGTCGGGTTGCGACGACAGGAGGGCGAACATGAGAAGCTTGGCGATCACCAACAGCAAAATGCAATCCTGCGGGAATCGGGCGCGGGAATGTAGGCTTAGTGCCGCATGTCCGGATTCTTCCACGAGCCAACGGCGGTCCTGACCCTATCGGGGCGACCGCAGGATCTCCCCCTCACTCCAGCCGCCAAGCGTCGGGTCCGGCTGGTCGAAATCCGCTTGGATCTCGCCGAGCCCGCCACATGGGCGACGCGCGCGAAGGAGGCGGAACGGGCGTTCCCCTCGGCGCGGCTTCTGGGCACGATCCGCTTGGAGCAGGACGGCGGGCGCTGGCCGGATGGCCGATCGCGATCCGAAGCCGTCGCGACGGCGCTTTCGACGCGGCGATGGGATTATTGGGACGTGGAAGACGACAACGACGAGCGCGACGTCCTGCTCGGGATCCTCCGGGACAAATCCCCTTTGACCAGGGTCGTGCTTTCGCGCCATTCCTTCCAGGCCGTGGATGCCGTGGAAATGCTCGAACAGATGGCCGCCGTCGGTGCGAGCGCGAACCGCATCGGGGCGGAAGTCGCCAAGTGGGCCGGGCGCTGCCTGGACCCGGACGAAGCCGGGCCGGAGCTTCTGCGCTGGCTGTCGCTGTGGCAAGGTCCCGCCGTGCCGGCGTTCTTCCTCATGGGAATGGGCAGCGAAGCCTGGCGGGTCGCCGCGGCCAAGCTGTCGGGAGGATGGGGCTACGCCCACGACGGGTCGGGCGCCGTGGCTCCGGGACAGCTTCCGTGGACCGTCTTCGACGCGCTCCTGGGCAGCCTGCCTCCCTGCCAGAAGTGGGACAAGAATTGGTTCCAAGGAGTCGCCTCGGCCGTGGGGCTGGCGATGCGCGAAGAGGCCCAGGCGTGATCGGATCCGCATTCGGGAAATGGGTCGCGGTCGCGGTGGCGGTCCTTGGTGCGGCCGCGCCGTCGGTCGCGCAGTTCGGCAAGAACAAGGTCCAGTACGGAAGGTTCGAGTGGAAGGTCGTGCGCACGACGCATTTCGACATCCACTTCGCGCAGGGCGGCGACCTGCTGGCGCACCGCGCCGCCGACAGCCTGGAATCGTTCTACGCGAGGCTGGTGGAGCGCACCGGCATGCGCCTGGAGGAACGCGTTCCGCTGCTCATCTACAACAGCCATCCCAAGTTCCAGCAGACCAACGTGATCGACGAGATCCTGGAAGAAGGGATCGGCGGGTTCACCGAGATCTTCAAGAACCGCATCGCGGTGCCGTTCGAAGGCTCCTACCGGCAGTTCGACCACGTGCTCGCCCACGAGATGGTCCACGCGGTGATGTTCGAATCCATGCGCCAGGGCGCGGGGTCGGCGCTCGCCGGAGCCATCAGCACGCGGATGCCGCTGTGGTTCTCCGAAGGCCTGGCGGAATACGTTTCGCTGGACTGGGACCGCGCCAGCGAGATGTGGCTGATCGACGCGGTCACGGCGGGGTACCTTCCGATGCCCACCGGCGAGATCCAGGGCTTCCTGGCCTACCGCGCCGGACAGAACTTCCTGTTCTACCTGGACCGGACGTTCGGACCGGGCACCGTCCGCAAGATCGTGCAGCGCACGCTCAGGGATCGCGACTTCGAGCGCGCGCTCCTTTCCGTCACGCGCGTGGGATTGCGCGACCTGGGCGAGGAGTGGATCCGCGAACTGCGATGGGCCTACTGGCCCGAACTGGGCAAGCGCGAACACGGGAGCAAGGCCGGACGGAAATTGACCAAGGCCGGCGAAGACGGAAGCTACTGGAACATGCAGGCCGCGCTTTCGCCCGACGGATCCAGGGTCGCGTGGTTCTCCGACCGAGGCACCCGCCAAGGCCTGTACGTGGGCGAGCTGGAACAGCTTCCGCGCAAGGAGCCGCGCCGATTGCACCAGGGGGGCGGCACGCCTTCGCACGAATCGTTCAGTCCGTTCCGCAGCGGCCTGGGTTGGTCGCCCGACGGCAAACGGCTCGTGGTGGCCGCCCAGAGCGGCGGCCGCAACGTCCTGAGCATCCTGGACGTCCGCAAGGGATCCGTGGTGCGCACGGTGGATCCAAAGCTCGACGCGCTGTCCAACCCCGAGTGGTCGCCCGACGGAAAACGCCTTGTTTTCCGGGGGCTTCTGGCGGGCCAGGCCGATCTCTGGTCCTGGAACCTGGAGTCCGACTCGCTTTCGCGCCTCACCGACGACCTTCCCGACGACGACAAGCCGACCTTCTCGCCTTCCGGGCGGTATCTGGCGTGGTCTTCTGAATCCGACGGCATGGGCATCGGGGCTCGGCGTTCGATCTGGCTCCTGGACCTCCGGGACGGTTCCCGCAGGATGGTCTCGAGCTCCGCCGGCGACGAGACCGATCCGTCGTTCGGGGGCGCGACCGACGATTCGGCCCGGCTGGCGTTCCTTTCCGACCGCAGTGGCATTCCCCAGGTCTACGTCGCAGAGCGCCCGTTCGACGCCTCCCCCGGGGTGCGCCCCCTCACCAACCTGCTGGCGGGCGTGCAGTGCCCCAAGCTGTCCAAGGACGGAAACCGTCTGGTGCTGTCCCTGTTCGAAGGCGGATCCTTCGACGTCTACGACGTCGACGCGACGCGTCGCTTGCCGGATTCCGTCCTGGCGCCCACGCGGTTCGTCCAGACCTCCGCCGCCGGGGCGCCGGAACTGTTCCGTCCGCTGGTGCGCGAGAACATGGAAAGCTTCCGGTTCGACACCCTGGACCTGGCCGATTCGGCCAAGCGCGCCAAGGATTCCCTGGATCGCGCCCGCCGCGACAGCCTCAAGTCCGCGGCGGCCCCGCCCGGATCCTCCGACGACGCCGGTTCTTCCCGGTTGTTCGGGTTCGAGCGCGACGAAGACGCTTCGCGCCGCCCGCCGCCGAGGCGCCCCGCCAGGGATTCCGCGGCGTCGGACACGCTCGAGGCCTTCCCGAAGAACCTCCCCTTGCGCGATTCCGCCGGGCGTCCGGTTTCCGAGCCGTACCGCACGCGCTGGGGACTGGACAACGCCGCGCTGGCGTTCGGATTCAGCACCTGGTCGGGCACGGCGGGGCAGGGGATGTTCACGTTCTCCGACCTGATGGGCGACCAGATCGTCCAGGCGATGCTGAACGTGCAGGGAAGCTTCGAGGACGCGAACGTGTTCCTGCGCTACGGCTACCTTCCCTACCAGACGGATTTCTACGCCTCGGTCTACCATACCCGCACCTTCACGGGGAACCTGCTATCCACCGGCGTCGGCGATTCCAGCCTGTTCGCCGACCGCCTGTACGGCGTGGAAGCCAGCGCGATCCATCCGCTTTCCATGTTCCACAGGGTGGGGGCGGGAATCGATTTCGGAGGGATCCAGCGCAAGGTCCAGGCGTGGGACGAGGACGGCAACATCGTCGACGCTCCGGCGGGCCTGCCCGGCGGACAAGACCTGGCATGGGTTCGCGCCAACGCCGAATGGGTCTTCGACAACGTGCTGTGGGGCCCCACCGGCCCTTGGGACGGTTGGCGCGCGAAGCTTTCCGCATCGGCGCTTCCGCCCTGGATCCAGGGACGCTACGGATTCGGAAAGGCCAAGGCCGACCTGCGGGGCTATTTCCCCACCGGGCGGCTCTACGGGTTCGCCTTGCGCGTGTCGGCGGGCCAGAGCTTCGGGTTGGGCGGCGACGAGAACCCCTACCGGTTCCTGGTGGGCGGCGAAGACTTCACCTTCAACTACCACCTCAACGAGTCGAATTCGGGAACCGACGTCTCCAGCATGTACTTCTCGGAGCTGGATCTCCCGCTGCGCGGCTACCGCTACTACCAGTTCCGCGGAACCAAGGAGATCGTGGCCAACGCCGAATTCCGATTCCCCTTCGTGGAGGAGCTCCGGTTCGGGATCTTCCTTCCCACGATCCGCTACCTGATGGGCGCCGTGTTCGTGGACGCCGGCACGGCCTGGACCTCGCATCGCATGGAAGACCAGGGCGGCATCGGCATGGGCTGGGGGGTGCGGATGAACCTCGGGGCGTTCATCCTCAAGTGGAGCAAGGCCTGGCCGCTCACGCAGCCGTCGGGAGCTCCCGGCAACGTCCAGCCCAAGAACTTCGTCGACGGTGTCCACTACTGGAGCCTCGGGGCCGATTTCTGATGTTCAGGCTCTCTGAAAACCTCGCCCCCGAGGCGATCCTCTGCGGGTGCCGGATCCCGTCGCGCGACGAGCTGCTGTCGGAAATCGTCCGCACCGCGGGAGCGGTCCACGGATGGAACGACGCCGACGAGATCGTCTCGCGGGTGGTCGCGCGGGAAGCCCAGATGTCCACCGCCATCGGGCAGTCGATCGCCATTCCCCACGCGCGGTTGGAACGGTTGGACCGGATCCAGGTCGCCGTGGCCTGCCTCCCGGCCGGCGTGGATTTCAAGGCGCCGGACCGCAAACCCGTGCGCCTGGTCCTTCTGCTCGTTTCGCCCGTCTCCGCTCCGGCGATCCATGTCCAGGCCCTGGCGGCGGTGAGCCGGATCAAACTGCCGTTCGTCGAGAAGCTGGTCGGTTCGCCCGCGCCGGCGGACTTCCTCCGCGCGCTCGCCGAATGGGAAGCGTCGCAGGAAAAGTGACTCCGCGCGACCGGATCCTGTCGGTTCCGGTCGATCGCGGCGCGCCCGACGCGATGTTCGCCTCGATCGTGGAGCGTTCGCGCCGGGGCGTCGGGGGAACGGTCTGCTTCGCCAACGTCCACGCCTTGCACCTGGCGCGTCGCGACCCCGCGCTGAAAGACGCCCTGGAGTCGTCGTTTCTTGTCGCACCCGACGGCATGCCGCTGGCCAAGCTGCTTTCCTGGACGGGGCCCCGGCAGGAACGCGTGGACGGCATGTCGGCGTTTCCCGCCCTGCTCGAGCGAGCCGCGGACTCCGGACTTCCCGTCGCGCTGTTCGGCGACGCTCCTGAGGTGCTTTCCGCAGTGGTGGGAAAGGCCCGGCGCCGATTTCCGACGCTGCGGATCGTCGAGGCGATCTCGCCCCGGATGGGCGACCTGCCGTTTCCCGACGACGCCGACCACGTGCGCAGGCTGGTCGCCAGCGGCGCCGCGATGGTCTTCGTGGCGTTGGGGTGCCCCAAGCAGGAACTCTGGATGTCCCGCCACGCCGCGGCGATCCCGGCGGTCCTGTTGGGCGTGGGCAACGCGTTCCGGACGTGGGTGGGGCTGGAGCGCCGCGCCCCGGTCTGGATGCGCCGGGCGGGCCTGGAGTGGTGCGTCCGTCTGTGGCAGAATCCGTCCCGATTGTGGAGGCGCTACCTGGTTTCCAATGCCTGGTTCCTGGTCGCCGCTCCGGCCTGGCTGGCCAAACGCCGTTTTCGGGGGCCGTCTCCCTGACCTTTGCGTTCCCGCCCAGGGTTTCTAATTCGGATACCATGAAGAAGTACGGACGCATTCTGGTCATCGGTCGTCGTGGGCAAGTGGGTTGGGAGCTGCGCAGGACGCTGGCCCCCTTGGGCGAGCTGTTCGCCTTCGACTATCCCGACATCGACCTCACCAAGCCCGAGACGCTCCGGCCTCTGGTGCGCGAGATCAAGCCGGATCTGGTCGTCAACGCCGCCGCCTACACGGCGGTCGACAAGGCGGAGGACGAAGTCGAAACCTGTCGCGCGATCAACGCGGGTGCGCCGCGGGTGCTTGCCGAAGAAGCCGCGGCCCTGGGGGCCGGGTTCGTCCACTATTCCACCGACTACGTCTACAACGGCCGCAAGGACGGCCGCTGGGTGGAATCCGACACGCCCGATCCGTTGTCCGTGTACGGTCTCACCAAGCTCGAAGGCGACCAGGCGATCGCGGCCACCGGCGTGCAGCACCTGATCTTCCGCCTGCAGTGGGTCTGGGGAACGCGCGGGGCGAATTTCGTCAAGACCATGCTCAAGCTTTCCCGCGAACGGGAAGAACTCAAGGTCATCGACGACCAGGTCGGGGCGCCCACCTATTCGCGCCACATCGCCGAGGCCTCCGCCCTGGCGGTCGCGCGGTGGCAGGACCAGAGCGGCATCTACCATCTGGCCAACGGTGGCGAAACCAGCTGGCACGGGTTCGCCCAGGCGATCTTCGAAGACGACCCCAAGAGGTCGGAGCAGATCGTCAAGTCCTGCCTGCCCATTCCCACGTCGGCCTATCCCACCAAGGCCACCCGCCCGCTCAATTCGCGCATGGACCAGTCCAAGCTGGATCGCGACTTCGGCATCCGGATGCCCCATTGGCGCGACGCCCTCAAGGATTCGTTCGAGGAATAGAGCCCGAAGCCCCCCTGCGACATCAGGGCTTCGCCGGTTCCTAGAACGCGCCTTCGCCCTTCACGACCGCCGCCGCCGTCTTGACCAGGATCGCCAGGTCCAGAAGCATCGACTGGTTGCGGATGTAGTAGAGGTCGTAGTCCAGGTTCTCGTGGATCGCCAGCGAGCGGTCCGGCGAGATCTGCCACAATCCGGTGAGACCGGGTTTGGCGTTCAACCGCTGCCGTTGGGCTTCGTCGTAGCGGGCCACGATGAACGGCATTTCGGGTCTTGGTCCCACCAGGGACATGTCGCCGCGCAGGATGTTCCACAATTGAGGCATCTCGTCCAGGCTCGTGCGTCGCAGGATTCGTCCCAGCGGCGTCACGCGCGGATCCCGGCCGTCCTTGGGGGTCGTCGCGTAGGTGGGCGAGTCGGTGCGCATGGTCCGGAACTTGTACATCCGGAACGGCCGACCGTCCTTCCCGATCCGTTTCTGCGAAAAAAGGACCGGCTTGCCGTCCAGGCAACGGATCAAGAGCGCCGTGGCCACCGCGATCGGAGCCAGAACCACCGCCGCCGCGATGGATGCCGCGATGTCCAGCGCGCGTTTGTTGAAGCTGGAAAACGGCGAGATCCGAGGCGTGTGGACGCCCAGCAGAGGGATTCCTCCCAGTTCGATGAAATCGACCTGGGTCAGGGCGATGTCGAACAGCGAAGGGACCAGACGGAAATCGACGCCGTGCCGTTCGCAGGTTTCCATGATCCGGGCCACGGTGCTCCGCGGCGCGCGCGGAAGCGCGATCAGGACCTCTTCCGCACCGGTCTCCCGGATGAACCTTCCCAGCTCGGCGCCGCCGCCCAGGACTTCGCATCCTTCCAGGGTGCGGCCGACCAGGCTCGGATCGTCGTCCAGGAATCCCGCGATCTCCAGGCCGGTCTTGGGGGAGCGTCGGAGCTTGGCCGCCAGGATCCGACCCGATGTCCCGGCTCCGTAGATCAGGGCCTTCCGGTCGCGCCACCCCAAGGTGCGCAGGTAGATCCCCATGCGGTAGGCGCAGAACCGGAACAGGAACAGGATGGCCAGCAAAAGCACCCAGACCAGAAGGAAGATCCCGCGGCTCTGGAAGCTCTGCTCGATGATCGTCACGGCCAGCAGGGTCAGCAACATGGTCATTCCCCACCCGCGCAGGAGGTTCTGGTACTCGCGGATGTTGAGGATGCTGTGGTGCTCCTCGTAGAGGCCCGCCGCGTGGAACATGGGATACAGGACGCACAGCGTCACGAGCCCGTTCACCACGTAGTTGCGCTGGGGGATGATTTCATGGAGCGGGCTCAGGATCTCCAGCTGGATCAGCTGGGGCCAAAGCGTCGCCGACAGCGCGTAGGCCAGGATCACCGAAAGGCCGTCTCCCAACACCTGCAGCAGGGTCACAAGGGTTCCCACCCGGATCCAGGCGCGGGAATTCCGGTGCGCGGTCCAAGCGCCGGATTCGGTGGGACTTGGTGAAGCCATGGGTTGCATCTTTCACAAACCTAGAACCAAGAACGACTTGCACGATCCGATCCCTGGATCGGAACGGGTGGTGTTATATTCGAACTCGAGCCTTACCTGTCGTGGAGGCTCTGACCAAGAGGTTCGAGTGGGTTCTTCGGAGTTCCATCCCAAGTTGTCCCGAGTACGACCTTTTGCCACCCGCCAGACTGTGGATAACCTGTGAATGAGCTTGGGGATAGCTGGGCGCCTCGGTCGCTTTGTCCCCAATTCTGTGGGCTAACGTGAACTCATTGTTGATTCAATCGGATTCCAGTCGCCTCTGGCAGGCGTGTCTGGAGCGAGTCGCTCGGGAAGTCAGCCGAGCGGCCTACGCCGCATGGTTCGCGCCGCTCAAGCTCGGGGAGTGGGAAGGCGAAAGCCTCCAGATCCTGGCTCCCACTCTGATCGCCAAGGAATTCGTCCACGCCCACCACAAGGGCCTGATCGAAAAGGTCCTTCGCGAAGAGATCGGCGGCGAAGTCCAGATCCGGATCGTCCTGGATCCCAATGGATTGGTGGATGTCCCGGCCAGCACGCCGTTCCATGCACCGGTTCTTCGCGCTCCGGTCGCCCGGGCGCACACCGCCCGCCAGGAAGTCCAGGCCGAGGCGGTCCGTCGCGAAGCCGCGCGCTTGGCGCCGCGCATGAACTTCGAAAGCTTCGTGGAAGGCGAATGCAACCGGCTGGCCCTCGCCGTGGCCCGCCAGGTCGCCGAATTCCCCGGGGGCGTGCGCGCCAATCCGCTTCTTCTTGTCGGCGGTACCGGCCTGGGCAAGACCCATCTCATGACCGCGATCGGGCACTTCGTGCTCGGCCACGACGTCGCGCGCAAGGTCGTGTACCGCACGTCGGAGGAATTCGCGCGGGAATACCTGGAAGTCGCCCGCAAAGGCGATCTCAAGGCGTTCCACAACATCTACCGCGACGCCAACGTCCTTTTGCTGGACGACATCCAGTTCTTCGGCGGCGAGGTCGACAAGCCTCGCTTTCGCGAGCAGATGGTCTACGTGATGAGCGTGCTGCAAAGCCAGCGCAAGCAGATCATCCTCACCTGCGACCGTCCGCCTTCGGAAGTCCAGCACTTCGACAAGCAGATCCTGCGTCACATCGAGTCGGGATTCGTCGTCGACCTGAACGCACCCGACCAGGACACGCGATTGGCCATCCTGCGTCGCAAGGCCCAGGAAGGCGGCTGGCACATCACGCCCGACGTGCTGGAACTGATCGCCGAACAATTCACCGGCAACGTCCGGCAACTGGAAGGCGCGCTGCTCAAGCTGTGCGCGTTCTCCGACATGTGCGGCGGTCGCGTGGACCGTTCCACCGCCGAAGCCGTCTTCAAGGACGCCCTTCGCAACCGTCGCAACCAGGCCTCGCCCGGCGCCATCGCACAGGCGGTGGCCGACGCGTTCCAGATCGACCTCGCCCTCATGCGCTCGCGCACCCGCAAGCGCCCCGTCGTGGTCGCCCGCCAGCTGGCCATGCTGCTCATCCACGAGCTCACCGACAACACCCTGCATTCCATCGGGGTGCTGTTCGGGCGCGACTACAGCACCGTCACGCACTCCTTGGACGCCGCGCGCGAAACCCTGGCCACCGACGCCGAGATCGCCGCCACCTGCAAGGCCGTGAAGGCGCGTTTCAAGGGCTGATCCGGCCCCGGCCGCGCGCTACCCGATCATCCCCCGCAGCTTGGACAGTTCCTGTGCGGACAATTCCCGTACGCCTCCCTTCGGGAGGTCGCCCAGTTCCAGGCAAGCCAGCCGCACGCGGACCAGCCGCAGCACGTCCAGGCCGCAGGCGGCCGCCATCCGCCGGATCTCGCGGTTCTTGCCTTCCCGCAGGACCACCTCCAGCCAGAGGTGCCGCGTGCCGGCGCGAAGCACGGTGACGGAATCCGCCCGCAGGAGTTCGCCTTTGTCGGAAATCCCGGCGGTCATGCGCTCGATCGTCGCTTCGTCCACCGCGCCTTCCACCTGGACGTGGTAGGTCTTGGGGATCCGGTTGGCGGGGTCCAGCAGGGCGTTGGCCCAGGACGTGTCGTTGGTGAACAGCAGGAGGCCTTCGCTGGCCATGTCCAGGCGGCCCACCGGTCCCACGTGGGGGATGTCCAAACCTTCCAGGCACCGGAACACCGTGGCGCGACCGCGTTCGTCTTCGGCGGTGGTCACTAGACCGCGCGGCTTGTTGCACATCAGGTAGACCTTGCGCGAGGCCACCAAGGGGGTTCCGTCGATCTCGATCCGGTCGCGGACCGTCGTGGGCTTTTCCGGATCCAGCACGATCTTCCCGTTCAGGCGGACCACACCCTGGCGGACCAGTCGTTCCGCCTGGCTGCGCGAGGCGAATCCCGCCTTGTTGACCGCGCGGGCCAATCCGATGTGCCTGTTGGTGTTCAGATCCTCAAAACTACTCCCGGCCGGGAAGCAGGTTCAGCCGAATCCTGTCCGTCGCGCCATGTCGGGTACGAGGTGTGATCCATGTACGGTACGGGACCGCGCGCCACGAATCGACTGTGCAAGCCGGAACCGCGAGTCCATCTTTAGGGCATGGCCCCCAAACCGGACCCGTTCATGTACGCCGACCCGCAGGTCTATCTGCGGGATTGGTTCTCGGCCCAGCGCGAGAGCCTGGGGCGTCGCGGCAGCTTGCAGGCTGTCGCGGGGCGTCTGGGGTTGTCCTCCAAGAGCCATCTCCACAGGATCCTCCACGATCCGCTGCTGCCGATCAGCCAGGAGCTGGTTCGGCGATTGGCGCTTCTGATCGGCTTGGACGCCAACCGGGCCGACTACCTGGAGGCGATGGTCCTGCGCCGCCGCGCGACGTCGCTTTCCGAGCGGACGCGCCAGCACGAACGCATGCGATCCCTGGTGCCCAATCGGATCCAGAAAAGCCTTCAAGGATTGGACTCCTACGCCTACTTCAGCGATTGGCGTCTGCCCGTCCTGCGCGAGCTGGCCAGCATCGTGCGCTTCGATGGCGATTGGGACGCGCTGGGAAAGAGGATGGTTCCGGAATTGTCGGGCGCCCGCTGCCGCAAGGCGGTCAAATCCCTCTGCGAAATGGGATTCCTCAAGCAGACCGACGACGGACGTTTCGAACAGGTCGATCCCTATCTGCGCAGCGACCCCGACGGCGCCGATCTCGCCATCATGAAGTTCCAGGACGTCATGATGGAGCGGGCGCGCTCCGCCCTGGACGCTCTTCCTCCCGAACAGAGGGAGATCAGTTCGCTTACCTTTTCCGTGCCGAAGTCGGCGCTTCCCAGGCTGCGTCAGAAGTTGCGGGGGTTCCAGGACGATCTCGTCCGGGACATCCTGGACGCGCAGGGCACCGACATGGACGTGTTCCAGTTCAACATGCAGCTGTTCCCCGTCACCCGCGGGGGCTCCGAGAAAGAAGGCGAACCATGCCCGATCGAAGCACGAGCCTCTTGAGAACCTTGACCGTTTTTGTCGCATCCTGCCTGGGAGCCTCGTTGTGGGGTTGCGCCGAACGGCACGCGGGGGTCACCGCCACGGGGAACACGGGGCGGATCGCGGGCAAGCTCGACTCCGCCGGACCAGGTGCAGCGGCAAGGGCCATGGGGGTCGCGGTACCGGCGAAGGTCTTCCTTGTCCAGGAACTCGTCGGAAGGGACAGTCTGCGGGACAGCGTGTCCGCGTTCAGGGGCGGGAACTACCTGTTCGATACCCTTCCCGACGCGACGTACAAGGTCTTCGCGTTGTCCGACGCGGATGGTTGGGCGTCCGATACCCTGCGCGTCACCATCGAACGAGGTGGTCAGGTCGAGCGTTCGTTGATTCTCGAAAAGCCGGACACTGCCGGCGTCCGCAAGGGGATGACCTGGCTCAAGCGCAAGCGGGACGACCGGTTCGGGATCGATTTCCTGCATTGCAAGGGCGCGATCAATGGCGTCGCGTATGAATGCAATCCGACCGCCGGCGACCAGCCCTGCACGGCGGTTCTTCCGCTTCTGTGCTCCAAGCCCGAGAATTTGGCGCGTCCGGCCTACCAGGTGGACTACCCTGCCTCGGGTGCGACGATGAACATCGCCTACTACGGTGGGTGGCAGGGAGGGCGGACGGCCTTGGGCGCGAGGGTGGTCGGGACGGCGTTGCGCTCCAAGGCGACAGCCGATTCCATCTGCGCGGAGCATCTCGGCGAAGGCTGGGCGATGTCGGGGTTCCACGACGGCAACCAAGCCCTGGAGCTGCTGGATCGCGAGGACTTCGATATCGTGATCGCCGACCAGGTGATGCCGGGCATGGACGGCATCACGCTTCTGCGCGTCCTGCGCGGACCGGGTCGCCACAAGATTCCGTACTTCATCCTCGTCACCGGAGACCCCGATCCCAAGCTGTTGACCCAGGCCTTTTCCGACGGTGTCGACGACTTCATCCCCAAGCCCATGCAGAGGATCGAATTCCTGGCGCGGCTGCGGGCGGCGCGGCGCGTGGTGGGGTTGGCGCAGGATCTGGAGCGCCGGGCGAACCTGAGCTTCGACCGCCGTCTCCTGGAAAACGGAGCGGCCGAATTCCGCGAAGTGGTCGCCACCTTGGCCCACGATCTTCGCACCCCGATCGGGGCGTTGCGCACCACCGCCGAAACCCTCGCATGGAGCTCCGATCTTCTGCTGCCCGAAGTGAGTCGGCTGGTTTCCCGGATCGTGCAGATTTCCATCCATCTGGCCGAGACGGTGCGCGATGTCACCGACGCCTTCGTGTGCGACGATTCCGACGGCGCGACCTGGACCCGGTTCGACCTGCGCGAGGAGCTCAGGGGTGCCGCGGAGCTGGTCCGTGGCGCGGTGCGACCCGGCGTGGATCTCTCCGTGCTCGATTTCGGTTCGTGCGAAATGGTCGGGAACCCGCACGGGATCCGCCGTCTTTGCGTGAACCTGCTTTCCAACGCCCTCAGGGCCACCTCCAAAGGCGTGGTGAAGGCCGCGGTGGATCTGGATCCGACCGATCCGAGCTGGGCCACCCTCAAGGTGACGGATTCCGGCGACGGGATCCCCGCCGACGTGCTTCCGCTCCTGGGCGAGCCGTTGGCGCTTTCCTCCGGAGCGCGCCGGAGGCACTATTCGGTCACCGGAGCCGGGTTGGGCCTGGCGATCTGCCGACGCGTCGTGGCGCGGCACGGCGGGCGCATCCGCATCGAGACGCGCGAAGGGGAAGGCACCGACGTGGTGGTCCGCTTGCGCACGGAGCTTCCCGCGAGTTCCAACGAGTTCGACTTCTCGCCCCTCGACGCGGTGCAGAAAAGCTGATGGACGGGACCAGGGAATGACCAAGACCATTCTCGTCGTCGACGACCAGCAGATGTTCCGCGATTCGATCGTCGACGTCCTGAAGCTGCGCGGCTACACGGTCATGGACGCGGATTCGGTCCCGCTGGCGCTGGCCGCGGTGGCCAAGTCGGTTCCCGATCTCGCGCTGGTCGACATCTGCATGCCCGACTACGACGGCATCGAGTTCCTGCGCATGATCAACGTCCGCAGCGACCGCACCAAGATCCCGGTCATTCTGATGACCGCCCAACCCAAGCGGGAATACCTGGAAGAGGCGGCCAAGCTGGGCGTGCGCGATTTCGTGGTGAAGTCGTCGTTTTCCGTCCAGGAGCTGGTCCTGCGCATCGAGATGCGCCTGGCCCCGGAAGAATCCGCCCAGGCCTCGCCAGCCCCTGCGGCTCCGCTCGTCGCCGGTGCCGCCAACGACTCGGCTTCCCTCGCTCCCTCCCGGGCGCGAAGCACGGCGTCGTCCAGCGCATCGACGATCGCGGCCGCTTCCGCGGGTGTTCCGTCCGGGGCGCCGTCGGTGGGTGCGAGCGCCGCCGGTTCCAGCATCGGGCCGATCTCCACCATGGGACCGCTCAGCGGCTACGATCCCCAGGAAGCGCTGGCCCACAAGCGCAAGAAGATCGCCTCGCGCGTGCGGCTGTTCCGCAACATCGAGGCGAGGGCGCTGCCCGGGCCCGTGACCGAGATCCTGGAATTGGCGTCCTCCATGACCGCGAGCCTGGTGCAGCTGGAAACGGTGGTGCGGCGCGATCCGGTGCTTTCCGCCCGCGTGCTTTCGCTGGCGAATTCCGCCGCGCATCGCGGCGCGACCCTGGTGGGCCAGCTCGACGAAGCCCTGCGCAACGTGGGGATCGACTCGGTGGTGGAGATGATCTCCATGATCCCGCTGGTGGAACGCGACGCGCTCCAAGGGAAGCACGGACGGGATCTGGCAGGCATCTGGTGGCATTGCCTGGCGACGGCTGTCCTCTGCGACAGGCTCGCGCCCGGGCATGTGCGCTCCGGGGCCTACCTGGCCGGATTGTTCCACGATCTTCCGCTCCTGTTCGGGCTGCAGGCGTTGGGCGAAGAGTGGAACGAATGCCGTCAGAAGGCGATCGACGAAGGCACGGCGCCGTCCGAGGCCGTTTCCGAGGCGTTCGGAATGGTCCCCGGCCAATTGGCGCAGGAAGTGTACGCCCGGTACCGGATTCCGGAATCGATCGCGGGGCCGTTGCGCGACTACCACAACATCTGCCTGGGGCGCCAGCCGAGGGAGCCCGGCGAGCTTCCGCGGCGGGTGGATGCGGCCCACAATCTCGCGGTCGCGCTGGGTTGGGGATGGAACGATCTGGCCGAGGTCCGGCCGCTCTCGCAGGACGAAGGCCGATCCTGGAGGGACTTCGAACGCTTGGCGCTCGAGTTGCCCCAGATCGAGGACGAGATCGCGAAACTGGGGGCTTTGGCGGGATTGCCCGAACCGGACCGCGGCGTGAACGAAGAACGGGACCTCTGGGGCGAGGTCGGGATCGCCTACTGGCGGGATCCGCGCTGGAGGTCCCCCGATCCCGTGGAACACGTCCTGTCGCGCGCCAAGCGGTTCGACGCCTACGATTCCCCGGAATCCCTGCTCAAGATCCAGGGTGTTCGCAAGGTGGCCGCCGTCGAACCGGAATCCGGCAACTGGAAGACGATCATGGCCTCGCCCGACCCGATCCTGGTCCTGCACAAGGCTTCGCTCGGGAACCTCGCGTCCCCTCCCGGATTCAGGTTCCTTCGTTTGCCGGTTCCTGTCTGCCTGCTGCGCGAAACGATCAACCTGATGTGACGTCGCGCGCCGGTCGGCCGGCGCGCGAACAAAGCCAAAGATCCGCGGCGCGTTCCCTCAGGGACTCCAGCGCGAGTTTGCCGCGGACGATCCTAACGATCGAGAAGAGCGCGACCACGATCAACAATGCCGCGATGGCGATCTGGCCCGGGCGGAGTTCTTCGCGCTGGAAGATCCACGCGCTCGCGCTGGGCGCGAACGCGACCACCAGGAACGCGGGGAGGGCGCGCGCCAGGAACGGCCAGATCCGGTTTTCGCTTTTCTCGCGGATCTTCTTGGCCGGGTCCGGCGCAGGCGGGGCGTTCCGCAGCGCGCGCTGCAGGAGTCCGACACCCACGGCGAACAGAAGGATCTGCAGCGAAACGAACAGGGCGGATCCGGTCGCGACCGAGCGGTGGAACGCGAAGGGGAGCACCCCCGGCAGAAAACACCCGAAAGCCACCACGCAAGGCAGTTTGCCCAGTTCGATCCTCGCCGAAGGGCCTTTGCTTCCGCGGTGTTTCTGGGCCAAATCAAGAAGAAGCCAAGCCACCAGAGCCGCGGCGGCGATGGCAAGGACCGAGCGAGGGTGTCCGATCAGGAAACTGGTCGTGCCGTCGATCGCCAGGAAATGGCCGGCGATCGCGAAGGTCGCGACGTTGCCGGCCGCGAGCAGTCCCAGAAAACTCCAGATTCCGGACCGGACCAGACGTTCCACGAAGGATTGCCGGGTGGCGTTCACCGATGCGCTCAACGGGAACAGGATCGCGACGAGGAACGTGAATCCGGCGCTCGCGTAGAGGATCGAAGCTCCTGATGGTGTCCAGCACAGCCAGCGGTTCGCGGCGATCCCCAGGATGGTGGCGACGATCAGCTCGATTGCCAGGATCAGGGAGTTCTGGCCGGATTGGATCTTGGGGACTGCCGCCGCCGTCTCGGAAAGCGTGTTGGGAATGGTCGATGGCGCCCGGAAGATCGGAGCCGGTCTCGTCCAATTCCCGTTTTCGTCGCGGCGCGCGGTCGTCTCGACGCGGAATCGATCGGGGAGATTCCCCGGGGCGTAGGCCTCGGGGCGCAGCTCCAGGCGATCGAAGAGCGATTCGTGCAGGTAAGGATTCGCGATTCCCGCTTTCGCGCAGATCTTCCCGATCTCCCGGGGTTCGTAGCGGTACAGCGATGCCAGCCCCGCGCGGGGATCGTAGAGCTTGTCGTTGACGTTCCTGCGTTCGATCACCGCCAGCCGGTCGGTCGGCACGAACCGCAGTCCGGCCTGTTCCGCCTCCGACATCATCCAGTCCAGCGCCACCAGCGACATCCCCTGCTTGGGGTAGCCTCCACCCACGTTGGAATGCACTCCAGCGAACCAGATTTGACGGATCCTGTCGGATTCTTCGGGCTCCGTCCAGACCTTGGGGTGGAACGTGCGCCGCGGGTCGTCGATGGACAACGCCTGCCGCGCGATCCGCACTCCGGCGCACAGCTCGTGGTCGGGGAACTTGAACTGGTAGTACATGTTGGCCAGATCGGCGATCTCCTCGAACGGGATCCCGACCGCGTCGACGGTGTCCCACACCCCGACGAATTCGATCTCGGCCTCGCGGCCGCGCGGTGGTCGCGGAGGCGAGAACCGCGTCGCCCACAGCTCTTCGAGGGAGGCCTGGAACGCGGCCTCCGTGGGAGGCGCTCCGTCCGTTCCGCATTCGGTCTTGGCGACGATCCCGTGCGCGCACACCAGGTGCGCCAGCGTGCGGACGGTGAACGCCCCGCGACTGAATCCGAACAGGAAGATCTTGTCCTGGGGCCTCCAGGTCTCGCACAGGCGCGAGTACAGGGAGAGCACGTTGCGCTTGAGCCCGTACCCGAAGGCGCCCCCCAGGACGCGTTCGGGGAGGGTCGAGCCCGTGCCGACGCCGTCGTCGTAGTAGGCGATCTGGCGCGGGAGTCCCGGAAGGCGCTGGTGGTCGTCCAGTTCCAGCGCCTCGAACAGCTTGAAGACGTTGGTGCCGCGATCCTTGAACGCGGTGTTCCCGGTGCCGTCGGAGCACAAGACGATATTGCGCGGCGGATTCTGTTCCTGCGGATCCATGGAAGCGGCCTTCGGCGAGGGGTGCGATGATCGACGGATTCCGTCTATTCCTGGAAAGATGGAATCCGAGGCCGCGCCCCAACAGGGGTCAGTCGACGACGCGGATCTTGCGGACGGATTCCAGCGGGATTTCGCGCGGTTCCCGGCCGCCGATCGAACGGATCTCCAGCGTCACCGGTTCGCGGCGCTTGTCCAGCCGCAGGATCTTGAACCGGACCGGCTTGGGGCCCGAACCGCGCAGGACCGCTTCGATCTCGGCGTCGACCAGGATGGCGTATTCCGCCACGCGCAGAAGGTCGGAGAACGGAAGCTCCTTGAGCGATTCGCCGTATTTGGATGTCGACGACACCGCGTTGCGGCGCGCGTCGTCGTCGGGCCGCGGCGAGAGGTGCCATTCCTCGTAGGCGGGCTGTTCCACGGGAGCGATGGCGTCCGGGAGACTCCAGGGCGTCGGGGGTTCGACGTTCTCCTCCAGCGCGGGAGGGTCGTAGCCGAGGGTGGCCAAGGCCCGTCGCAGTTCGGGTTCCAGTGCGGGATCGACCACGAATCCCCAGCCGGGGATGGTCTCGCGCACGAGTCCGGTCACCAGCGGGAGGGCCGACAATTCCTGGAAACGGTTGGGTTCGCGCACGCGAAGGACCCGGAACGACTCGAACTGGCAGGTCCGTCGCGCCTGCATCCACTCGGCCAGCGTGCGTCTCACGGTCGGCGGCGGGTCGAGCGCTTCGATCGCGCCTTGGACCCTGTGTCCCAGGAGGGTGCTCGCCGACATGGCCAGCACGGCTTCGCGGACCAGGCGATACCGGCTCACCCGGCCGGCCTGCTCCCGGATCCCCATCGCTTCGAGGTCGCGCCGGAGAGTCGGCGGGGCGCCCGGACCGAGGTAGACCAGGAAATCGGCCGTGCAGGTGATGGGTCGGTCGGTCGCGGGAGGGAGTTCGCCTTCGCCCGGACGGATCCTGGCCACGAATCCGTCTTCGAGGTCGGCCTCCAGCAGGCCCAGCGCGATGGCTTGGCGCAGACGCGCGGGGAGTTCCTTCCAGGATGGATCCCGGTCGGCCGAAGGCTCGACGCCGTCCAGCCAGCTCCAGATGCGCAGCGCGTCGGCTCCGGACAGGATCCGGGAGGACGTGTCGCGCCACCAAGCGTCCTCGCCGGGAATCGCAAGGCGCAGCCACCATTGGCGGATCCAACGGATCCAGTCCTGGGTGTCGGACAGCGACTCGACCATTTCCTCGTGGCATTCCAGGCGGCTGTTGCGGGACACCACCCACTCGCGCCCCGCGAGGAAGGCGAGGGTCAGGTCCAGACAGGTCTCCGAGGCATCCTCGGGAAGGTGCGCCAAGTGGAAGAAACACGAACGCAGGACGGGGCGGTCGCGCCGGTTCAGCTCGCCGGAGCGGTTGAGTCGCGCCAGGCCCAAGTCGATCTTCGCCGACAGCCCCGCCACGCCCTCGACCCAGGCCGCGCTGGATGGCAGCGCGTCGCAGCGCGCGGGAGGTTCGGGAATCGAATGTTCGTCCAGCCACCTGCCGCGCAGCAGCGCGGACCAATCGTCCAGGCCGTGCCAGCCGGTGACGTCCCCCACGGGACGGAAGGCCATCAAGGCGTCGGAAAGCTCCTGGGCGCCGTCGAGTTCCGCGAACCCGGAGCGACCGGCGAAGGCGAGCTTCGAGAGCGCGGCCGTGGCGGACGCGTTGCCGGAAGCGAAGCTTTCCATCCGGACAGGATCCGACAGCCACGCCTCCAGCTCGGAGCGGATGCGGCTGCTTTGGACGATTCCCGACCGCCCGAGGCGGTGGGAGTGAAGTTCGGCGATGGCCGCGCTCGGGGCGGAGTCGAGCAGTTCCCGGACAAATGGCATGTTTGACGATGAAAGATACCTCCGCAAACCCCCTGCGCAGAGAATACCTTGATTGCACCTAAGGAGGCAGAGACCATGTCCGCACAGATGGGATCCCCCGAAGAGCTCCTCGGACTCGGAGAATCGGCGCTGGCGCAATCCAGATGGCAGGACGCGGCCGACCTGTTCAAACGCGCCCACGACGCCGATCCTTCCGGTTGGCGCGCGATCCAGGGGCTGAGCATCTCGCTGTTCTGGCTCGGGCGCCGCGATGACGCGTGGGTGCTCGCCCAGGAGGCCTACCGCCGCTGTCCTTCCGACCCCGACAACGAAGCCAACCTGCGCGACATCGCTTCCGCCCTGGGATGCGACGACCAATTGGGTCGGATCCTGTCGGAGGCGTCGGGCGCCCCGGCGCCCACCGCGCCGACGGAACCCGTCCAGGCCGCGGCGGACGGGAGCACGTGTGCCTGCGACATCGGGGAGCGGTTGCTGGAATCGGAACAGTGGAACGATTCGCTTCCCTATTTCCTGAAGGCGATCGACGAGGACGCGGGCCAATCCCGCGCCTGGGGCGGGATCGGGATCTCCTGCTACCGCCAGGGGCTGGGGAACGCCGCGCGCGCCTTCTTCGAGATGGCCGTGCGCATGGATCCCGCCGACTCCGACTCCGTGTTCAACTGGACCGAACTCGCCCCGGCCGGCACCTCCGATCGCGACCTGGCCATGCTGCTCGACAGCATGGGTGTCGGGCGCGAACTGCGCGAAAAGGCCATCGAGGCGCGCAGGGGGTAGGCGAGGGGCCGTTCCGATTTTTGTCTAGCATCTTCCGCTTGTGGATGGAAGACTGTAGGCCATGAGTCGAATATCGGTCTGCATGATCGTCAAGAACGAGGCCGACAACCTTCCCGCGCTCCTGCGCTCGATCGAGCCTCTCGACGCCGAACTCGTCGTGGTCGACACCGGCTCGACCGACGCGACCGTCGAGATCGCGAAGGCCGCCGGGGCCAAGGTGTCCTTCATGGAATGGCGCAAGGATTTCGCACTGGCGCGCAACGCGAGCCTGGATCGCGCGACGCGCCCGTGGATCCTCTGGCTGGACGCCGACGACCGCTTGCCGCCGGAATCCGTCGAACCGATCCTTCGCGCGGCCCAGGATCCTCCCGAACGGGCGCTTTCGTTCCTGATCAAGAACACAATCGACGGCGGGGCGACGGGATCGGAATTCTCCCAGATCCGGATGTTCCCCGCCCACCCCAGGTTGCGGTTCACCGGCGCCATCCACGAGCAGGTGTACCCGGCCATCTTCGCCTTGGGGCTCCCGCTGGAATACAGCCAGATCATGGTGCACCACACGGGCTACACGGATCCCGCCACGGTGAAGGCCAAGCAGGTGCGCAACCGCGCCATTCTCCAGGACCGGGTGGCCGCGGGCGATTGCGGCGCGATCCAATGGTACCAGATGGCCACCTCCATGCAGGACCTGGGCGAGATCGACGAGGCCGAAACCGGATTCCGCAAAGCGCTGGAACTCGTCCGCGCCGGCGACGCCGACCAGCACCTGCTTTCGGTGCTGCCGTCCCATCTGGCGTCCCTTCGGCTGGTCCGAGGCGACGTCCAAGGAGCCTACGACGTCTACCAGGAAACCCTGGATCCGGATCCCGCGAGCTGGCATCCCAACCAGATCAGTCTGGTCGCCCAGGTCTGGACGCAGGTCCTGGGGGCCGAGGCCGCGCTGGAATTCTGGGAAAAGGCCTTCACGCCGTCGGTACGCCAGGCCTTGCTTCCCGTGGATCCCAAACTCGTGTCCATCCTGCCGTTGCAGAGCCTGGCCGAGCATTGGCGCACCCACGGGAACGAACCCTTGGGATTGGAGATCCTGAAGATCCTCAAGGACGTGCTGGAAACCAGACGACCGCCGCGTTGGGTGCTGCCTGACGCATACGTGCGTCACGGAAAACCGGCCCGCGCGGCCGAACTCTACGCCTGGTGCATCCAAAAGGACGGCGACGACCCTCGCGCCTGGTCGGGTCTGGTGCGCGCGCTGCGGATGTGCTCCCAGGAAGAGTCCGCCGATCGGTTCCTGCGGGCAGGACTGGAAATGTGGCCCGATCACCCCGAGTTCACGGACTTGCGCCAGGATTCGGGGCTGGTCCGGGCCTGAAAAGGAGAGCCTTCCGGAGTAAACTCCGGAAGGCTTGGAACGACGGACCCATGACCTTCCACTCACCCGGTTTCGGAAGGGGGGTTCAACCCGCCGTGTCGTTTCCTGCAATGTCAGAAATAGGAGAAAATCGACGCCGCGGCCCGTGGCTATCGGCGTTTCGAGCGCTTGCTGTACGCCGAAAGCGTACAGGCTTGGGCTGGGGGAAGGAACGAGCCGCTGAGGATGAGTTTTTTCCTCAATCGCACTTGTCTGGGGTTGTGCGGAACGGTATACTGTTCGATGGGATAAAAACCGGGTCGCCTTGTATGCGGGGAACGGCGATTTCGGTGGGCGGCGCGTCGCTTGCGGGGATGCACGGGGAATGACCAAGAGCGCTCGCCGCCCTCCCGTCCTTTCGAAGAAGGGGCGCTCTCCTCGGGCGCCCCTTCTCAGGATCTGTCCGACGGCTCCTGCTGGCTCAGGCAGTGCAGGCTGCCTTGCCCGAAGATCACGTCGCGGCAGTCGACGGGCGTCACTTCCCGTCCGGTGGCGGCTTCCAGCCTGCGGATCGCGAGCTCGTCCATGGGATCGCCGAAGGCGGGCATCACGATCCCTTGGGCCGTGAACAGGAAGTTGCAGTAGCTCGCCGGGGTGCGCAAGCCCAGCCGCACCAACGGCCTGGGCATGGGGAGCTCCACCACTTCCAACCTGCGGCCGGCGGCGTCGCGCATCCCGCGCAGGCGACAAATATTGTCGTCGAGCGGCGCGTGGTTCTCGTCGTTGACGTCGGATTCCACCGCGGCGCAGACCAGGCCCGGCGCCAGGAAGCGGGCCAGGTCGTCCACATGGCCGTCGGTGTCGTCGCCGTCCACGCCGCGACCCAGCCAAAGCACCTTGCGGGCGCCCAGGAAACGGTCCAAGCGGAGTTCGATTCCTTCGCGATCCAGCCAGGGGTTGCGGTTCTCGTGGAGCAGGCACTGCTCGGTGGTCAGGAGCGTGCCTTCGCCGTCCACGTCGATGGATCCGCCTTCGAGCTTCATGCCCGGGATCCAGCGGTCCATGCCGCGAAGGTCGGCCACCCGGGACGGAATCCGGTCGTCCTGGTCCCAGGGCGGGTACTTGCCGCCCCACTTGTCGAAGTCCCAGTCCGTGACGGCCAGCCTGCCCGTGGCCGCGTCGCGCACGAAGATCGGGCCCGAATCGCGCAGCCAGGAATCGTCGATGGGGATGTCGTGCAGGACGATCCTGTCGCGGCGGGGGAGGTCGGCCACGAGCTGGCCGATCCGCTCGCGCACCCCGGGGGATCCTGCACAGAAATTGACAACCTCGCCGCGGGAAAGCGCGTCGGCGTAGGCGCGGAACGCGAGTTCCACGGCCGGACGGATTTCGTCGGGCCAGGTGTCGGTGTTGCAGGGCCATCCGAGCCAGGTCCCGGCGCGGGGAGCCCACTCGGCCGGCATGGAAAGGCGTCCCTCTTCGGGAAGGTCGGACGCGAGGAGCCTGCCGCGGAAATCGAAGGTCGCCATCAGTAGACGTTGTCCCGCTTGAACACCAGCTGCCAGGCGGTCAGGAAGCAGATCTTGAGGTCCAGCCACAGCGACCAGCGGCGCAGGTAGTCGATGTCGTACTTGACGCGCTGCTCCATCTTGTCGAGCGTCTCGGTTTCGCCCCGCCATCCGTGGACCTGGGCCCAGCCGGTGATGCCGGGCTTGACCTTGTGGCGCAGCATGTAGCCGTGGATCTTGCGACGGTATTCCTCGTTGTGGGCGATCGCGTGGGGGCGCGGTCCCACGATCGACATCGACCCTTGCAGGACGTTGATGAACTGCGGGAATTCGTCGATGGACGACTTGCGCAGGAACGCGCCCAGCGGAGTGATGCGCGGATCCCCCTTGGTGGCCTGCTTGACCACGGGGCCGTTGTCCTGCGTGCGCATGGAGCGGAACTTCCAGACTTCGATCGGCTGGCCGGAAAGCCCGTAGCGCTTCTGCTTGAAGATCGCCGGTCCCGGCGAGGTCAGCTTGACCGCCGCCGCGATCGCCAGCATGGGGATCCCGAACACGGCGAGGAACCCCAGGGAGAACAGGATGTCGAAGGTGCGCTTGACGTACCAGTCGGTTTCGCTGTAGGGGAGCTCGAAGACGGAAATCGCCGTCAGGTTCCCCAGATGGAGCATGCGGGAATTGACGAGATTGAACGTGAAGAAGTCGGGGACCAGGTAGACCGAGGCGGTGGTGTCGGCCAGGCGCTGGATCAGGAACCGGGTGCGTTCGGTCGCGGAAAGCGGGAACGCGAGGTAGACCCGTTGGAATTCGCCTTCGCGGGTGCGGGCCACCAGCTCTTCCAGGTCTCCCAGGATCATGTCCTTGGGGACCGAAGGTTCGCGATCGCCTTCCGGGTTGCGGTCGTCGAACCACCCGGCCACGTCCAGGCCGGAATCCGGCATGGCCTCGATCGTCTTCCCGACCTCGAGCCCCATCAGGTCGGCGGGGGCGATGGCCACTCTGGCGCGATTGCGCCCGCGATTGCGGAACCGCCCCACGAGGAACCGGAAGGAGGCTCTCCAGGCGAGCAGACCCACCAGATCGGTGCCCACCCAGACCAGGAACAGGTTGCGGGGGAGTTCCGCGCCGGGAAGGAATGTCTGGAGGATGAACGCCAGGACCATGGAAGAGGAAATCCACACCCAGGTGCAGCGAAGGAGCTCGTCCTTGAGCGGCGCGCCCCGCCAGGATCCGTACAGGGAGCTGGGTTCGGCCAGCAGCAGGTACAGCACCACCGCGGCCAGACCCACCATCAGGGCGTTTTCGTTGCAGCTTCCCGAGACGAGCAGACAAGAGCCGACCAGCGTTCCGAGGATGAGCGCCGATTCCACGATCCGGAGGATGGGCGCGAACTTGTTCTGGGATTCCTGGATCAAGAAGGGTATTCCGAAGTGTGTAGGGGGGTGTTCCTGCCCACGAAGCTAACTCCATGCGGACAAAAACCGTAGATCCATGCCGATTCCAACTCGGGCTTCGGGCATGGACCGCAACTCGGCACCTGTTAGCAAACGACCTCGAAGTCTAGATTTCCGGCTTCATGATCGAACGCACCTTCGCCATCATCAAGCCCAACGCAGTCCGTTCCGCTCTGGCCGGCGAGATCCTTCGCCGCTACGAAACGGCCCGCTTCCGCCTTCTGGCCATGAAGCTCGTCCACCCCACCCGGGAAAAGGTCGCCGGGTTCTACGCGGAACACGAGGGGCGCCCGTTCTTCGACGGCCTCTGCGAGTTCATGAGCAGCGGCCCCATCGTGGTGCTCGCGCTCGAGGGCGAAGACGCGATCGCCGGCGTGCGCTCTCTCAACGGTGCGACGGATCCCGCCAAGGCGGCGCCCGGCACCATCCGCCACGCGTTCGGGCCCACCATGGGTTCCAACGTGGTCCACAGCTCCGATTCCCCCGAATCGGCCGCGCGCGAAATCTCCTACTGGTTCTCGTCCGACGAGCTCGTGACCTACGTCATGAAAAGCTCCCTGGCCGACGTCTGATCTCCATCACCCATCACATATGAACGCATCCATCTGACATCGAGGAAGGCAACATGAGCGACAAGAGAGTGTTGATCGTCGGTGGGGGCCTCGCAGGTCTCGCTGCCGCCATGAAGGCTTGCGAGCTGGGCCTCGAAGTCGACATCTTCAGCATGGTGCACGTCAAGCGCAGCCACTCCGTGTGCGCGCAGGGCGGCATCAACGGCGCGGTGAACACCAAGGGCGAAGGCGATTCCCCCTACATCCACTTCGTCGACACCATCAAGGGCGGCGACTTCCTGGCCGACCAGCCTCCCGTGCTCTCCATGTGCGAAGCCGCCCCTGCCGTCATCAACATGATGGACCGCCTGGGCGTGACCTTCAACCGCACTCCGGAAGGCCTCCTGGACTTCCGCCGGTTCGGCGGCACGTTGCACCACCGCACCGCGTTCGCGGGCGCCTCCACCGGCCAGCAGCTCCTGTACTCGCTCGACGAGCAGGTCCGCCGCTGGGAAGCCGAAGGCAAGGTCCGCAAGTTCGAAAACTGGGAATTCACCCGCCTGATCCTCGACAAGGACGGCAAGGCCGTCGGCATCGTCGCGCAGGATCTGTCGACCATGGAATTCAAGAGCTTCCCCGGCTTCGCCGTGGTGCTCGCCACCGGCGGTCCCGGACTCATGTTCGGCAAGACCACCAACTCGACCATCAACTTCGGTTCGGCCACCGCCGCCGCCTACAAGCAGGGCGTCTGGTACGGCAACCCCGAAATGGTCCAGATCCACCCCACGGGCATCCCCGGATCCGACAAATTGCGTCTGATCTCGGAATCCGCCCGCGGCGAAGGCGGTCGCGTCTGGGTGCCCCGCAACAAGGGCGACAAGCGTCCCTGGAACGAAATCCCCCCCGCCGAACGCTACTACTTCCTGGAAGAGCGCTACCCGCTCTACGGCAACCTCGTGCCCCGCGACATCGCTTCCCGCGAAATCGCCCTGATCTGCACGAAGGAAGGCCTCGGCATCGGCGGACGCAACGCCGTGTACCTGGACCTCACCCACCGCTCCGAGGAATACCTCCTCAAGAAGCTGGGCGCGATCCTCGACATCTACGAGAAGTTCCGCGGCGTGGATCCCAAGAAGGTCCCCATGGAGATCTACCCCGCCTACCACTACTCCATGGGTGGTCTGTACGCGGGCTACGAAACCGACGAAACCGGGCGCCTGCTCAAGAATTCGCCGGCCAACCAGATGACCAACATCCCCGGCGTGTACGCGATCGGCGAAGCCGACCACCAGTACCACGGCGCGAACCGTCTGGGCGCCAACTCCCTCATGTCCTGCATCTTCGCGGGTCTGGTCTGCGGCGAATCCGTCGCCGCCCTGGCCGCCAACTCCAAGACCGCGCCGGCCGAGTCGTCGCTGCTGGAGAAGGAATGCAAGCACGAGGAAGAGGCCTACAAGAAGCTCCTGGCCCAGGACGGACCTGAGAATCCGTTCGTGATCCACAAGGAACTGGGCGACGCCATGAGCGCCTTCTGCCTGATCGAACGCCACAACGACGAGCTCAAGCAGCTCCAGGGCATGATCGACGGCTTCGAAGCCCGCCTCAAGAAGGCTTCCAGCCTCGACAAGTCGGGTTCGGGCAACATGAGCGCCGTGTTCCTGCGCCAGCTCGACGGCATGATCACCATGGCCAAGGCCGTGGTCGACGCCGCCCTCCTGCGCGACGAATGCCGCGGCGCCCACTCCAAGCCCGCCTTCGACAACCCGGCTCCTTCCAAGGAGACGCCCATCGAAGATCCCGCCTGGACCGCCTACTACGAGAAGTTCCTGGCCCAGACGCAGACCTGGCTCAAGACCACCGTCGCCAAACACGACCCTTCCAAGTCTCATCCCACGATCGAGTACAAGGAAGTCGACACCCGCCACCTCTCGCCCGAGCCGCGCGACTACACCGGCGTGGGCAAGAAGGCCTGGAAGAAATTCATGGACAAGCGCAAGGCCGCCGAGGCCAAGGCGTAAGGGAACGGAGGACAAATCATGTCGAAGACCGTCGAAGTCCGCATCAAGCGCCAGGACAGCCCGAAGTCGCCCGCCTACTGGGCCGAGTTCGCTGTCGCCTACGAAGAGGGGATGAACGTCATCTCCCTGCTCCAGGCCATCCGTCGCGATCCCAAGGACAAGTCCGGCAAGACCGTGGCTCCCGTCACCTGGGAAAGCTCCTGCCTCGAAGAAGTCTGTGGTGCCTGCACCATGGTCATCAACGGGCAGGTCCGCCAGGCGTGCACCGCCCTGGTCGACAAGCTGGAACAACCCGTCAAGCTCGAGCCCATGTCCAAGTTCCCGGTGGAGCGCGACCTTCGCGTCAACCGCCAGCGGATCTTCGACAACCTCAAGAAGATCAACGCCTGGGTCGAAGTGGACGGCTACCACGACCTCGGCCCGGGGCCCCGCCAGAATCCGGACGACCAGACCACCACCTACAAGCTGTCGGAATGCATGTCCTGCGGCTGCTGCATGGAAGTCTGCCCCCAGTTCACCGACATCAACGACTTCATCGGCGCCGCGGTGCTCGGACAGGCTCGCCTGTTCAACATGCACCCGACGGGCGCGATGCAGATGCCGGCCCGACTGGACAAGGTCACCGGACCCGGCGGCATCCAGGATTGCGGTCTGGCCCAGCAGTGCGTCAAGGCGTGCCCCAAGCACATCCCGCTGGTGGAAACGATCGGCGCGCTCCAGCGCGACATCACCCTCACGCAGGTCCTGGGCGCGCTCAAGAAGTAATCGCGACGGAATCCGTCACGACTCGAGCCCTCGTCCGGAACTCCCGGGCGGGGGCTTTTCGCGTTCATCCGTGGACGCGGAATCGGGCGTGACGATCCTGCGCCCGCATCGGGATTGGACGCCGACGCTTTCGACGCCGGGCAGGTTGGCGCGGAGGGGGTGCGACTTTGTATAATTGAGAATCAGAATGATTCTTGATTCCGGGTCGGCCACGAGTTCCGATCCCACAGAAAGGACCAATACCATGGCCACGATGGATGTTCCCACCTACGATCCGGTCGCCGTCGCGCCGTTCCGCCAGCAGCTGAACGATGTGGGCTTTCGCGATCTCCTCACGCCCGAAGAAGTCGACCAGGCACTCGCCGCCGAAGGCGTCACCCTGGTGGTCCTGAATTCGGTCTGCGGTTGTTCGGCGGGCAGCGCGCGCCCCGGTGTCGGTGCGGCCCTGCAGAACTCCAGGATTCCCGACCACCTGGTGGCCATGTTCGCCGGCCAGGAGAAGTCGGCCGTCAGCCACTTCCGCTCCAAGTACATCCCGCACGTGGCCGCCAGCTCGCCCAACATCGCCCTGTTCAAGGACGGGGAATTCGTGGCGATCCTGGAGCGGGCGCACATCCAGCAGATGGACGCCGACGAGATCGCCGAGGCCCTCGCCAAGGCCTTCGACGAGCTGTGCACGAAGCCTGGGCCCAGCATCCCCTTGGCCGACTACGAACGGCTCGAGTTCGCTCGTTCCTGCGGATCCAAGATCGCGAGAGTGGACGGCGGCCCCGGCAGCTGCTGAGTTCGCGGGTTCAGACTCTGGAGAGGAACCGGTCGACTTCTTCCGTGGTGTTGTAGAAGTGTGGCGCGACGCGGATGCAAGGGCTTCCCGCGATGTCCGTCCGGGTGGACAGCACGAAGCCTTCCGCATCCAGCCGCTTGGCCAGTTCGACAAGATCTTCCGCGCGAGGGCGGAACGACACGATTCCCGTGGGACCGTCTTCGCCTTCGCGACCCAGCACGTGGTGGCCTTGGGTGCGCAAGCCCGATTCGATCCGGCTTCGCAGCATGCGGATCCTGCGCGAGACCTGCTCGATGCCGCAATCCGAAATCAGCTTCAACGCCGAGTGAAGGCCGCAGATGCCCGACGCGTTGAGGCTTCCGGGTTCGTAGCGCTTCGCGGATGGCGACAATTCCTGCGCCAGGCTCGCGTAGTCCTTGGATGACGCGACCGACTTCCAGCCCAACAGAACGGGGCGCAGGGTGTCCCAGTGCCGGGAGCCCACGTACAGGATGCCGATTCCTTGCGGGCCAAGCAGCCACTTGTGCGCATCGGCCACCAGGAAATCGACATGGTCGATTCTCGTGGGATGCGCGCCCAGGGTCTGGATCGCGTCGAGGCAGAACAGAATTTGGCGCGAATGCAGATATTGTCCGATCGCGTCGACGTCGATCGGGGTCCCGATCCCGAAGTGCGCCGACGACAACGCGACAAGCCGGGTCGTGGAGTCCAGGTGCGGCTCGATGTCCTCCACCAGGATGGTTCCGTCCGCTCGACGTTCGATGATCCGCACTTCCACGCCTTGGGCGCGCAAGGCGAGCCAGGGGTGGAGGTTCGACGGAAAATCCGCCGCCGCGACGACGACGGAATCGCCCGAATGCCAGGACAAGCCCTGCGCGACCATCGAAAGCCCGGCCGATGTCGAAGACACGAAAGCGATTTCTTCAGGCGAAGAACCGATCAACGCTGCCGCCAAGCTCCGGGCGCCGATCTCGGCTTCGCGGTGCAGGTGTTCGAACTGGCCTTCCCGGCTCGCGCGCTCGGCGTGCTCCACCACGGCGTTCGCCACGGCGGCGGGCAGAGGACATACGGCGGCGTGGGCAAAAAACGTCTTGTTCCCCGCGACCGGGAATTCGCGAACCCGCCGGTCTTCCGACGCGAGGATCTCCTCCAGCCTGCTCACGCGATGGCGCTCCAATTGTCCTTGTACCACTTCATGGTCCGCTCCAAGGCTTCCTGGAGCGGCACCGCGGGCTTCCAGCCCAGGATCCGTTCCGCTTTGGACGTGTCCAGGTACTTGACGATGGGGGTGGATCTCGCGGGACCGCCGAACAACGGCGTGCGTTCCGTCCCGTCCCAGGCAAGCGAAGCCGCGCGGGCGATTTCGGCGGTCGAGCGGCCGCGACCGCTGCCGATGTTGAACGCCTCGCCGATCCCGGCGTCCAGGTTTTCCGCCAGCGCGATGTAGGCGCGCGTCATGTCCGAGATGTGCAGGAAATCCAGCTGCGTCGATCCGTCGTCGCGATCCCCGAAATCGTACGGCTCCGCCAGCGCGAGGTTGCGCGCGGCGCGCGGCACCAGCCGCGTGAAGTTGGAATCGCCTTCGCCGAAGGTGTTCATGAACCTGCACACGGCGGCGCGGGTCCCGAAGATGCGGGCGTAGGAGCGGACCATCTCGTCGGCGGCCACCTTGGACGGCGCGTAGGTGTTCATGGCCGGGAGCGGAGGATGCTCTTCGGCGATCGGCTCGTCCGTCGTGGTCGCTCCGTAGTAGGCGCCCGAAGAGGCGAACACCAGGTCGCGCCGGTTGCCCGTGAGGCGGATCGCCTCCAGCACCGCCATCGCGCCCATGGCGTTGACGGAAAACGTCTCCATGGGGAGCGTGTTCGAGATCGGCACGATGGGCTGCGCGGCCAGATGGAACACCGTCGCCACGTCGAACCGCTCGAGCGCCTGCTTGAGCAGGTCCACGTCCCGCACGTCGCCCTGGATCCAGTCGATCCGGTCGATCGTGCCGGACAGCGCGAGGAAGGAGTTCCGAGGCGACCAGCGGTCGAATCCGACGACCTTCGCTCCGCGCTCCACCAGTGCCGCGCACAGATGCGAGCCACCGAACCCGGCAGCCCCCGTCACGAGGCAGATCCGGCCCTTCCAGCCCGAATCCATCAGGATGCGATCCGCAGCGACTGGAAATACATCCTGTAGGCCTCGACGGTGCGGCGGAGTCCCTCTTCGAATTCCACGGCGGGCTCGAACCCGGTGGCCAGCGTGAGCTTGCTTCCGTCCAGGTGCTGGTTCTTGATCGTGATCACCTTGGATTCCGTTTCGCGGACCTTGATCGTGATCCCGTTGTGGATGATCTGTTCCGCCCGTCGCGGATCGTGTTCGCGTTCCACATCGGCGGCGATGTGCACCAGCGTCTTGAGCAGGTGCGGCGTCGTGGTGTATTTGGCGGCCCGCAGGTTGAAGACGTCGCCGCGACAACCCTTGTGGTAGGCCAGGAGGAGGATCGCCCGCACGGCGTCTTCGATGTACAGGTAGTCGCGCTGGTGGTCGATCGAATCGAAGTAGAGCTCCGGGGCCACGGGCGTGTCGGAGGCCAGCAGGTTGCGCATCGCCTTGGGGATCAGCCGGTATTCGGTGTTGAAGTCGCCGGGACCGAACAGGTTGCACATGCGCAGGACCACGGTGGGAAGTCCGAAGACCTCGAAGTAGGTCTTGCCCAGAACATCGGCCGCGAGCTTGGCCGCGTCGTAGACGCCGATGCCTCGCAAAGGAGTGGTGTCTTCCTGGTAGGCATGGCCGTCCATCTCGCCGTAGACCTTGTCGGTGGAAGACAGGAACACGACTTCGGCTTTCACGGGAGCGGTGCGCGCCGCCTCCATCACGTTCACCCAGCCCATGGTGTTGGCCATGACGGTGTCGTAGGGGGCCTCCACGGCCTTTTCGATGACGGTCGCGTAGGCCGCGAAATTGAAGATGAACCGGAAGCCGCTTTCATGCACGAGCTGGCGTACGAGCGTGAGATCGCCCACGTCCCCCTGGACGATCCGCACCTTGTCGCGCAACCCCAAGGTGTTGATCAGAGAGCCGACATCTTCGCCGGTTCGCAGGTCGAGCAAGGTGATGTCCGCACCGAATTCGATGAGCGTCTTGGCCATGTTGCTGCCGACAAAGCCGAATCCGCCGGTGATCAGCACCTTCGAACCATGGAAATAGTCTCGGAGAACCGATGTTTCCTTGGATACGGAAGACAGTGCGTTCATAATGTCCCTATTGGGTAAGGAGGGGGCAGTTGGGAAAACTTCGATCGAAAAATTAGTACCTGCGGGATTGCATCCGCGTAGAAGCCGTTGAAAATCCGGGCGTGTTCCGAGGAGGGGGGCGATGTCCGCCGACCACTTCTTTTTGAGCGCGGCGCTTGCCTCCGTCGCGTTCCACGAACACCTTTTCCCCGGTGAACGGATCGATTCCCGTGGCGTACATCACCGTGCTCCAGGTGCCGGGCGTGGGGGTGAAGATCTGGACCTGTTCGGGGGTCAGGCCGAACCGGTCGCGGGCGTAGTCGCCCATGGCCTTCATGTCGTCCAGCGAGCATCCGGGGTGGGCGGCGATCACGTAGTAGGTCAGGAACTGCTTCTTGCCGGCCTTGGCGCTGGCCTTCTCGAACCGTTCCTTGAAGTCCAGGATCGTTCCCAGGCCGGGTTTGCCCATCAGGGAAAGGATCCGGTCGTCGAAATGCTCCGGGGCCACCTTGAGCTGGCCCGACACGTGGTGGGCGGCGATCTCCTCGATGTAGGCCTGTCCGAACCTGTCGTCGTCCATCACCAGGTCCGTCCGGATGCCGCTGGCCACGAACACCTTGCGGATCCCCGGCATGGCGCGCAACCTGCGCAGCAGCTTGATGTGCGGCTCGTGGGTCACCGGCATGGCCGGGCAAGTGGCGGGGCACACGCAACGCTTGTGCTCGCAGGAACCCTTCTTGAGCTTCTTGGAGCATTCGTAGCCGTACATGTTCGCGGTGGGGCCTCCCGCGTCGGCCAGGATCCCCTTGAACTTGGGGTGGTCGCGCATCCGCTCGACCTCGCGCACCACGCTTTCTTCGCTGCGGCTCTGGATCGCCAGGCCCTGGTGCACCGCGATCGCGCAGAAATTGCACTCGCCGTAGCACCCGCGGTGGGTCATCACGGAAAAACGGACGGTCTCCCAGGCCTTCACCGGGCCATGCACGGATTCCGTCGGGTGCGTCTCCAGCTCCCAGGGAATGTCGGAGAACCGGTCGATCTGTTCGGTGGTCAGGTTGGGCGACGGCGGGTTCTGCACCAGCCAGCGGTCACCGTGGCGCTGCGCCAGCCGCTTGCCCGTCACTGGATCGGAATGCTTGTAGAATTGCCGGAACATGTCCACGTACTTCGCGCGGTCCTGGACGATCTCGTCGAACGGCACGAGTTCCAGGGCGTCGTCGGGCTTCTCCTTGGCGATGCGGCAGGTTCCGGGAACGTCGTCGATGGAGATCCCTTCCCGGAGCCGCCGCGCCAGTTCCAGGGTCGAGAGCTCGCCCATGCCGTACACCAGGAGGTCGGCTTTCGCGTCGAACAGGAGCGCGCGACGGATCTTGTTGTCCCACCAGTCGTAGTGGGCCACCCGCCGAAGCGACGCCTCGATCCCTCCCAGCACGATCGGCGCGGTCCCCTTGAACGCCCTGCGGATCAGGCCAGTGTAGGCGATGCTCGCGCGGTCGGGGCGGCGGTCGTTCACCCCGCCGGCCGTGAAATCGTCCTGGTTGCGGCGCTTGCCCGAACTGGTGTAGTTGGCCACCATGCTGTCCACGCATCCGGCCGACACTCCCCAGAACAGCCGCGGCTCGCCCAGACGGGAGACGTCCTCGACGGAATCCGTCCTGGGCTGCGAAACCACGCCGACCCGGAAACCCTCCTTGACCAGAACCTGTCCGATCGCGGCGACTCCATGGTAGGGGCTGTCGATGTAGGTGTCGCCGGTCACCAGGATCACGTCCAGTTCGCCCCACCCCCTGCGGGTCATTTCTTCGCGGGTCGCTGGAAGGAACATCGTCGCCTCGAGACTGAGAAGGTTTCGCAACCAAAGATAGCTGCCGCGAACCGCGCGACGGATTGTCCGCTCCGATCCAGGGCGATTAATTTCTCGTGCATGGTCAGACACATCCTGCTTCTCGAACCTCGTCC
>JAKPQQ010000274.1 GCA_029557215.1 Fibrobacterota bacterium | reverse complement strand
TCCCAGACGTGGCCGCGCCAGGAAATCGGACGGCGCAAGTCCCCCCACGTGGGCTGGATCGACAGGTCGACCCAGAAGGACCGTCGCATCCACCCCATCTCGATCTGCATGGATGGTCCGCTTTCGAACGACCTGTCCACCGGCGCCGATCCCGCGAAGCCACCGATTCCCAGGAGCATGCTGAAGGCGTTGTCGGCGAACGGTGGATCGTTTCCGATCCAAATGTCGACGAAAACGGGGATGGCAACCCCCTGCTTGACGAGGGAGTCGCGACGTCCGCGAAGGGACGCGATGCGCCACTCGTCGTAGGCGAAGGCGTCCAGGATCAGGAGCGCCCGTGCTTGATCGGCCCCTTCCAGGCCGGCGAGGATCTCGTTGCGCATTTCGTTCCGACGTTCCGAAACCAACGCCACCAGGCTTCGGAGGAACGGGCCCTGCCTTGGTTGGACAAGGCCGATCTGGCGTCGTGCCAATTCCCGTCCGGGAAGCTGGAATCTCGGATCGGACAGCGTTTTCCACTCGCGGGACAGCATCCGCACCGCGACCTCCTCGGGAGTGGTCAGGAGGCTAGAGCCGATGCCCGGGAACTTCGCACGAAGCGCGTCGCGTTCTCGCTCGACGTCCACGGGCGCTCCGGAAGAGAGCTGCTGCAGCATGCGTTCGCGGACCGAGGATAGACTGTCGGACAATTCCGTGGAGCGCGCACCCAGCACTGGGGGCATCGGGATGTTCGAAGAAGGCTCCTGGCAACCTGCCCACCTGGAAAGGGCGATCACGAGGATGACGGAAGGAATCAGTGGGGTCTTGAGGGAGAGCACGGAGGAATAATGCTCACAAAAGCGTTCCGTGGAGGACGCAGCATCTCTCGTCGGCATGGACATCGAACGGGAGATGCTTGACGGTCCGAGGCACCAGGCGCCTGGCGACCGCTCCCTCAGCCCCCGTGCCGTCCCACCTTGGCGAGCGCGTGGCGGTACACCTCTTCGTACTTGGGCACCGAGGCGTCCCACGAGAAGTCGCGGCCCATGACACGGCGGCGCATGCCCTCGAAATGGTGGCGACGGTCGAAGTAGGTGCTGACCGCCCAGCCCAGCGTGTAGTAGAAGCTGTCCACGCGGTAGTCGTCGAAGACGAAGCCGTCGCCGCCGCCGTCGTGCTCGATGTAGTTCCACACCGTGTCGGCCAAGCCTCCGGTGCGGCGCACCACGGGAAGCGTACCGTAGCGCATGGCGTACATCTGCGATAGCCCGCAGGGCTCGAACAGGCTGGGCATCAGGTAGAGGTCGGAACCCGCGTACACCTTGTGGGCAAGGTCCT
>JAKPQQ010000268.1 GCA_029557215.1 Fibrobacterota bacterium | reverse complement strand
TGAACATGCTCGACAAGATCCGACTCTGGTTTTCGCTGGTGCGGTTCTCGCACACGTTCTTCGCGCTGCCGTTCGCGATCGCGGGCTGGATGGTGGGATCGCAGGGCCGGTTCGAACCGGGCACGTTCGTGCTGGTTGTGCTGTGCATGGCCACCGCGCGCAACGCGGCCATGGCCTTCAACCGCCTGATCGACCGCGACATCGACGCCTCCAACGAGCGCACCGCCAAACGGGACATCCCCGCCGGTCGGATTTCGCCCAAGGCGGCCAGCGTGTTCGTGTTCGTGAACGGCGCCGTGTTCGTGGGGCTCACCTGGCTCCTGAATCCGCTCTGCTTCGCGCTTTCGCCGGTGGCGCTCGCGCTGGTGCTGGGCTACAGCCTCACCAAGCGCTTCACCGCGCTTTGCCATGTCTGGCTGGGGTTGGCGATCGGGATTTCTCCGCTGGCGGCGGCCATCGCGGCATCGGGGCGGTTTTCGCTCGTGCCGGCCCTGCTGGGCCTGGTCCTGTGGACCTGGATGACGGGATTCGACATCGTGTACGCCACCCAGGACGAATCCCACGACAAAAGGCTCGGGTTGCATTCCATTCCCGTCGCCCTGGGGCGCGAGGGCGCCATGCGGGTGTCGGCGATTCTGCATTTCGCGACCCTGGGGCTTCTGCTCCTGACCGGCCGCCTGGCCGGTTGGGGAGCCCCCTGGCACGCCGCCACCGCGGTGTGCGGTGCCGTGCTGGTCTGGATGCACCTGTTCCGCAAGGACGACGACCTGTCGCTCCAGAGCGGGTTCTTCAAGGCCAACATCGTCCTGAGCTTCACGGTGCTGGCGGGCGTGGCCGTCCAGGTTCTGACTTCGCGGTGATCTGGTACGCGCTCGCCGCCGCGATCCTTTTCGCGGCGTGGTGGTGGAATTCGCGTCGGGAGAAGGCGCACCGGCGTCGGCGCCTGCTGGAGACCCCGTTGCCGGAAAACGTCCAGGAGACGCTTTGCCGGACGGTTCCCGTCTACGCGAGGCTTTCCCCCGGACTGCGCCGCCGCGTCGACGGCAAGTTCAACGTGTTCCTGGCCGAAAAGTCGTTCGTGGGGTGCAAGGACGTGGTGGTGCTGGACACCCTGAAATGGACCATCGCGGGGCACGCCTGCCTGCTGCTGGCGGGCCGTTCCGACGACTGGGTCTACGACGATCTGTCCGAGGTGCTGGTGCACCCGCTGACCTGGCGGCGCGAGGATTCCGTGTCCCTGGGCGACGGCCTGGAGATCCGCGAACCGTGGGCGGCCTTCGACGGCGAATCGTGGACCCGCGGCCCCGTGATCCTGTCGCGCGGGGCGATCCGCCGGTCCTTGCGCGAGCTGGACGGCTACAATGTTGTCTTCCACGAGTTCGCCCACCAGATCGACGCGGAAAACGGCGCGATGGAAGGTTGCCCCGTCCTGCCCGCCGCCATGAAGGAGCGATGGGCCAGGACGATGGGCTCCGAATACGACCGGTTGGTGAAGGACGACGAACGCGGGATCGAGACGTTCCTGGACCCCTACGGAGCCGAACATCCCTCCGAGTTCTACGCCGTCGCGGTGGAATCGTTCCTGGAAATTCCCGACAAATTCCGTCAGGAACACCCGGAGCTGTACCGGGTGCTGGCCGAATCGTTCGGGTTCGATCCGGCCACGGGATCACCCGTGGTTTGAGGCCCCGCCGGCGACCGGAGGGCCTGCAAGCATCACTTCGTCTCGATCCCCAGGTCCTTCAGGCCGTCCTGCACCGACTGCCCGATGCTTTCCGTGGCGTTCTGGATCTGGATCGCCGGAGTCGCGGGCGCCGACGCCCCGACGATGACGGCCATGACGACCACCCCCACGACCTCGTAGCAGGCCTGGATCCACCACCACTTGGTGCGCAGGTGACCGGTGAATCCGGCGTTGTACAGGCTCGTGAAGAACACGATCGCGGCCACGAGCAGGCCGCCCAGGAATCCTTCTCCGGTGGTGTCCAACCCGGCGAACTGGAACAGGATGGCGATCAGGAACACGCGGGCGACCGAAGTCGCCAGGAACAGGCTCATCGCCACGATCGGCGAGCCCAGCTCTTCCTTGCTCTTGCCGATGCTGTCGGCCCACTGCTTCCCGAACAGCACGGGCGAAAACCAGAGGCCGCCGATGGCGAAACTCGCGAAGGCCCCGGCGAGGGCCCCCCAGGCGTTGATCTGTTGGATGTCCAAGTTCATGGTCGTTCTCCGGATCGGGCGGTTGGGTTCGCTCCGAGATATAGGAATTGATGGCTGATCAGGCCAAAGACGATGCCGGCGCAAGTCGTACAATTATGATATCCAATGTTAGAATTGTACGGAATCGCACCTTGGCTGTTCCCGCTCGGAGTGGTCGTAGGAACCCAACGAAAAGGCCCGTTCGTGGGAACGGGCCTTCGAGTCGATTCCTGTCAGGCGGTCGCGGTCAGTCGACGGTCCAGGTGACGCCGGCCTTGAGCAGGCGGTCCAGGTCGCCGTTGCCGCGGGCCTTGCGGGCGTCGGCGATCTGGCCGTCGACCAGCTCGTGGAACGCGGGGCGTTCGACCGAGCGGAAGATGCCCACCGGCACCGGGCGCTCGGGGTAGTCGAACTGGCTCAGCGTCCAGGCCAGGGTGCCCGTCTCCTCCGAAGTGTCGTGGGTCAGGACCTGTCCGCGGTTGGCGTCGTCGATGTCGACGCAGTCGATCGCGAAGCCCTTGTGGACCAGGCCCTTCTCGGAGTTGGCGCCGTAGGTCAACGGCTTGCCGTTCTCCAGGTACAGGACCTTGTCCTTGCGCGACAGCGAACCGTAGAAGTCGTTGTGGGCGCCGTCGTTGAAGATCACGCAGTTCTGCAGGACTTCGATGAACGCCGAACCCTTGAACTTCGCCGCGGCTTCCATGACCGAGGTCAGGTGCTTGACGTCGTTGTCGACGCTGCGCGCCACGAAGCCCGCTCCGGCCGCCAAGGCGACGGAAACCGGCGTGAGGGGACGGTCGACGTTGCCCATGGGGCTGGTCTTGGTCTTGAGGCCCATGGGGCTGGTCGGCGAGAACTGGCCCTTGGTCAGGCCGTAGATCTCGTTGTTGAACAGGATGATCTTGAGGTCCACGTTGCGGCGCAGCACGTGCAGCATGTGGTTGCCGCCGATGGAAAGGCCGTCGCCGTCGCCGGTGATCACCCAGACCTGGAGGTCGGGATTGGCCAGCTTGGTGCCGGTGGCGATGGCCGTCGCGCGTCCGTGGATGGTATGGAACCCGTAGGTGTCCATGTAGTACGGGAAGCGCGAGCTGCACCCGATCCCGGAGATGATCGCGAACTTCTCCTTGGGGATGCCCAGCTTGGGCAGCACCGTCTGGAGGGCGGCCAGGATGGAATAGTCGCCGCAGCCAGGGCACCACTTGACCTGCTGGTCGGAGACGAAATCCTTCTTGGTGAGAACGGGGGAGGCGGATGACTCGATCATGCCTTGGTCTCCAACAGCACGTTCATGTGCTTGACGAGTTCGTTGATCTTGAAGGGCTTGCCCATGACCTTGCCCAGTCCGTGCATCTTGCGGCCGAACTTGCCGGTCAGGTAGAGCTTGAGCTGTCCCACGTTGAGTTCGGGAACCAGGACCTGCTTGAACCGGTCCATGACCTGTTCAAGGTCGTTGGGCAGCGGGTTGATCCAGCGAAGGTGCACGTGGCCGACCTTCTTGCCTTCGGCAAGGAGGCGATCGACGGCGGTCGACACCGCTCCGTAGGTGCCGCCCCAGCTGATCACGAGCAGGTCGCCCTCGTGGCATCCGTCGATGCGGGTGGGACCCACATGGGTCTGGATGGAAGCCACCTTCTCCTGGCGCTCCAACGTCATTTTCTGGTGGTTTTCGGGGTCGTGGCTCACCGCGCCCGAAGGACTGGACTTTTCAAGTCCGCCGATGCGGTGTTCCAGTCCCGGTGTGCCCGGCACCGCCCAGGGGCGCGCGCCCTTGGCGTTGCGCAGGTAGGGTTTGAAGGTGGAAGGATCGTCGGCGTGGACGACTTCGATGGTCGGAAGGTCTTCGATCTCGGGGATGCGGAACGGCTCGGCACCGTTGGCGATGTAGCCGTCGGTGAGAAGCACCACCGGGGTCATGTATTCCACCGCGACCTTGCAGGCTTCCATGGCGGCCCAGAAACAGTCGCTGGGGGTCTTGGCGGCGATCACGGGCATGGGCGAGTCGCCGTTGCGGCCGAAGAGCGCCTGCAGGAGGTCGGATTGCTCGGTCTTGGTGGGCATGCCGGTGGAAGGCCCGCCGCGCTGCACGTTCACGACCACCAGAGGGAGTTCGGCCATCACCGCGAGGTTCATGGCTTCGGACTTGAGGCAGAGCCCCGGTCCCGAGGTGGTGGTGATGGCCAGATTGCCCGCGAACGCGGCGCCGATCGCCGAGCAGGCACCCGCGATTTCGTCTTCCGCCTGGAAGGTGCGTACTCCGAAGTGCTTGAGGGCGGCGAGTTCGTTGAGGATGTCGGTCGCCGGAGTGATGGGGTAGGAACCCTGGAACAGGGGTTTCTTGGCGCGCACCGAAGCGGCCACGAACCCCAGGGCGGTGGCTTCGTTGCCCGAGATGCGCTTGTAGGTGCCCTTGGTCAGCGGCGCCTTGGGAACCACGTAGGTGGTCTCGAAGAGTTCGGCGGTTTCCGCGTAGTTGTAGCCGGCGATCACCGCGGCTTCGTTGGCCTGCGCGATGTCGGGTTTCTTGCCGAACTTCTTGCGGATCCATTCGACGGTGTTGTCGGGCGACCGGCCGTAGAGCCAGTACATCATGCCCAGCGTGAAGAAGTTCTTGCAGCGCCCGGCGTTCTTGGCGGTCACTCCGGCGGGCTCGACGGCGCGCACGGTGAGCTCGGTGATGTCGGCGCGGATCAGGCGGTACTTCTTGAGCGAACCGTCTTCCAGAGGATTGGCGGCGTAGCCGGCCTTTTCCAGGTCCTTTTCGCCAAAGCCGTCGTTGTCGACCAGGACGATGCCGCCGTCGTGCAGATCGCGCAGGTTCACCTTGAGGGCGGCCGCGTTCATGGCCACCAGGACGTCCACGTCGTCGCCCGGGGTCTTGATGTCCTGGCTGGAGAAGTGCAGCTGGAACGCCGAAACGCCCGCCACGGTGCCGGCGGGGGCGCGGATTTCCGACGGATAGTCGGGCAGGGTGGCGAGATCGTTGCCCACGAACGCGGCTTCGTCCGTGAACTGGGTGCCGGTGAGCTGCATTCCATCGCCCGAATCTCCAGCGAAACGGATCGTCACGCTGTGAAGCTCGATGGCGTCCTTCCTGCCGTCGGGCCCGAGGATGGTCTGGCTGTTTGGGTCGCTCATTTTTTGTCTACCCTGGGATTGTTGAAGGTTGTCGCCTCGCACCAGCTGCGATTACAAATCAGTCTCAAAATATAGAAGGCATGTGGAATCGACACCACATGCCGGTGTTGGAAAACATAGGGAATTCCGATCGGAGACGTCAGGGAACGATCGGGGAGCGGACGGAACCGACCGCTTGGCGGTGGTCGGCGGCGGCGATCCGGAGGGTGCGCTCGATGGACCGCACCAGTTGGGGGTGGTCGAAATCGTGGGGGTGGATGGCCAGTCGCACCAGCGGGGCCTTGGACCAGGCGCGCATCGCCGCGGGGCAGTACAGGCGCGATCCGATCCGGCGGACGGGATCGCGGGAGGCCCAGGTGACCACCGGGGCCGCCAGACGTTTTCCGTCGCGAAAGCGAATGCCGGCGTGGTTTTCCGTCCAGTCGAACCCGTGGCGCCAGAGTGCCGCATCCAGGTCAGGGCGGTGCAGCCATGCCGGCGGGACGAACCCCTTGGGCCATGGGCCGAGCTCGGCCTGGCTCCACATGGCCAAGCCGCGTTCCAGCAGGTCGCCGGCTTCCCGAGGGGAGAGCGACAGGAATTCGCCTTCGCCGGCGGTCATGAACGAGCGCTTGAACCGCTCCGCGAGTCCCGGCGAGCGCTTCGGCGCGGCCTGCGATTCCAGGTGGTGGTACCCGTGCAGGACCAGTTCGTGGCCCGCCTGGCCCCAGTCGTGCACCTCGCGGCAGAAATCGGGGTAGGCGGAAATCGGCCATTTGCCGTGGAAGTCGGGGACCACCAGAAGCTGCGCCGGGGGGATCCCGAGCCGGGCGAGCCATTGGACGATCCGGCGCACGGCCTCGGCGTGGCGCGGTGCCACGTCGTGCAGCGAGACAAGGAGGCGGCGTTCAACGTCGGGCATCGAGAAGCTCCAGGCAGCGCGCGTTCTGGCGCGCGAACATGTCGTTCCAGGTGGGCCAGGCGGCGCCCCAGGCGCGGGCCTTGGCGGCGTATTCGTCCGCGCGGGGCAGGGCGCGTTCCACCGCCTTAACAAAATCCGTCGCCGATCCGGCCTGGAACAGCTCGCCGGCGCCGCTCTGGCGCACCTGTTCGCCGCCGCCGCCGTCGTGGGCGCTCACCACGCCGCGCCCGGAACACAGGCCTTCCAGCACCGACAACCCGAACGTCTCCACCGGGCAGGTGGCCAGGAGCAGGTCGCAGCTGGCGACGAGGTTCGACAAGTCCTCGCGGTTGTCCAGGAATCCGCCGTAGGCGTAGCCTGGAGCCTGGAACGCCCCGAACCGGCCTTCCCATTCGCCGCGGCCGGTGACAAGCACCTGGGGCTTGGCCTCCAGCGCGAGGATTCCGGGAAGCGCATCCATGAGCACATGGACATCCTTCTCGAA
>JAKPQQ010000223.1 GCA_029557215.1 Fibrobacterota bacterium | reverse complement strand
GGCAAGCAGTACCGGATCGACGGGTGCCTTGACGATTCTCGTCTGCAAGTCCGACAAGGCCGCCTTGCGGCGCGAGGCGTCGGTCTTCAAGGACGAATCCGACAGGATCCGCTCCACCACCGTGTCCAGGCCGTTTCGGCGAAGGTGGTCCAGGTACGCCGCGACCGGGATCGCGAAGGCGCCTTCGGGAACCTTCCAGGCACCGTCCGAGCTCGCGGCGAGCTTCGCCAGCTCCCCGAAATTCGCGGCTTTGGCGCCCACCCTGGGAAGCCATGCCCGCCCGAGCAATGAAATCGGCACCAAGCCCCGGGAAGTGTCCAGAGGAAGCGTCGGTGCAGGCCCCGGACCATGGGCGTCCCAGAACGCACGCGCCTCGTCCAGGTTCGCCGCTCGGATCGAATAGGCGTTGGGAAGGACTTCCAAACGGACCAGTTTTCCCTCCAGGGCCACCATGGCAGAATCCGTCCAGGCGCTCCGCAACGCCATGTTGGGAGTCCCGCGGTTCATGCTGAGCACGTTGACGTGGCTCAAGGGCGTCTGGAAATCGGTGGTGACGACTCCCGCCACCACCGGGAGGTCGTTGGGAAGCCCGTCGGTGAGCACGATGTCCCGCGGCGTGAATTCGGCATCCGGCAGGGTCTGCCAGCGGGCGCGGACCAGCGTGCCGTAGGCCACCCCCGGATTCATGCTCTGGAATCGCCGTCCCTGCGCAATGTCTTCGATGGATGCCGTGGGAATACCCGCGATCTTGGCGCGGGAGGCCGCCGCATCGTTGGCCGGAAGAAACCGCAGCGACCGTCCGAACCAGCACGAGTCGGCGATCGCCCGGAACACGCGCGCCAGACGCTCGCTGGACAGATCGTCGCCCGGGAACACCTGCATGGTCCACAAGTGGGCTCCGTAGCGAGTCACGGTTCCCAGCGCGTACCGGCGCTCGGGACGGTCGGAATACTGGTGCACCCAGAACGTGTTGTACCTGGACGGGGAGATCGCCAGGACGCCCGACGCGAAATCCCAATGCAGCGGGAACAGGACGGAATTCGGGAACCACAGCGTTCCCGAATCCAAGGAGAACAGGAACTTCACCGCCGTCGCCGGTCCATGGGAGGAGTTCATGGGCGGGCCCTCGAGCGCGTCCCAATCGGCCTGGCAGCCGATCCGGTGCAAATACCAAGTGGAATCCCCGGAAAGGTTCGCGCAGGTCCATTCCCGATCGGAAGAACCGCCGTCCACCCGCAGGGACGTGTCGTCGCATCCCGCCAGCACCATGCAGGAAAGGACCGCTGCCGCCGCGAGAGAAGGCGTTCCCACGAATCCAAGGTATGCACAGGCTCGCATGGGCGAATCTTGTTTCGCACCGAGCGATCGCTTGGTGTGCTCCACCGGAGTATCCCTCGCCGACGATGGAAACGAAAGTCCCCCGGAGCGACGACGCACCGAGGGACCGTTCTTCGTCTTCCCGCGCCGCCTTGCGACAGCGGCTGTCAGGATTCGACTACCACCAGTAGATGGAAGCCCAGGAGTAGGTGCCCGCGGACACGTCGAAGTAGTAGGCCCCGTTGGTCTTGGCGGGAAGAGCCCCGCCGCACGAAACCCGCACGCCGTTGACCTTCACCGTGCGACCGTCGAAGCTCGAACAGCCCCATCCGGAAATGTTCTGCGTGGTCTTGTAGCAGGCCTTCCCGGTGGTGTTGAAGTTGCCCGTGTTGTTGGTCACGGAAGTGGCCGGGGAACAGGGCTCGGCAAGACCTGGAGTCACGGCAATTTGCGCCGTTGGGGCACTGCTCCCACCGGCGTTCACGGCGCGGATGCGATACAAGTACCTGGATCCGTTGGCCAAGCTGGAATCCACGAAGGAAAGGGAGCGGGTTTCGATCATCGGGGCGAACGAGGTGGAGGACGTCGCACGCTCGACAACATACTTGGTGGCGCCAGAGGAGGCTTTCCAAGCAAGCGAAGCTCTACGATCTCCCGCCACGGCCACGAACCCACTCGGAACCGGTGGTGGAGCGATCACGCCGACAACGACCTTCACGGTATCGGAAGCCATGCTCTTTCCGTGGACGTTCATGGCTTTCACGGTGAATCCGTAGGTCTTTCCATTGACAAGCCCGGTCATCTGGTAGGAGGCTCCAGCGATGGGGCCCATCGTCGTCGAGTTCGTCGATGTCGTGGCGGTCACCAAGTAACCGGTGGCGCGAGCGACCGAATCCCATTTCACCGTCACGTTCTGGTTGCCAGGAACGGCCGAGCTGATCCGCGGAGCGACAGGCAACAACGCCGGAGCATCCCCCAGGACAATCGATGGATCGCCATAGAGGTTGAAACCTTGCATGTTCATCCACCAACCGTCGGTGGTCGCACGTACTCGCGCCCACGCCTTGCCGACCGGCATGGTGTCTTCGATCAAGTACCCGGCGAACTTGCGAGCCACGTTGGCATACGACCCATCATCGCCATGAAACGACGTCTGGCCACTCCAGTACCAGGTAACGCGTGTCGCACCCACTGTCGCAATCCCGCCGTTCTTGAGAATCGAATACGCGAGATTCCTCGAGTACTCCGGATAGGCCGTGTTGCAACTTCCCTGAAAGGTGATGCTCGGATGCGCATCATCCAGTTCCGATGCGGATTGGCTGCTGAAGATATCGACAGCATAGTCTTTCGCCCCATGTGTAACCCACACATGCATGCCAAACGCGTTGTTCTTCCATGCCTTGAGGACGTTTTCCTCGTTCGTGGGATTCGCTTCGGGATCCGTTCCGTAAAGGGAATCGTAGATCCGGTAGGCACCCCGGCCGCGCGGAGCCAGAAGCGTGCGCTTGAGGTTTTCGCCTACATAATGTTCCGAGCCGGGAGCCGACATCATCCGCAGGGAAATCAGCATCTTAGATCGCCAGGATTTGTCTTCTTCTTGCTGGTAGCGGATCGTCTTGGCCAAGATCTTGTTGAGGTACGAGGTCACACCGTAGTGGGGAATGCGACCGACGACGATTTCCGACAAATTGTCCATGCCGCCCGGTCCGGCGTCATTGTCTTCCTCCCCATAATACCCGTCGCCGTCCAGGTCCCAGTTTCCGGTGAGTTCGGCATAGTAGTAGTCGGTGGGGTTCTGCCTTTCCTCCAATGTTCCTTTCTGATTGTTGCGCGGCCACATCATCTTCATCGGCACGTCCCCGGTCGCGGGATCCGGATTCCCGATCAGCAACGCGTACTCGATGTTGCGTGCGATGTACTTGCTCTTCAACCAGGTGCGAATTCGTTCGGCTGCCACATCGCCCGTGCCTCCGCCCCATCCACCCAGACAATTCCTCGTATCGACGCAACTCCACAGGCTTCCAACCCGCTTCACGTGCTTCGTGGGAGTCACGGCTTCCACATTAAAGCCAGACGCCACCTTCGCGTCCGCGAACAAATTGAGGTTGTATGTGGAATTCAGGATGGCATCGGTGGTGACGATCAAATACGTCGAAGGCCCCGCAGCGTTCGGCGACATCGAAGCGACCGTCTTTGGGTAGATCTGGACGGCAGTCCCATGGTTGGCCACGAGATCCTTCAAGCTCTTTTCCGTACGGATTTCATACGCGCTCCTGGTGCCCGTTCCGACTTCCGATGCGGTGACTGCGCTGGAATTCACCACCAGATCGCCGTCGACCACATGGCGCAACTGGCGAGTGACGGGATTGTACAGGTATTCGTTCAATTCCACTTCCACGACCTGGAAGGTTCCCAACTTGGACGTGCGGGTCTTGCCCAGGTGCGAAGCCGGATAGAACGCGTTCTTGCCGTAGACGACCAGATCCTTGCCATCGCGGATGATCGAACCGGAAGGCCATGTCGGTCCTCCATTTCCGATCAGGGGGGGGACTGGAGCGACGTCGTACGTTCCTGTGACAATTTCCGTTTTGATGTTTTCGATCTTGACGGAAACCGTTTTCTCGTCGGTTCCGGTCGGAAGCAGGAATCGCAGCGTGTACTTGGGCAGAGCCGGAGATCCCGAAGGTCGGTCGAATCCGGCTCCCTCGAAGACGGCCTTGCCGCCTTCGCTCCTGAGAACGACGCGGTGGTCCGACAGCTTGGCGTAGGTCGCGGCGGCGGCATCGGCCGACGCGAGACCCCAAAACGCCATCGCGGCGCCCAAGCCTCTGTGGATGTTGGAAATGTTCATGAACAAGCCTCCTTGTGCGGGACTTCCCTTGGATCCTCTGGATCGACGACGGGGTGCATGGAACGAAGCTGCGCCATGGACGGCGGCGGCCACCGGAGGCTCTCCCTCCGAGAGTCGACATGAATTGTCGCTCCATCCAATCTATCGCATCCTTTGCACGATTCGCCGATCCCGGAGCCAAGCCGCGATTTTTCGCTTGCTGTCGCTTTCCGGGCCGATCGCGATTTCCGCCACGACCGGTCGCTTTGTGTGCTCCACCGGAGTATCCCCCACCGACGACGAAAACGAAAGTCCCCCGGAGCCGCGACGCGCCGAGGGACCGTTCTTCGTCTTCCCGCGCCGCCGTTGCGACAGCGGCTGTCAGGATGCCACTACCACCAGTAGATGGACGCCCAGGTGTAGGCGCCTGCCGTGACGTCGAAGTAGTTGGCGCCGTTCACCTTGGGGGGAATCGCGCCGCCGCAAGCCACGACGACGCCGTTGACCTTGACGGTGCGGCCCTGGAAGTTCGCGCATCCCCATCCCGAGATGTTCTGCGTGGTCTTGTAGCAGACCTTCCCGGTGGTGTTGAAGTTCCCCGTGTTGTTGGACGCGGAAATCGCGGGAGAGCAGGGTTCGGCGGGGGCCGAGCTCGGCGTCGCCTCGACGGTGGCGGAAACCGCTCCCCGGCCACCCGAGTTGCGCCCGCTGACGCGGTAGTAGTACTTGCTTCCGTTGGCCACGGACGCATCCACATAGGACAATCCCGTCACGACCGCGATCTGCGAGAACTGCGCGGTGGGAGTCGCGCGTTCCACGACATATTCCGTCGCGCGCGCCGCCGCCGCCCAGGAAAGCGACACCATGGCGTTGCCGGGAACCGCCGCGAAGGATGCGGGAACGGCTGGCGGAACCAGACCGTTGGGGGTCACCACGGTAGAATCGGAATACGCTCCCACGCCATTGGCGTTCACGCCCGCGACCAAGATCGTGTGGGCCTGGCCGTTCTGGAGTCCGCGAAGTTCCACGGTCGTGTCGACGATGTTCGACAGCATCATGGAGGATCCCGGACCGGTCTTGACCAGGACGTTGTAGCTGCTGGCCTTGGCGACCGGTTTCCAGGTGACCCGAATGGTCTGGTTGCCGGGAACGGCGGACACGATCCGGGGAACGGTCGGCAGAGAGGCCGGCGCTTCGCCAAGGGTCAGGGAGGGGTCTCCGTAGATGTTGAAGTCCATCATGTTCATCCACCAACCATCGGTCGACGAACGAAGCCTGCGCAGCGTCTCGCCCACCGAAAGCGTGTCCTGGATCATGTGCTTGGCGTACCTCGCACCCAAAGCGCCAAGCGATCCGCTGGAGCTTCCTTCCGCATCGTCGGGAACGTACGCCCAGGAAACGCGGGTTGCGCCGATGGTGGCGATTCCACCTTGCTTGAGCAGGGAGTACGCGAGATTGTCGGCGTACTCGGGGTAGGCGGTCTGGCAGCTTCCTTGGAAAGTGAACGAAGGGTGGGCGTCGTCGAGGAACCTGGCATTGTCGCTGGTGAAGATTCCCGACGCTCCTTGCGACCAACCGTGGGTGTACCAGACGTGGACTCCGTAGTCCTTGGCCGTCCAAGCGTCCAACACGGCCGATTCGGAAGTGGGATGGGCATCGGGCGACACGCCGAAGGCCGAATCGTAGATCCTCCAAAGCCCCCAACCCATCGGACCGGCGATTTCCCTGCGGATCTTCTCGCCCATCTGGAAGTTGGGAAGATATGGATGCCATTTCCCGTCGGAGTACCCGGCTTCCTGGATCGCTTTCTGCGAAACCAGGATCCGCGAACGCCAGGATTTGTCCGATTCGTCCTGGTAGCGGACGGTCTTGGCCAGGATCGCGTCGAGGTCGGCCATGCTGCCGTAGAACGGAATGCGCCCCACCGACACTTCGGTGAACCGCTCCATGCCTCCGGGAGCTTCGTCCTCCATCTCCGAGGAGGAGATCACGTTGTCCTTGTTGGCGTCGCGCCGCTCTTCGCCGAAGATTCCATCGCCGTCGACGTCCCAGTTCCCCGTGAGTTCCGAGTAGTAGTAGTCGGTGGGAGATTCGCGATAGTCGGTCTCGGCGAACCGGGGCCACATCATCTTCATCGGAACGTCGCCGTCCACCGGATCGGGATTCCCGACCAGCAGGACGTATTGGATGTTCTTGACCGCGTAGTTGGCCTTCAGCCATCCACGGAGCCTTTCGGCCGCCGCGTCGCCGACGCCGCCGCCCCAGCCTCCCCCGCATCCCGCGTACAGGCACTCCCATCCGGATGCGCCCGGCCGCAGGATCCGGCTTTCGGTCACGATCTGGACATCGAACCCGGCGCGCTTCTTGGCCTCGGCGAACTCGTCCAGGTTGGCGCTGCCGCCCACGATCGCGTCGGTCGTGAGGATCGCGTACACGGGATTCGCGGCGGCCGCCGCGACCACGGACCGGTTCGTGGCCGCGTCCTGGCCGATCTGGTCGAAGTTCTCGACCAGGCCCTTCAGTTCGGAGGCCATGCGGGCATCGTACGACGAACTCGCACCCGCCGCCGCGACCGCAACCCGTGCGACCTTGCCGGAATTCACCGAAACGCTTCCCGACACGGCGCGACGCAACTTGCGGGCCACGGGATTGTAGAGGTACTCGTGGAAGTCGACTTCCACGATCTGGAACGATCCGAGCCTGGCGGTGCGCACGTCGCCGATGTGCGAGGCGGGATAATACGCGTTCTTCCCGTAGATGTTCTGGTCCTTCCCGTCGCGGATGCGCGCTCCCGCGGGCCAGACCGGCCCCGCGACCGACACGATGACGGGAACCGGAGCCAGGTCCTTGTTGACGGAAATCGTTTCTTCTTGCAGATCGACGATCTCCACCGCGACCGTTTTGGGGTCCGTTCCCGAAGGAAGCACGAACCGCATCGTGCGCTTGGGCAGCGACGGGGATCCCGAAGGACCGTTGTGGCCGACTCCATCGAACCTGATCGCATCGGCCTCCTGGCGCGGAACCGCTCCGGTGCCGGACAGCTTCGCCTGCAGCTGCGCCGCCGCGTCGGCGGAAGCGAGGCCGAGCAGCGCCATCGCGGCGCCCAAACCTCTGTGGATGTTGGAAACGTTCATGAACAAGCCTCCTGGACAGGGACTTCCCGGATCCCATCGGATCCGATCTTGGGGGGTGTTGGAACGCGGCTCCGCCATGGACGGCGCAAGCCACCGGAGGCGCTCCCTCCGAAAGACGACACGAATTGTCGTAGAATCCAATCTAGGGCACCATGGGGCACGCTTTCCGGATACCGGAGCCGACAGTCGTGTTTCCGCTTTCCGGCGCTTTCCGAACGCCTGGGGTCGCTACCTTTCCCGGGGTGGACAACTTCGAGAATCCGTCCCGATCCGGCGACAAGCGATATTTCCTGGAGACCTACGGCTGCCAGATGAACGAATATGACAGCGCGCTGGTCGCCGAGCTTCTGGCCGAACGCGGCTACTCCAGGACGGAAGATCCCGGCGGCGCCGACCTGATCCTGGTGAACACCTGCTCGGTCCGCGAAAAAGCCGAGGAGACCGCGCTGGAAAAGCTTCGCTCGATCGCCCACCACAGACGACGGAATCCGTCGGTGCGCATGGGGGTGCTGGGCTGCATGGCGGAAAACCGCCGCGAATCGATCCTGGAGCGCATCCCCGAGGTCGACATCCTCCTGGGCCCCGACCACTACGACCGTCTGGGCCAAGTCCTGGACGAACACGCTCCGGTGCGGAAATTGACCACCGCGCTGGGGCCCGACATCGCGCAGACCTACGAAGGCCTTTTCGCCGCACCCCCCGCGGGAACAACCGCGTTCGTCGCGGTGCAGCGCGGCTGCGACATGAAATGCAGCTATTGCATCGTGCCCACCACCCGCGGCCCCGAACGCTCGCGCCCGCTGCGGGACGTGGTGGAAGAAACACGCCGCCTGGTGCACAAAGGCGTGGTGGAGGTCATGCTCTTGGGCCAGACCGTGAACGCCTACAGCGCCGACGACGGCACCTTCGCCGAACTGCTCGTGGCCTTGGACAAGATCCCCGGGCTGCGCCGTGTGCGGTTCATGAGTCCGCATCCGCGCTACTTCACCGAGCCGCTTTGCCGGACCATGGCCGGACTTCCCACCGTTTGCCGACACATCCACATCCCGCTGCAATCGGGATCCAGCCGGGTGCTTCGCTCCATGCGCCGCCAATACAGCCGCGACCAGTTCCTGCGCATCGTGGAACGCCTCCGGACCCACATGCCCGATGTGTCGTTCACCACCGACATCATCGCGGGGTACCCCGGCGAAACGGAAGCCGAACACCGCGAGACCCTTTCCCTCATGGAAGAGGTCAAGTTCGACACCGCCTACATGTTCGCCTATTCTCCCCGACCCGGAACACTTTCCGCCGACATGCAGGAGACGATTTCCGAACCGGAGAAGCAGGCGCGGCTGGCCGAGATCATCGAGCTGCAGCGCAAGCACACCTACGAACGTCTGGACTCCTGCGTGGGCAACGTGGAAGAAATCCTTCTGGAGGGGGCATCTCGTCGCAACGGCGAGGAATGGATCGGGAAGACCACCCATTTCCGCAAGGTGGTGGTGCACCCGGGTTCCGACGCCAAACCAGGACAAATCCTGCGCGCGAGGATCACCGCCCGGCGCGGACAGATCCTGTGGGGCGAGATCGCGTGAACACGCATTCGCGCACCCTGGCCGTGGCCGTGCTGCGCGGGATCGACTGGACCGATTCCCCGGTGGCGGCTTCGCTTTCGCGCGCCAGATCGTCCCTTCCCGTGGCTGTGTTCTCCAACGGGAACGCGCAACTACCCGCCCCGGGAGGCTCCATCGAGACCGTGTGCGACGACGGACGCAATCCGGGAGTGGGCCCGCGCTACCTGCAGGCCGCGCGACTGGCCGACGAGCGAGGCGATTCGTTCCTGCTCCTGTTGGATCACGATTTCCAGGCCCCCGACAGTTGGTGGGACGCCTACGAAGCCGCCGTCGCGAAGCACCCGCAGGCGACCTGCTGGGCTCCGCGGCTTGTGCATGACGGAAAACGCCTTTCACCGTTTGTGGTCGAACGCGGGACACATCGACGCACACGACCCATTCCCGACGGTCCATTGGACGCCGCTGGCCACGTTGCGCTGAACTCGGGGCTTTTGATCCGCACCGAGGCCGTGCTCATGGCTTCCCGCGAACTGACCGTGGCCCCGCTGGACTTTTCCGACTACGCGATGTTCCATCGGCTGGGGCGTTCGGGAGGATCGATCGCTCCCGTGGAGCTGGAACTCGTCCACGATTCGTCCACGCACAGGGCTTCGAGCGCCGACTCGCGCCTGGCGCGG
>JAKPQQ010000186.1 GCA_029557215.1 Fibrobacterota bacterium | reverse complement strand
GCGCGCCTGGCGGGCTTCCCAAGCCGCGACCTCCACCGCTCCGTCCAGAATGGCCCGCTTGGCGGCCTCCAGCGAGCCCAGGGCCGACCGCGCCGCCTGGCGCTGCCGCTCGCCCACCAGGGCCACCTCCTCGGTGTCCAGGGCATCTTCCAGGAGGAGTTCGGCAAGACGGGCTCGCACAGCCTCCAAAGCCTCCTGGGACGCCACGGACAAGGTCAGTTCATCCGGCCGGGCCTGCCATCCGGGATGCAGATCGGTCTTGGTGCGCACCACCAGCCACCCCGGCTGGGCTGCCATTTCCCGTTCGCGCGCCTCCAGCGGACGCCCCGATTCGGCCACCAGCACCCGCAGCGCCGCCTTGGACAGCACCTCGCGCGTGCGCTCCTGGGCCAAGGCGTCCAGTTCGTCGCGCGGATCGCCCAATCCCGCGGTGTCCACCACGACCACTGTGCCTTTGGCGGTGGGAATGGCGATCTCCACCCAGTCGCGCGTGGTTCCGGCCACGGGCGACACCAGAAGGCGGTCCTCGCCCAACAGCGCGTTGGCCAGCGAGCTCTTGCCCGCGTTGGGCGAGCCCACCAGGACGGCCCGGGGAGCATGGCCACGGGCTTCGATCCGTTCCTGGGCCGCCAGCAGCCTGCGCAAGGCGTCGGTCGCTGCATCCACCCAGGGCACCAGTTCCTGTCCGCCGGGAACAGCCTCTTCCTCGGCGAAGTCCACCTCCAGCTCCAGCCGGGCGGACAGATCCACCAATCCCTTGCGCAACGGAGCGATCCGTTCCGACAATCCGCCCGACAAGATCCGTCGCGCCGCTTCCAGGCTCGATTCGGTCTCGGCGTGGATCAAGGCTCCCACCGATTCCGCGCGCGACAGTTCCATGCGGCCGTGCTCCACCGCGCGGCGCGTGAACTCGCCCGGCCCCGCCAGCGGGATCCCCGACGCGTGCAGGTCTTCCAGCACGGCGCGCACCACCAGCGGGTTCCCGTGCAACGAAAGCTCCAGGACGTCTTCGCCGGTGTAGGTGGCCGGTGCGCAAAACCAGGTGGCCACCGCGTGGTCCAGCAAGGCGCCCTTCGCCGACGTCCAGCGGACCAGCGTGGCGCGACGTTCGGACAATTTCCGGCCCAACCGCGATTCCAGCAGGGCCGGGACCGCGGGACCGGTGACGCGCACCACCGCGAGCGCCGCTCGCCCCGGCGGGGTGGCCGGTGCGCAAACGGTGCTCACGCGAGGCTCACTTCTTGCCGTGCTTCTTGCTGCGGTCGGCCTTGACCTCGACGCCGGCCTGCTTGTGCGGCTTGGGGGCCGCCGACACGGCGGGCAGCGGACCGGCGTTGATCAGCCAGGTCTGCGCCATCGAGAACAGGTTCGAGACGGTCCAGTAGAGCACCAGTCCCGACGGCATGGCGCCCGAGAACACGAGCATCATGACCGGCATGATCCAGACCAGGGCCTGTTGCTGCGGATCCTTGATCGTGAGCTTGTTCAGGCCCCAAAGGCTCGCGGCCATCGCGATCGGCAGGAGCGCCAGGCCCAACGGGAACACGAACGGGATCTTGATCGCCTCGAACACCACGTCGGGACGGGACAGATCGGAGATCCACCCGAAGAACGGCTGCCCGCGCAGCTCGATCGCGCGCCCCAGCACCATGTACAACGCGATGAACACCGGCATCTGCAGGAACAGCGGCAGGCAACCCGCCATGGTGGCCAGCGGGTTGATGCCGTATTCCGAATAGAGCCGCATGGTCTCTTCCTGGACCTTGCGCGGATCGTTCTTGTGCTTTTCCTTGATCGCCTCCAGCTTGGGCTTGATCAGGGGCATGACTTCGGCCATGCGCTTGGACTGCTTCACCTGCTTGAGCGTGAGCGGCAGCACCGCCGCGCGGGCCACCAGCGTGAGCAGGATGATCGCCACGCCGTAGTTGGGGATCGCCGCGTAGAACCATCCCAGCATCCACAGCACGAACAGGCAAAGGTGCGGGAACCAGAGATCGGCCCGGAAGAACCAGGCGTAGCCGCTGAACAGCATCTGCTCGAACCCGGCGTTCCACGACTTGAGCGCGTTCACCTCCAGCGGAGTCACCGCCAGCTCCATGGTGTCGCGACCGCCCTGCGGGCGCCAGCGGAACGACCACTTGTACGACACCTCGCCGGTGGAATCCACCGCGCCCACGGTGTCGACATCCAGTTCGCCGTCGCGGGGATCGCCCTCGAACAGCATCGCCGACATCGCGTACTGGCTGCGCAGCCCCACCCACGAAAGCGGCCCGCTGGCCGACACGGACTTGCGGTCGGTGTGGGAAGTGACGGCTTCGGCGTCCTTCCAGACCACGTTGTTGAAGTGCGGAGGGCCGAACGGAATGGTGGGTCCCGGAGGATCGATCTGACGGATTCCGGCATCCCAGCGCATGCGGATCGCGGGTTCGTCCCAGCCTTCGGCCTGGAACGCCACGCCCACCGACGGCTTGGCCGCCCGGAACACGTACGTGCGCACGAAGCTCTTGCCGCCCTTCTTCCAGGTCAGGCGCAAGGTGGACGAATCCGATCCCTTGAGGTCCACCGAGTCGCCCCGGATCCCTTCGATCGTGAACGCCTCTTCGGACAGGTCGTCGTCGGCCACCTTCACGGCCAACGCCCCGCCGCGGTTCTCGGGAAGGATCCACGGATGCGCACCTTCGCGGGTGGTCACGCTGCGAAGCTGCAACGCCTCGATGCGCCCGCCCTTGGCGCCCACCACCGCGACGTAGTCGGGTGTGGACACCACCACGCGGCGCGAAGCGAGCTTTGCGATCGAGTCGGCGGCGGCGGCGGCAACGGAATCCGTCGCGACCGGAGCCTCCACCTGGGCCGGAGCCGGAACGCCGGATTCCGACATCCTGGGCGTTGCCGTGTCCTTCCTGGTTTCCTTGGCCTGCACGACCGAATCCTGAAGGGTCTTTTCCACCTTCGGGGGGTCGGGCAGTCCGAAGACGCCGCGGACGATCTTGTGCCAGGCCTCGCTCGAGAAGAACAGGAAGGTCGCCGTGACGACCAGGAGCGTGATGATTGTCTTGCGGTCCATGAATCCTCTCAGATCCGTTCCGGGACCGGATCGAGTCCGCCCGGGTGGAAGGGATGGCACTTGGCGATGCGCCGGACGGCCAGGAGGCCGCCCTTGCCGGCCCCGTGGATGGCGATCGCGTCGTGCGCGTAATGCGAACAACTCGGATAAAAACGACAACGCGCCCCGCCGAGAGCGGGACGCATCCATCTATACAAACCGATCAACTTCAGGAGAAGGGTCTTCACGACTTCGCCAATCCGGCGTCCACCAGACTTTGACGCGCCTGCGCGCGCAAAAGAACGGTGGGGGATTCGAGCTTGCGAGGCGGAAACGACCATTGGATCCATACCCCCTGCATCGGTTCCGGGAGGAGGCGGACCACCTCGCGGAGCTGGCGGCGGATGCGATTCCGCAGCGGTGCCGTGCCGTTCTTGCGACGGAGCACGATCCCCATGCGAAACCGCTCGTCTGGAGACGGAGAAACCCAGCGAAGCTCGAGTTCTCCGATCCGCACGCGTGATTTCGACTTGCGAAGGAGATTCCAGGCCTGCGCGTCCGGCAAGCGGATCTCGCGAAGCGGAAAGGCCCCCGTCGGCGAAACGATCAGGCCTCGTCGGAGACGGTCAGCTTCCAGCGGCCCTTGGCGCGGCGCGAGGCGAGAACCCTGCGACCGTTCTTCGTGGCCATGCGGAGGCGGAAGCCGTGCTTGTTGATGCGCTTGCGATTGTGAGGCTGGAAGGTACGCTTCATGGCTCTGTGACTCCACGTTGGTTCAGATAAGAGCGGACAATGTACCTGTCCGCCGCGGGTTCGTCAATGATCAAATGTTCGTCCCCGGTCATTCCAAGTCGTTTTCGCCGCGAGCGTTGCGTCGGAACCGACCGCGCGGCTTCTGTTCCTTCCCCTCGCCTCCAGGTTTCGCTTTGGGCATGTCGGTCAGCCACGGCTCCAGGACCTCGCAGCGGATCACCGGATGGATATCCAACAGCGTCCGACGCTCGGCGGCCGTCAGCTCCTGGGACAGGTCCAGCATCGCCTTGGTCCAACCACAGCTGTTGAACGCCAGCCACACCACCGTGCGGATGTCGCGGTGCTGCCGAGCGGTCCAATCCACCAGAAACCTCGCCAGGCCGTCCAGCGCCCTCTGGCTCAGACGGGTCTGGTTGGTCTCGAACACGTCCTTGACGAACTTGACCAGTTTCCGTCCATCGTGGGCGGCCGCCATGTCGTCCAGGAATCCCTGGTAGTAGAGCGCCGCCATCTCCTCGTCGCTCGTCCTGCCACGGCGGGGCGCGTCCACTCCGGCGACCGGACGCGAAACACCCCCTGCATGCGGATTCCCTGGTGAAGACGGCATTCTATACTCGTGTGCGCGGTGGACGGGAAGGACGCTCCATCGGATGACGATGAAAAGCGGAATCTAGCACACCTCCGGAACGGTTTCTGAAAGCATGTGACGGACCTCACCCCGGTCCGCCAAGAAGCGGACCGGGTCTTGTCACTTCCTGGTGATCACGACCTCGGCCGTCGATTCGTTCCCCGATTCGTCCTTGGCGACGATCCGGATCGTGTTCGCGCCGGTGGCCAACGGCACGTAGGCCGCGTAGACTCCGGCCCGTCCCAGGGCCTGTTGGCCATCGATCGTGACCAGGTCCACCCCTTGGTCGTCGACGACCTTCCAAGAAACCAGGACCATTTCGACGCCGGATTCCACCTCGCGCGACACGGTCTCGGCTCCGGGTTCGATCTCGGGAGCCCGGGTATCGGGCGTGCGATCGACCGCCACGACGTCGGACGAGCGGTTCCCGCAGGCATCCACGGCCTCGATCCGGATGTTCTCCTGGTCCGCCGGTACTTCGTAGGAGCGGGAATACACGTTCCCCACCGGCACGACCGCGACCCCGTCGATCGTCACGGCCTCCAGCTTGTCGTTGTCCTGGACCACCCAGGCCACCTCGGCGGTGGTCTTGCCCGCCACGTTCACGAACCGGATGCGCCCTTGCGCCAGGGAAGGCTCTACGGTGTCCCGCTTGCGGGTCACGGTCACTTCGCGGACGCTCGAAACACCCAGGGTGTCGGTGGCCTCGATCCGCACCACGGTGTCGCCCACGGGCAAGGCCACGCGCAAGGAATAGACGGCGTCGGGTCCGACGGTGGCCACGCCGTTGATCACGACCCCGCGAAGGCTGCGCGGATTGAGGACCTGCCAGCCCAGGACAAGTTCCGACACCTCGAAGTCCACGGTCCTGGTCTCGGTGCCGGGCAGCGCCTTGAGCAGCGGATAACCCGGATTGGGCTCCTTGCGGACCACCACCGTGTCGGTGGTCTGGTTCCCCGAGCTGTCGCGGGCCACCAGGGCGACCTTGGTCTCGCCGGTCACCACCGGGACGATGCGGTAGTGGAACGCCCCGCTGCGCTCGGCGGCCACCCCGCCGATGGTGACGGATTCCAGACGGTGGTTGTCGGTGATCTGCCAGCCCATCAGCACGAACTTGACCGACTGGTTGACGATGTCGGTGTCGTGCGCTCCCAGGTCGCGCACGCAGCGCGGGGCTTCGGTGTCGGCGGACCGCACGATCCGGACCACCTTGCGGGTCAGGTTGCGGGAACTGTCGAACGCTTCGGTTTCCACCAGGTTCTCCCCCACGGCCAGCGGAACCGTCCGGGAATAGATCGAATCCTTGGATTCGGCCTCGACACCGGCGATCTCCACCAGGTCCACCAGATGGTTGTCGTGGATCTTCCAGCGCACCGGCGCGCTCGTGGTCTCGAACGGAACCGTGCGGTCGGCCGACCCTTCCACGGAATCGATGCTCGGCGCGACCGGATCCCCCGCCCGCACCGCCAACAGGTAGTCGGTGCCGGGCTCGCCGTTCTTGCCCACCGCGCGCATCGACACGATCGCGGGACGCCCGGTGGGCGGCACCGCAACCTCGCCTTCCCACTCCGTCGCCGACTTCTTGATCGCCTTGATCCCGCCCACCGTCACGCTCGACTCGTCCACGTCCTCGGGGTTGAGCACCTTGAACGAAACCCGAAGCGAACTCGTCTCGAACGGGATCTTCACCGTGTCGCCCAGAGGTTCGATCCGCGCCAGGCGCGGCGTGCCGGGAGCGGGTTCCACGACTTCCAGCGGCGTGGTCGACACCGCCCTCCGCCCCTTGGTGTCGCGCGCGACCACGCCCAGGGTGTACGCTCCCTTGGCCACCTTGGAACGGGCGCGCACGTTGGCGCGACCGGCCAGATTCCAGATCGTGTCGGTCTTGCGGCGCGGCTGCTCCAGCGCCACGTCGAACATGCCTCGAACGGTGTCGGCGCCCGACAGCACGAAGGCGTCCAGCGCGACCAACCCCGGGAACCACCCGAACCTGCCTTCGATCGCGATCTCGTCGCCTCCCGCCACCAGCCGCTTGGCCACCGTCACCGGCACTTCCGCACGCACCGGAAGCGGCGGGAACAGCCTGGCGGAATCGTCCGTGGTCAAGACCTTGGAGGCGACCCGCGCGCGGACCTTCGCGGCCCACGCCGCCGAATCGCCGCCCAACTGCTCGATCGACCACAGATCGCCGAACGACTTCCTGGTGGACGCCATCGCCCGACAGATCTCGTCAGCCAATGCCGTGGTGTCGATCCCGAAGGGACGCCCACCGGCCAGCGCGCCCTTGGTCGACGCTTCGCGTTCGACCAGCATCTTCGCGAACGCCCGCCGCGCACCGACCGCGTCGTCGGTGTAGACATCGGGCTCCTTGAGCGCGAGCGCTTCGCGCTTTCGCAGGATCGCGTAGGCCGCCGAATCGCGCTCCACGTCATCCGAGGAGAACGTCAGGTCATCTTCCCCTGTGCAGGAAACGACATCCGTCCGGATCCCGTCGCGCCACAGTTGCACCGACACCCGGTCGCCTCCCGGCGCTTCGGGCAGCAGGAAGCTCGCCAGGAACACGCTGGAATGCGGTGCCCGGACAAGATCCGCCGAATCCCCCTTGCCACGCAGGGCCCAGCGGGCCGAATCGGGCTGCCGGTAGGCGTCCTTGACCTCGAACGTCAAGGACACCATCCGCGGCTGGTCGGGCGAAACGACGGTGTCGTTCTGGCAGGCAGAAAGGAAGGCGATCGCCGCAAGGACAAGAGTCGTCGCAAGTGTTGGATTCTTCATGGTTTCGCGTTCCTTCTCAGAGCTTGGACAGATAATGGCCAGGGAACCTGTACGCCACCTTGTAACCGAAGGAAATTCCTGCCACCCAAATCGACCCGTCGGCTCTCAAGCCGAAGCTGGAACGATATCCCGCGGCGATCGCCACGATATCGGTGGGAGCGGACGATGTCGCGGAAGACTGCTGCCAATCGTCACCGCTCCAACCGACGATCCTCCCAGCCGTGGTCAACGCCAGCGCATGCCATTCGCCGGACGTCGCCTTCTTGAATCCCGAAAAGTTCGATGGCCTCGGGACAGTAGATTCTTTGTCGTTCCCGATCACCACCATCGAATCATTCTTCAGGAAGACGAACCCGTACTGCCTGCGCGCCTGGATCGACTTCACCTTGGTACCTGCGGGGATCTCTGTGATGGCGACCGCTCCAGAAGAATTCCACGCCACCACCGTGCTGTCTTTCTGCATCGCGTAGCAGATCGAATTTCCGCAGGCGACATCGATTGCTTTGGCGGGAGCGTTGGCCCCTAAGCCAGCGGACTTGTCCCATCCGGAGGACGCATCCCATACCGTCAACGAGCTGTCCGAAGATTTGATCGTCGCGACGGCATCGTAGCCCAGAACCATCTTCCGAACACCGATCAGTCCTGGATCCGTGGAGGGTATGACATCCTGCGCCAGTTTGTTCCAGACACGGACGGAATTGTCGGCAAGAAGCGCCCCCGCGAAATGTCGGGTCGCACCAACCGCCTTGGCGACGCCCATCTGGGCGGGAATACCGAAATCCGACAAGGGGGTGGGCATATCAGATTTCCCCCAGACGCCGACATTGCCGGCTGCATCGAGGTGCACGACGAAATCGCCTCCCCCGGCGATATCGACGATCGGATGAGGGCGATGAACGGTGATGCTCGTGGAAAACGAATTCCCGCTCGCGTCCACGGCCTTGATCGAGATCGGATTGTCTCCCGCGGCCACAGGTACGCTTCTGGAATAGATGCCATCGACTCCCGCGACCTTGACTCCTCCGATCTCGACCGAGACGAGTTTTTCGTTGTCCGATGCTTTCCACGAAGCTTCGAACGTCGTCGTTGTCACGTGGACCAGCGTATCGGTTCCAGCCCCCCCCAGCCACTGGACGTCCGGAGCCACATTGTCCCTGTGGATGACGAACTTCGTCGTGTCGGAAACGTTCCCCGCGGCGTCCTTGGCAACGATCCAGATCGCCGAATCGCCCGCCTTCGAGGACATGTCGACCACCTTGGAGTACACACCCGAAGCGTTGGCCGCCACCGTCGCGCCGTTGATCTGCGACGACGAGATCCCTCCGGCGTCGGTCGCCTTCCACTGCACCGTGAACGTCGAGGGAGAGATCCCGAGAGTCACCAGGGTGGTCACGGGCACCGGTGCCACCTTGACGACCATCGGCTTCGCGGCATCCCGGCGGATCACGAATTTCGTCGTGTCGGAAACGTTCCCCGCGGCGTCCTTGGCAACGATCCAGATCGCCGAATCGCCCGCCTTCGAGGACATGTCGATCAACTTGGAGTACACACCCGAAGCGTTGGCCGCCACCGTCAGACCGTTGATCTGCGACGACGAGATCCCTCCGGCGTCGGTCGCCTTCCATTGCACCGTGAACGTCGAAGGAGAGATCCCGAGAGTCACCAGGGTGGTCGCGGGTACCGGAGCGACCTTCGTGACCACAGGCTTGCCCGCATCGCGGCGGATCGCGAATTTCGTGGTGTCGGAGACGTTGCCCGCCATGTCCTTGGCCACGATCCAGATCGCGCTGTCGCCATCCTTGCCCGACATGTCGATGGGCATCGAGTATTCCCCCGCCTTGGCGGCGAACTCCACGCCGTTGATGGTGGTCGACGCCAGTCCACCCGCGTCGGCGACGGACCACTTCACGGTGTACGACACGACTCCGGCCAGCAACGCATGTACCGTGGTGGCGGGAGCCGGGGCGATCTTGGTCACGACGGGCTTCTCGATGTCGCGCCGCACGGTCGCGACAAGTTCTTCCGAGACGTTCCCGGCCTTGTCCTTGGCCACGATCGCCAAGACCGAATCGCCCACCTTGTCCGCCATGTCGATCGACACGGAGTAGTTCCCCGAGGCGTCGCCGACGACAGCCGCTCCGTTCACCGTGCATTCCACCGGTCCCACGGCATCCACCGCCTTCCACTTGACCAATGCCGACGTCTGTCCGGCCTTGACCCAGACCATTCCGCCGGCCACGGCAGGTTCGACCACGGTCAGCGTCGGGGCCGATTCGTCGGCATGGCGCACCGTGACGGAAACCGGCGTCGCCTCGTTCCCGGCGGCATCCTTGGCCACGATCGCGACCACCGAATCGCCGAATTTCCCGGTCATGTCGATTTCCAGCACGTACTCGCCGTCGTCGCCCTTGGCCACATCTTGTCCATTGGCGGCGCACGACGCCACCGCCAGGTTGTCCTTGGCCGTCCAGCGCAGAACCGTCTTGGGCGCGGCGTCGGTCACCGCCACGGGCTGTGCCGGGTCGGAAGGCGCGACCATCGCCACTTCCGGAGCCGATTCGTCGTTTCGCACGATGTTCGCTTCGCTCTTGGTCGAATGCCCCGCGGCGTCCACGACTTCCAGCGCGTACTTGTTCTCTCCCACGACCAGCGGCACGGTCGCCTTGCAGATTCCGTCGGCGCAGGCGATCGGGTTGCCTTCCAACGTCGCGGTGAACGCGCCGCTGTTGTCGGACACTTCCCAGACCAGTTCGTATTCCGAGACGGATCCTCCCACCTGGATGGACGCGTCGAACTTGGGGGCCACCACGGGAGCGGTCTCGTCGCGACGGAACACGTCGATGATCTTGGCCGAAATCGCTCCGTCGGCATCCTTGGCCAGGATCTCGATGGAGTTCCCGCCGAAGGCCAGCGGAATGCTCGCGTTGTACACCCCGGCCGAGCCCTGGATCTCCTTGCCGTCGATCGTCACCGACTGCACGCCTTGGGGGTCTTCCACCTTGAAGAAGATGTCGACCGTCTCGGTGGCCTCGCCGACGGAATCCGACGGCGGCCCCTGCACCACGGCGATCTGCGGGCCGTTGGCGTCCAATCGGATGATCACGACTTCGCTCGAACTCTTGTTGCCCGCCGCGTCCTGGGCGTCGATGCGGATCGAATTCCTACCGGTGGCCAACGGCACCGTCCGCCCGTAGGCCGTGCCGACGGCATCCACCGCCGCGCCGGCGATCTCCACGCGGGCCACGTCGCGGTCGTCGACCACGATCCAGCTCACCATCGTTTCCGCCACGTCGGCGGCCACGGTCCGGTTGTTGGCACCCGCGCCGGCGTAGATCCTGGGCGCCACCGTGTCGGGCGCTCCCACGATCCGCACGCTGTCGTGCGTCTGGTTGCCGCAGCTGTCGGTGGCCACCACCCGGACCCATTCCTGCTCCAGAGCGACATCCACCGTGCGACCAAAGACGTTGCCCACGGCGATGGCGTCCTCGCCTTCGATCTCCACCGACGCCAACTTGTGGTTGTCGGTCACCACCCAGCTGACCGTGGCGCGGATCTTTCCGTCGACGACGCTCGCCGACCCCGGGCCCGCCTGGCACTCGGGCGCGATCGTGTCGCGCTTGCGCGTGATCCTCACCGAAGTCCGCGTGGTGTTGCCCAGCGTGTCCTTGGCCACGACCACCACCTGGGTGTCGCCGATCGGAAGATCGATCCTGCGCACGAAGCGCCCATCCTGCCCGCTGGTCTCGGTTCCGGCGATTTCCACGGTACCAAGGCATTTGGGATTGAGCACCTGCCATCCCAGTTCGATGCTCGCGGTCTCGAAATCCACCGTGCGCGTGTAGGTTCCCGTCAACGCCTTGAGCACCGGATGGTCGGGGTTCACCGACTTGCGGATCTCGATCGAATCGGCGCTTTCGTTGCCGGTGCTGTCCCAGGCGCGCACGACGATCTTGTTGTCGCCCTCCTTGACCACGACGTAGCGGAACCACACGTCGCTGGCTCCGGCATGCACGGCCGGTTCCCCCGCGATCTCCACCTTGGCCACGCGGTGGTTGTCGGTCACGTTCCAGTTCACCAGCACGGACAGGTCGGCATCGCCCACCAGCTCGTGGTCCTCGGTACCTTCCAGCGCCACGATGCGCGGAGCCTCGAGGTCCTTGGCGCGCACGACCACGACCGAGTCGACGCTCCGGTTCCCGGTGCTGTCGAACGCTTCCATCGTCACCACGTTGCGGCCCACCTCCAGCGGGACCCGGCTCCACCAGGTGTTCCCCAGCGACACCGCCTCGACGCCGGAAATCGTCACCTTCGCGAGCTCGTGATTGTCGGTAACCGTCCAACTCGCGTAGACGCTGGTCGAATCGAACGGCAGCACGGCCTCGGCCGCCCCCGTCGAACGCTCGAACCCCGGCGCGTCGGAATCCTTGGCGCGCACGACCAGGAAATACTCGGAGCCCGCGACTCCGTTGGTTCCTTCCACGCGAACCCCCACGATCACCGCGGTACCGGAGGGCGCAACGGCGACATCGGCCGACCAGGTCGAATCGTCCTCCTGCTTGGCCTTGGTCCCGCCGATCGTGAAGGTTTCGGGATCGATCTCGGAAGGATTGCGGACCCGGGCCACCACGTGGATGGTCTCCTGCCCGAAGGGAAGACGGATCGTGTCGGAACCCGATGGCTCGAGCACCGCCACGCGCGGCACTCCCGAAGGCGGATCGACGACGTCGAACCGGGCGGAAGATGCGGCGGAATTGCCTTTGGCGTCGCGGGCGGTGATGCGCAGTTCGTATTCGCCCGCCGGGGTCTTGGAACGAGCCCGGATGGAAGCGCCACCCACCAGATTCCACTTTTCTTCCGCGTCGGACTGCGGCTGCACGATCGCCACGTCCACCAATCCCTTGACCAGCTCGCCGCCCTTGAGGATTCGGGCATCGAGGACCACCATCCCCGAATCCCAGGCGAAGGCGCCCTGGATCCCCGACTCGTCGCCACCGGCCACCAGATCGCCGACGACGGAAATCGGCGCCACCGACCGCACCGGCGGCGGCGGGAACAGGGCGAGCGAATCGTTGGAGCTCAGCAATCCGGAGGCCACGCGCGCCTGGACCATCGGGATCCATGTGTCGCGATCGGCCCCGAGGAACTCGGGAACGTACAGGCTGTCGAACGGCCTCTTGGCACGCGCCATGGCCACGCAGATTTCGTCCACCAGCGCGACCGAATCGATCCCGAACGGACGCCGGGCGGGATAACCCTTGGCCAGGGTGTCGCGCCCGACCAGCATGCGCGCATAGGTGCGCCGCACGCCTTGGGCCGACCCGGTGAAGAATTCGCCGTCTTCCGCGACATCCGCATGGTGCTGCTTGAGCACAGCCAAGCCCAGCGAATCCCGCACGACCTTGTCGCTGTGGACCGTCAAGTCGCCGGAACCCGTCCCCGGGACCACGTAGGCGCGGATCCCGTACCGCCAGCAGGAAAGGTGGACGGTGTCGCTCCCGGGCGTGGAGGGAACCTCGAACGTGGCCGTATAGAGACCGGTCCCGGGCTTGGCCCCGAACGAAGCGGGTCCGGTCGCCTTCTTGAACTCCCAGCTCGCCGAATCGGGCTGCCGGTACGTCACGTCGTCGGTGAACCGCATCATGACCTTCTGCGGAACGTCCACCGGATCGGGATCGGTCTGGCAGGAGAACGCCGCAAACACGAGAGCGCCGCCAAGGAGCGATCGGGACAGATTCCGGTGCAGTAGCGAAGATGTGGGCTTCATCGGAGAACACTCCTAGGGGGAGGGCGGTTGCCAAACGACCGGAACACCGGGCATGGACAGTTTGCGACCGTCGGGAATCGGTACCCTCCGGCACGGCCCTCGGTCGACACAAGAGTCGCCGACCAAAGGCGTCGGGATCAACAGTAGTCCGCGAAATCGTTCCATGAGATTCCATGGAACGATTTCTTGCCGAACGTCAACCACAATGCGCACAACCCGCCCTCCAGGGCTCGCTGGAGGACGGCATGGATGGGTCGTCAGTCGCCCAGTCGATCGGCGAAGTAACCCATTTTGATGTTGCGCACAGATCCATGCCAGTAGGTGAGGCCATCTTTCAGGTCCGTCTGACCGGTCTTGAAAAAGCGGTAGTAGAGGTCGACAGCTTCTTCTTGGTTGTCGTCCATATCCCCATACGCATTGCTGTTGTTGTCGTTGTGTGTCGGGATGATGAAGTTCTCCCCCAAAGGGGGATTGGGGAGCAGCTCGATGTGCCGCACCGAATATGCGGTCAACTCTTTTCCACCATCCGCAAAGAGGATGTGGTGGGCTTCGATACGTCGATTCAATTCATTGAGCTGATTTGTTTTTTCGATGTAGCTCCCTGTCATGAACACGGTTGCAGGATGACTTGTTCCGCGTCCTGTGACACGATAGGCGATAGTCCGCACATCGGAGTTCAAAGCGAATTTGCCGTCCGTCGTCCCGTGGTACCAAATATACGGTTTGATGTAGAATGACCCATAAGTGAAGCCGGGTCCTTCAGTGAAGGGGAATCCGTAAATTTTACCGGATGGTGTCAGGGGGGTTAGTTCAAACTTGGGCTCATTGAATCTCGTATAGAGGCGGCTGATCGCCGGATTGCCGTCATTATAGCGGTCGCTGGCCACCATGTATTCTTTGTCCTCGTTTTTAGCCTCTTCACTCACGTAAACTTTGAGTTCTTCAAGGTATGGTTTTCCAGTCAAATCAATTTCGCTTTCCATGAATTCGATACCGGTAGGCATCCTAATCCCGTTCAGAATGTAGCGAAGGTCTCCTGCGTGATCACCATGCCCGTGTGTCATGATGACGCCGCTGATTTTATACCCTTTGCTAATCAACGATCGGATCTGATTGACATAGCGAGCCACTCGCTTTCGCTCTGTTTTTTTTATGGCATAGTTGTGATCGTTGCCTGCCGTGCTTTTATCAACGTAGGCGTCAATCAGCAAAATGTCCTTGGCTGAGGGGTGGTCGTTGACCACTAGAAAGGTGGTGCAGCCTCCCCACAACCAGCGGACCGAAGAATCAGCACGGAAACCACCCGAGCGGGCTTCGCGACTAAATACTGGAGCAGTAGGGGTAAGCTTATCGAGCCCTTTCTCCTGTTCGGACGACACTTTCACCAACATGTTTCTGGTATTTGGGCTTGCCGCCATACCCATTACCATGAGACCGAACTTCTGGTAGCCATGTAGTTCAGTGGTGCGGGATTGTTTGGCGTAGGCCCCCTTAATGATGGACTTATCGACAATAACAGAAGAACCGTTGCCCAAGTCACGATACCAGATGGCTGTTACCTGAGCGAAATCATCAGGCACCCATGCCCGAATGGTTTGTACCCCTATGCGAGTGGCAAGTTGCACAACAACAGGACGGTGTAGCGGAAGTGGTAGCGTCGTGGTTTCGCTGGCGGCGGTCCTTGCCAGGGATGTCGAAGCTGGCTGGTTGTGCAAAGCTGGGTCTGGCGGGCGGACCGAGGCTTCGGCGAGTTCGATCATGGTGCTTTCCGGCAGCGCGAATTTCTTGGGAAACGCGACCGTTTGCCCGCTGGGCAGGACCACGATGTGGTTGGCCGAGTCTTCTTTGATGCGTGCTCGTGCGCTGACAGGCTCCTCCACGGGCCGTGTGGCGGCGCGATCGCAGCTTTGCAACGTGAGGCCAAGCAGTGCAAAACTCAAAGCCAGGTATTTTCCTGGGTGTTGCTTTTTCGAGAGAAAACGAGCGACGGGGGACTCTTGATTGAGACGCATGTTGAGATATCCTATTTTTGGGGATTGATGGATGAATCGAAATAAACTTAATTCGGATCGAAACACTTCGAAACATCGCTCGGAGCGATTCACTTCAACAGGCTTCACTACCTGTGCAACCAACACGCGGCGAATGAAAGTTCAAATCCGAAAACTCAAGTTCTTTCAAAAACGTTTTTGAGGAAACCCTCCTTTCGTTGAGTTCGCAGGGGAATACAAACAAGAATCTAGGCGACGTACAATGAAAGTAGTCCGACAAATCGTTCCATGGGCATCCATGGAACGATTTCTTGTCGAACGTCAATCGCTTTTCAGCGCCTCTTGTCCAGGCGCGTACCGAGCGCAAAAGGAGTCAATCCCAGCCATCCTCTTTTCTAGGCCGCGCCGTACGATCCAGCTTTCCACCCCTGGGTTCTACCTTCGCATCCGATATCCAAGCCGAACAAACGCCGTCAAGCGAAGAAAAAAGCCCGCGCCGAATCGCTGCGCAAGCGCAAGGCACTTTCCGTCACCCCCAATCGATTCGAGATGTGGGCGGATCTGGCCCTGGAGGTCTCGCTGTTGGGGCCAAGCAAGTCCATGATGTTGCGCCCGACGCTCACGGGATTGCTGCTGGGAGGACACTTCCGGGAAGCCGACGAACTGATCGACTTCGTCGTCAAAGGCCCGTCCGCTTACCGCGCCAAGGACGGTGTTCTGCCCGAATTCCTCTGGTGGCATTCGTGGTCGGCGTTTTTGGCTGGCGACTCCCAGAAAGCAAAGGAGCTGGCCTTTGCCGCCGAGAAGGCCTTCCCCGATTCTTCCTTGGCGATCCTGGTAGAAACCAAGGAGGACGACGATCGCCTCTTCGCGTCGGCCCACTTCGACGAAAACACGAAAATGTTCGCCGACCTGATGGACGCGTTCATCATCGACAACCCGTTCCGCACGGCCGCCCGCCAGTGGTTCGGGATGGAGCAGAAAGCAGGCGCCCCGGACTGATCGGCCTCGGCCAACACCAACGGCCCACAAGAATGTTCACCAAGAAAACGCGCCCGCCTCCGGTTCAGAAGCGAGCGCAAAGCATCCATTCTCCTGCGATGACAGAAAGCGATCAGGGAATCGCGACCGACGCCGCGTAGCGCTGCGAACCCGCCTCGGCCTGGACCACGTAGAGCCCCGAACGATCGGCCGACCAACGCACCGAAGCCGACCCCGAAGCGTCGCTCCAGACCTCGCGCCCCGACGCATCGAGCACCTTCACCCCGGAAAGCGCCTGCCCGGTGGGAGACCGGAACTCGAAACTCCGCCCGGAACGGACGACGTTCAAGGGCTGCACCGCCCGCCGCGCCACGTTGCCGGTCCCCGTCCCGAACTTGGAGGTGTCCACGGGAGCAAGCTTGGAAACGATGTAGCCAAGAGCACCGACGAGCGGAGCGTTCTGTTCCAGGCAGACTTCGTTCACATCCCAGGATGGGACGCTGGTATTGATGCTGCCATCCAAGGCACCCGGAATCACTCCTCCGAGATACTTGTTCTTCGCCGGAGCCGGTTTTTTCCGATCACTGAAGTCTGCGTCAGCGACAGCAATATTCTCGTTACCCCAGTACCCACGATGGTGGACGGCTGGAACGTCTTTGGTCTGAGCCCCTGCAAGGGTCTTTTCATCCCACCCAACAACATATGCTTGGTTGGTCGAGTTCGCCCCAAGGAGGTAATCCACCTGTGCGTGGATAAAATCATCATTGCTCGCCCCTCCCTTGAGTTTGGAGCGGAGAGCAAACAGGAACGCCGCGCCTGTAGGTCCGCGGTTCACAAAATTGTGGGCGGACCAGGTTGTAACACCTTGGCTATTCACCGAACCCGTGTAATTGGCGAGGTAGCTATCGAGGCGTTTGTTCGTGAGATTCGGAAGATACTTCTCAGCCAAGATCCGGGCCAATCCTGTTGCATTGGCGTATTCAAACCTGGAGTAGATCCCTGACGCCGTTGGGTCGTTAGATTCCCAACTCCAGTTTTGCTCCGCAAGCACTTTGTATTGAGCGTCTCCAGTAGTACGCCACAACTCAAGAGCAGCAAGGAATCGCCCCTCCTGCCAGCGAGCATTACCCCAGTAGCTGTAGTTATAAAACTCCCCAGTCGGATCACTCTGGACGCCAGACTTCCCCAAGGCATATCCGAAGGCATTCTTCGCATGCGCCAGATATTTCGCGGCGCGCGCCGGATCGTTTTCGAGTCGTGACACCACAGCAAGTGCGGCGGCAGCCATGGATGGAGTGTAGGCGTCAAGGGGATTCTCTACGATCATTCGTGATTCATCTGCTTCGCCTCCATCCGCTTTTACTAGAGTCGCCATTTTTCCTGCGGTGACCCATTTCTTGTGATCCGCTTTGCCATCACCAATTTGGCTCACAAAAGAATTTGAATCAGGCGTAATTTTCGTGATAAAGTCAGCAGAATAACGAATCTCTTCATATAGATCCTGAATACCATTCGGCTTTCCACCAGCCATGGAGTAATCCCCAGAGGCCTTATAATCCGAGTAGTCTCCAGCATACGAGTCATCAAAACCTTGAGGAAAATTCTCGAGAGATGTTGCCAAGACATACGTCGCAAAAAACTGAGGCTGACCAAACATGACATGATCACCACAATCGAACCACGACCCCGTGATGTCTCGCCCTTTCGAATCCTTATCTTTTACAAAGGATGTCGGATTTTCAGTCCCTTGAAGGATCCAATTTGGCCCGAGCCCAGCTCTCATTGCACCGTAGAATCGGGTGGTCATCCAAGCCGCTTTCTTGTACTGATCGGCAGAGAACTTCCCCGCAGCCGTCGCAACGGATGGCGTCAAAGCCATGCCGAGTGTGGCAGCTAGAACGGTTTTCTTGGGCAAAGCCATGGCAGCGATTCCTTTCCAGAGTGCAACCCGAGCCATCCAGGCCCCGAGACCCCTGAATGTACCACCCACCATCTAGGTACGCACTCGGATTTCGGTACCGAGCCCGTAGATCACATGCACCGAGCCACCAGAAACTATGACACTAATCGCGGACACACCGGACGGACGCGAGCCCGAGAACATTCCTCCCACAAAATCCATCGGAAGACACACCGCTCCCAAACGTCAGAGTCAGGGTCAAGCCGCCAGGAACAGGGTACGCTGGAATAAATGTCGGTGGGCGATGCGGAAGCCAAAAATTTGCACCGTTCGTCGAGCCTGCGCTCCGATCCTGGCATTTGAGAGGATGGTCCGTCGGCACCAGAAAATCACCATACCGCCCGCTCCCAGGGTAGGAGATCCAACCGGCGTAGGTGGAACCCCACTCCAAGGTTGCGCTGCGAAGGTGATAGGTGGAATCGACTGTCGTACTTGTCCCCGTTGGACGATCTGCCGTGGCAGCCATCAAGGCGGTCCACTCCTCTCGTTCCGCCACATGCCACCCACTGGGGCACATGCCTTGAGCGGGTTGTGGGATCGTCTGATAACACGTCAGCGAGGTATCGCAGCCCATGGGTTGCCCCATGGCCGTGCCCCAGTTGTACAACGCTCCGCGGCTTTTGCAGTCGGCCTTCAATCGTGTTCCATCTCTTTCCGGCGCCCAAAGGCTTTCACCCGCGCACTGAAAAGCGGTGTCTCCGTTCGTTGGTCGTGTGTACAAGTTGCTTGTCATCCAAGCTTTGCCGTCGGGCATATGGCGGTAGAAATAGATGTTGCCATCACGGTCCTGGACAGTGTTGGTGTACTTCACGAACACGGTATGGCGTGTCGAATTTGCACCGCCGTTGTCCATCCCCTCATTGTCCGTGGCCGTCACAACCAAGCGAACAAGCATGATGGTATCGATCCGAATCTGCAATCGCACACCACCGTTTTCCTGCGGCTGAATCCCAGTCTGCATGAATGGACGGTAGAAGAACTTCGCCTGCGCGGTATCTGCGAGGGTGATGCTCCAGGTTCCCGTCTGCGCCGACGCGCCTGGCTCCCAGATGATGTCACCGAACAGCTTGGGAAGCGTCGTGTCGCGGGTCAGACACGGGACCACCAGCGTATCCGGCATCCCCGGGGCCTTGGTGATCACCGGGGCGTCGTTCACGGGTACAATCCTCACCGCCGTCGTGTCCTTGACGACGTTCCCGGCCGGGTCGGTCAGCGTCCAGGCGATGCGCGCGAGGCCGTTGGAATCGGGGGCGCCGAGCGCGTCGTAGGAATAGCCTCCCGGCACGGATTTCACGCGCAGGTTCGCGCGTGGCAAAAGGGCGCTGTCCAGAACCGTCCAATCCAGATTCAGGTCGGCGGGGTTTTCCAGGTCGTCGATCCGAATCGTATCCAGCCCGGTCCGCTGGTCTTCGTAGCCGATCAGGGTGTCGCGCACACGCAAGGTGGGAGGCGCGTCGAGCTTCACGCGCAAGGTCTGCGGAGCCGACTTGTGCACGCTGGGCGCAACGCTGTCGCCGTCGTCCAGCGCCACGATCGCGAACCGCACCGTTCCCGAAATCCCTTTGGGCGAAAACACCAACGCTCCCGCGTCCATGGCAGGCACCCCACTGAGCAGGGACGCCGCCGAATCGGCCGCCACGGTGTAGCGCAGCTTCTGGCCCGACTCGTCGGAGGGTCCGACCAAAGACGAAACCAGCCAATCGGTGATCCGCACCTCGCCCATGGGCGAGCCCATCGCCGATGCCTTGACGGATAGCGACGGCGCATCGTTGACAGGTTTCACCATCAGTCGCGCGATCGCCGATGCCTTGCGCGTCCCCGTGGAAAGTTCCACGTCCAGATCGACGGCGCCGTTGCGATCGGAACGAGGCACGATCCGGATCGCCGGAGCGGTGGCGGTTCCGGCCACCGACACTTGGGCCAACGTCGTATCCGACACCTTCGCCGTTACCGTGCAGGCCGCCCCGGTGGGGCAATTGACCTGGATCCCATGCTCCAGGACGGAATCCTCCCACACCCGCAGCGTGTCGGGAAGCCCGTAGATCTCCAGGCTGTTCGACGCCTTGCGCACCACCTTGCGACTGGCTTCGGTGCGATTGCCCGCGCTGTCGGTCACCGCCACGAACACCGTCACCGAAGTTCCCGGCGCTCCCAGCTCGATGCGCTTGGCATACACGCCGCCATCCAGGACGGAATCCGGTGCCTGACCGCCAAAGGTCACGGACGCGATCCCCGATGCGTCGGCGGCGCGCAATCGGGCCACAAAGAACGTCACGTCGCTTTCCACCGCGGTGTCTTCGCCCGAAGCGAGCCAGACCAGATCGGGGGCGGCCTGGTCCTTGGCGCGGGTGAAGTTGGCGCTGCCGGTTCCCCACAGGCCTTGGGCGTTGCGGGCTCGCACGGCCACCATGGAAGATTTGCCGGTGGCGGGAAGTCGCACCCAGGCGCGCCAAGTGGAATCGGTGAGCTTGGTCGCCAGGGAATCCGCCACGAACACGGTGTCCACGGGAGAACGCGCCGACTTGACCTTCCAGACCACTTCGATGCGCGCGCTGTCGAACGGGAAGCTCGATCCTTCCGACGGCGAGACCAGCTCGATCACCGGCGCCTGCGGTGGAGCCGACGCCGCCTTGACTTCGAAGGCCGCCGCCGACCTCGCCGAATCGCCTCGCTCGGAGCGCACCACCACCACCAGGGAACAGATTCCGACCGGAGCCGCCGACCCGGCCAGCAGGCGCGCCTTGCCGGTCAGCATCAGGAACCGATCGCCGGAACCGATCGACAGCCCCGACAAGGCCACGGTCTCGATCCGGCGTCCCTCGCGCGTCACTTGAGCGTCTACGGTGATCTGCCCCAGATCCGCATCCCACTCGAACCGGCCCGATACATCCACCAGGTCGCCTCCGGCTTCCACTGCACCCGATACCGCCAATGGAGCAGCCACCCGAACCGGTGGCGGCGGGAACATCCCCAAGGTGTCGGATCCGTCCACGCGTCCCGCCTCGGCCAACGCCCTGATCCGGCCATGGACACCTGCGGTATCGATCGCCAACGACCATGTCGCCGCAAGGACGGACAATTTCTGCTGCTTGGCCACCGCGTACACCAACGCGGCCTCGATCAGCCGCGCGGTGTCGATTCCGACCGGACAATTCGCGGGAAACCCCTTGAACGCCGAATCACCATCCACCAACGCCTTCGCGTACACCGACGCCAGGGAGTCGGGGTTGCGCTGTTCGGGGAACGGAATCTTGGCCAACAAGGCCATCGCCACCGGATCGGGAACCAATTCTTCCTGCTTGAGTTCGCTTTTCCCATCCTGCTGGACATAGCGGATCTCGGCGGTTCTCATGCCCGCGGTCCACAGCGCCAACCACACCGATGTCCCCGTTTGCAACGGCCCGGCCAGCGAAATGCTGGCCGTGTAGGATATTCCGGACCCACTCAAGGCAGCCGCCCTCGGCTCCCCCGAAGTACGCCACGTCGCCTGATCGGGCGCCTTCCAGGGATCGGTCAAGCCAACCTTGGCAACAACTTCGGACGGATTGGACGGCGCGGGCGAATCGGTCTGGCAGGCACCCAGAACAAGTGCGGCAAGACATCCGAGCGACAAACCGAAGCCGTAGCGAACAGTGGATGGATTCAGGCGAATCTTGGGAATCATGTGGGTACGGCTCGTTGGCTGGGTGGAGAATGGGGCGCGACGGCCAAGCACTGAACATAATTCCACCCCGCCACCGAACGCAAGCCGCACCCGGCATCGATCGATCCCCGTTGTTGATCTTCGTCACACAACGGCATTCCCCGGGTACCCCAAGACCTGTTCGACACCTCTCTACAGAGTATGTTTGAGCCTTCTTCCCAACCATCGCACGTTTTGCGGTCGCGCCCCTGTTGTCCCATTCCCGAGGATTCCCGATGTCGTCCAGCCCTCGCGCCTCCAATCCCTCCGGCGCCAAGCTCCTCGATCAGTCCACCGCCCAGCCCGGCAGCATCGACAAATCGATCTTCGAGAAGAAGACCGGACCTGCCGCGGGTTCCTCGGTGGGCCAGGGCAGCGTGAACCCCAACTACCTCAAGGAGTGCCGGGAAGACAACCCCGAGCCCGCCAGCTCCGCCGCCTCGCAGAACCAGGTCGCTCTGTCCAACTGCCGGTTTCTGACTCCCGTGGAGGAGCTTCGCTGCGACGAGAAGTTCGAGATGGCCGTCGACGCCAAGGTCACCGGAAGCGCCAATCTGGAAAATGTGACGTTTCGCCTGTACAGCTTCCTGACCAAGGACGGCAAGGAGGAACGCTCGAAAGTCCACACCTGGCTGGGCAGCGGCAAATCGGTG
>JAKPQQ010000179.1 GCA_029557215.1 Fibrobacterota bacterium | reverse complement strand
TCACCCAGAACTACGACTATCTCGACAGTCCCATCTACCGCCTGTCCGCGAACAGCTTCGGGATCGAATGGCTGGAACGGATCGATTTCGGCGGCAACACCTCGCTCTGGACGCGCGTGCAACCCGTCTTCATCGCGCTCGGCGCGGCCAGCACCGAATACTACCTGAACGTCCAGCGCGACTACAACCTGGGAACGGGCGCGGGCTGGAAGATCGGCCTGACCCTCCGCAAACCGGGACTGGGCCTGATCAACGCCCTTTCCGACAGATATTGGATCCACACCCAGTCGGGGGCCGCAGGGGACGAGATCATCGACATCCATTCCATCGAAATCCAGAAGGACGTCTGGAAGGCCTTCGGGATCGGCGGTTCCTACAACGTGTACGACCGGTTGGGATCCTACCGGGACCACCCCGACGTCAGCGTCTTCAAGCACGAGTTCCGGATCCTTGGCACCCTCACGTTCTGAGAGCCCGGGATCCTTCCGCGGGATCCTCCTGGCGATTTTCGTGGCCGCGCACCTGCCGCTCGCGTCGTGCACCATCGCGGCGCGGCACTCGCCCCACCTCGCGAATGGAGGCCCCTCGGCGGCCGCGACGCCGCTGGGTTCGCCGTTGCGCCTGGTGGTCTGGAACGTCCACAAGAAGACGGATTCCGTCTTCCTGGCCGAACTCGGATCCCTGCTGGACTCCAGCCGGGCCGACATCGCGATGTTCCAGGAAGTCGCGATCCCGTCCGATCCCCAGGCGTTCGATCGCGCCCTGCGCGGGCGATCGTGGTCGATTTCCGCCAACCTGCGGCGATCCGACCCTCCCCAGGAGATCGGAGTCGCCACCGCGAGCCGCTCGCCCGCCATCGGATCGGAGGCCATGCTTTCAAGATCGGGAGAACCTCTGGCGGGAACGCGCAAGGCCGCGCTGGCCACCCGCCACGCGCTTGGCGACCGCACCCTGACCGCCGTGAACCTCCACGCCCTGAATTTCTCCCCGACGCTGGACGGATTCCGTCATCAACTGCTGGAGATCGCATCCAGGCTCCGCGGCGCCGACGGCCCCCGCGTCGTCGCGGGCGACTTCAACACCTGGCGCCACGGAAAGCTGGCGCTGGCCGATTCCATCCTGGGATCGATCGGCCTGGAGCGGCTGGACTTCGGGAACCAGGAATCCGGCAAGAAACGGTTCCTGGGAAATGCCCTGGACCACGTGTACTACACGCCCGCGCATCTGGTCGCGGATTCCGCTTCGGTCCGCGTCCACTCCCGGTTCAAGTCATCCGACCATGCGCCTCTGGAGGTCGTTTTCTTCCTGAAACCGCCTGGCGCTCCCGCGCACTGAACGCGCGGATCGATCCATCCGATCCGGGTGCGCTCCCGCTCCCGCGCCGAGCGCGCATGGCGGCGATCCAGCGTTCCACGGCGTCGTCGCTTCCTGCGAGCCAACCGTGGAACCAGGTCGCAAGGACCGATCCGTTCCACCAGCCTTCGACTTCCACGCTCCCCTTGGAGTCCTCCAGATCGAACGCCGCGACCCACTCCCCCGACGGCACCCCCTCGAGCTCCCCGTAGTGGAATTCGTGCCCCCGCAGACGCCCTCCGCGAACGGCCAGGAACAGGTCGCCTCGCGCCGTGGCGGTGCGGTAGCCCAGGCTTCGGAGCCTGCGTCCCATCACGCCTCGGGCGGGCACGACGCCGCACATGGGGAACGCGCCTCCGTCGTGGTCGACGATTTCCGTCGACAGGTAGAGCAGACCTCCGCATTCGGCCAGCACCGGAGCGCCGCTCCCGCAGAACGCCGCCACCGAGTCGCGCATCGCGCGGTTGTCGGACAATTCCCGGGCATGCGATTCCGGATACCCTCCGCAGATCCACAATCCGTCGAGCCCGCGCGGCAGCTCTCGGTCGCGCAACGGCGAAAACCGCACGACCTCCACGCCGGCGCGCTCCAGCCGCGACACGAACGGCCCGTAGGCGAACCCGAACGCCTCGTCCCACGACAACCCCAGCCGCAGCCCTCGGCCCGGACGCTCGCGCACGGCGGCGGCGGGCACCCGCGGCAAAGGTCCGCACAAGGAAACGATCCGGTCCAGATCCACGGTTTCGCCGACCGCCTGCCCCATCGCGCGGAGCGTGCGGTCGCTTTCCTGGTCCGGCTGCACGAGCCCCAGATGCCGTTCGGGCATGGCGGGAAACGCCCCCTCGCGCAAATGTCCCACCAAAGGCGGGAGCTCGGCGGAAGCCAGAGCCTGCGCCACCAGCCTCGCGTGTCCTTCTCCGCCGACGCGGTTGGCCACCACCCCCGCCACGGGCAAGTCCCCGAAGTCCCGCATTCCCTTCACGACCGCCGCCACCGTGCGCGCCGATCCCGAGGCGTCCACCACCAGCAGGACCGGGATCCCCAGGATGCGCGCCACCTGGGCGGCCGAACCCTCGTCGGAATCCGGACGGATTCCGTCATACAGGCCCATGGCGGATTCCACCACCAGCGTTCCCGGTCCCGAGGCGAGCTCCCGCACGCCGACCTCCCCCGACATCCATGGATCCAGGTTCGGGCAGGGGGCCCCCGAGGCCCGCGCAAGCCACATCGGATCCAGATAGTCGGGACCGCACTTGGCCGCGCGCACCGCGACGCCGCGGCGCCTGAGCGCGTCCAGGATGCCGCACACCAGCGAGGTCTTGCCGGTACCGCTCCCGGTGCCCGCGACCAGGATGCCCCGCCCGGGCGTCACAGCTCCACGCCCTTGGTCGCGGGAATCCCGGCCTGGTAGGCATGTTTGCGGCACACCACCTCGGATACCGTGTCGGCGAGCTCGCACAGCCATCGTGGCGCCCCACGCCCGGTGCACACCACGGCCACGCCTTCGCGAGGCTCCTGCAGGACCTCCCGGACCCTGTCGTGGTCCAGGGCGCCCCTGGACATCGCCGTACAGATTTCGTCCAGCACCACCAGGGCCGGACCTTCGATCGATCGCAAGATCGACGCCGCGTCGCTCCACGCCTGGTCGGCCGTCCGCGCATGCCGTGCGAAGGCCTCGGACGCCGAGTTCGCCGGAAGGAACCCCCTCCCGCCCCCGACGACCTCCACTCCCACGCGCTCCAGCACCGCCACCTCGCCCGAAGGCCGCGCCTTCAGGAACCTCGCCAGGACCGCGCGGTGGCCGTGGCCCACGGCGCGCAGGAGCATTCCCGACGCCGACGAGGTCTTGCCCTTGCCGTCGCCGGTCAGGACCAGCAGCCGGGAATGGGCGGATTCCGGTTGCGGGATCCGGTCGGAAGAAGATGAAGAAGAAAAATCGCGCCCATCGCAGGGCATCATGCCGTTGGACATCGCCGAACCCGCTCCGAGAGGTTGGATCGAAAGCCGTCGCGGACGCGAAGGCGCTTCGGGCGCAGGTCTCCTGGCTCGGGGCGAACGCCTCCGCCTTCCCGGACCTGGTCCAGTGGCGTATCGGAAGCATCTCGCGGCATTCCTGCCGCACCCCACACAGTGGCTGGTCCGCTGCCGCGTCGCACGGCATTCCCGGTGCCGCCGACGTCAAAAAACGTCCGCCGCGGCACCCGCTTTCGCAAGCGAACCCGAAGTGGCCAAAAGAAAGGCCGATCCCCGACGGCTGTCAAGCAAAACGAGTCCCCGTGCGAGCGATCCGACCCGACGGTTTCCCTATTCGATCCGGATCCCCGACAGATCGAACTTGGCCGCGGGAGGGCGCGGATCGAGTCGCTCCAGGACCCCCACCAGATCCTGCATCAAGGCCAGGTTGCGGGCCCATTTCCTGTCGGCGGGAACGATCTTCCAGGGAGCCCAATCCGTGGAGCACTTCTCGAAGATCTCCTCGTAGGCCCGCTGGTAGGCGTCCCAGTGCAATCGGTCTTCCAGGTCGGCCGGGTCGAACTTCCAGTGCTTGGAGGGATCGGCCAGGCGCTCCTCCAGACGATTTTTCTGCGTTTCGTGCGAGATGTGCAGGAAGTACTTGACCACCACCATGCCTTCGTCCACCAGCATGCGCTCGAAATCGTTGATGTGGGCGAACCGGCGTTTCCAGATTTCGTCGGCCACGAGCTTGCGCACCCGCACGGCCAGCACGTCTTCGTAGTGGCTGCGGTTCCAGACCCCGATCATCCCCCGCGCGGGCACCTGCCGGTGGATGCGCCAGAGGTAGTCGTGGGCCAGTTCCGCCGAGGTCGGCCCCTTGAAACCGGTCACATGCACGCCGGCCGGATCCAATCCAGTGAACAGGCTCCGCACCGCCCCGTCCTTGCCACCCGTGTCCATGGCCTGGAACACCACCACCAGTCCGCGTCGGCCTTCGGCATAGAAGCGTTCCTGCAGCTCGCGCAACCGGGGGCGCAGCGACTCGGTGAGTTCGATGGCTTCCTTCTTGCCGTCGGAGGATTCCTCCGCGTCGGTCGGTATCCGATCGAGCCTGATCTTCTTCCCCGGCTGGCAGAGGACGGTCCTGGTCTTCATTCCCTCAACTTACCCCCTCGATCGCCATCCTGCACCAACGAGGCGAGCCAATCGCGGATTCCCGACTGCGAATCGAAGCGTGGGAAGGACGGATCCAGCCGGATTTCCGCGTCGTCGTCGTTCCAGACGCGGGCGTTCTCCGTGTCGCGCCACTGCATCTCGAACTCGTCGATCAATTCCTGTCGCAGCCTGCGATCGCGCACCGGGCAGGCCACCTCCACGCGTTCGTCCATGTTGCGCATCATCCAGTCCGCCGAGGTCATGTACACGGAAGGTTTTCCGCCGTTGGCGAACATCAGGATCCGCGAGTGTTCGAGGAACCGCCCGACCAGGCAGCGCGCCTCGATGGCGTCGGTCACGCCGGGAACGTCCATGGCCAAGGCGTTCATGCTGCGCACCAGGATCCGCACCTCCACCCCTTCGCGCGAGGCCTCCGTCAGGGCCCCGATCAATTCCTCGTCGGCGAGATTGTTGAGGCGCAGCAGGATCCACGCGGGCTTTCCCTTGCGGGCGTTCCGGCACTCCGACTCGATCTTCTCCAGAAGCTGGTTGCGCGACCCGAACGGCGACACCACGAGTTGCCGGAAGGCCGGAACCCGGTAGTTGTTGCGGAAGAATTCGAAGACCTGCGCCACCTCGCCCGCGATCTCGGAATCCGATGTGAGGAGAAGATGGTCGGTGTACATGCGCGCGGTCTCTTCGTTGAAGTTCCCGGTCCCGATGGCGGCGTAATGGCGCGACTTGCGGCCTTCGCGGCGCGTGATCAGGCAAAGCTTGGAATGGACCTTGAGCCCGCGCACGCCCAGGATCACCTCGACGCCTTCGTCGCGCGC
>JAKPQQ010000167.1 GCA_029557215.1 Fibrobacterota bacterium | reverse complement strand
CTGCCGGATGCCGAATTCACGCCGCGGGACATCGTGCTCGTCGACGGCTTGCCCAACGACCTCCCGGTGGTCGCCGGGGTGGTCACCACCGATTTCCAGACGCCCCTCAGCCATGTCAACGTGCTGAGCATGAACCGCGGGACGCCGAACATGGCGCTTCGCGGCGCTTGGACGGATTCCGTCATGCTGGCGCTGGAAGGCGGCCTCGTGCGTCTGGAGGTCCTTCCCGACGCCTATTCGATCCGCGCGGCAAACCTGGAAGAGGCGCGCGCGTTCTGGGACACCCACGGCCCCGGACCGGCCCCTGAGCTCCCGTTGGACACTTCGCGGGGACTGGTCCCGATCGATCTGCTGGGGCGATCGCAGCTTCCGCGCGTGGGGGCCAAGGCGGCGAATTTCGGCGAGCTGGCCAGGCTCGCGGCGAAATCGGCCGGTGCCTGGAAGGTTCCCGAAGGCGCTTTCGCGATCCCGGTCGCGGCGTACCTGGACCATCTGCGGCGCAACGGGCTGGACACGGCCGTGGAACGGATCCTGTCCGATCCGTCCCTGAAGACCGACGCTGCGCGCCGCAAGGAGGCCTTGTCGGACTTGCAGACAAGAATTGTTCGCGCCCCGCTGGATCCGGTGCTGCTGTCCGAGGTCGAGGCCGCCATCCGTTCCAACGGAACCCATGCCAGGATGCGGTTCCGCTCCAGCACCAACGCCGAGGACCTGGCCGAATTCAACGGTGCGGGTCTGTATTCGTCGTTCACCGGCGATCTGTCCGACCCCAGGAAACCGGTGGCCGACGCCATCCGCAAGGTCTGGGCGAGCCTGTGGAACCGGCGGGCCTACGAGGAGCGCGACTACTACCGCATCGACCAGCGCCGCGTGGCCATGGGCGTGCTCGTGCACCGGAGCTTTCCCGACGAAGGCGCCAACGGGGTGGCCGTCACGCGAAACCTCTACAAGGACGACTACGTGGGCTACGTGGTCAACGCGCAGGTGGGCGACGTTTCGGTGGTCGATCCGCCGGAGGGTGTCACCACCGAGCAGTTGATCTACTACCCGTTCCTGGACGACTACCTGGGCGAACCGAGCATCGAATGGATCGCCCGCAGCTCGCTCGCCGGCGGCGCGCCGGTGCTGCAAACCCACGAGCTGCTGAGGTTGGCCCAAGCCCTCAAGACCATCCAGGCCCGGTTCTGTCCGTTGCTTTCCAGATCGTGCCTGGACTGGTACACCTACGGCATGGACGTCGAGTTCAAGTTCGACGGCCCCGATCGCACCCTCTACATCAAGCAGGCGCGGCCGCTGCCCGAGTAGCGAACCCGAAACGAAGGTGACACATTCCCGGACCGGCGGTGTCCAAGATCATGAACGCCTCAATCCGGGAACCTCCATGAACTGTACCGCCATCGAGTTGGGTGCCGATCCGCCGGGAACCGATCGCCTTGGCGGGGAGGGCGCGGTTTGCTTCTTTCCAGCGCTCCCGGCGGGAGCGGCCGCCCAGCCAAAGGACGTCGCCTTGGAAATCGAAACCCTCTACCGGCAGTTCGGCCCCATGGTGCTGCGGCGGTGCCGGCAGCTGCTGCGCGACGAGGATTGGGCCCAGGACGCCATGCAGGACGTGTTCGTGCAGGTGCTGCGCCGGGATTCGCTGGTGGTGGAGCATCCATCCAGCCTGCTCTACAGGATCGCGACGAACATCTGTCTGAACCACATTCGCGACCGCAAGCGCCTTCGGGAAGACCGCGACGACGACCTGCTGCTGCGGATCGCGGATGCGGAAGACCACGGGAACGTGCTCGAAGCCCGTTCGGTCCTGGACCGCCTGTTCGGTCGCGAAAAGGAATCCACCCGCACCATCGCCGTCCTGCACCTGCTGGACGGATTCACCCTGGAAGAGGTCGCCGAGCTCGTCGGCACGTCGGTGTCGGGCGTGCGCAAGCGGCTTCGGATCCTGCGCGGCAGGATCCACGAACTGGAAGGAGTGTAGACCGATGGATCGTCAAGAATTGGACTCCCTGCTGGAGATGCATCTGCACGGCGAGCTTCCCGCCGACCTGC
>JAKPQQ010000145.1 GCA_029557215.1 Fibrobacterota bacterium | reverse complement strand
TTCATCGACAAGAGGCTGGCCTTGGATCTGGGTGGGCAGCACGGTCCGATCTCGGGGAACATCGACCTGGACAAGCTCGACCTTCTGGAAGGGCGCGCCTACCAGTTCGACATGTTCTACTGCGAGCGCCACACGCCCGGATCCAACATCAAGATCCAGACGACCATGAACCTGGTGCCCAGCTACGATTTCCGGTTCGATTCCACGAGCGTGGGGGCCAACGGCGTCAAGATCGACCTCAGCTACATCAAGACGGAAATCGACGGGTCCAAGTGCCAGGACGCCGCCGCCCAGACCCCGGTGCCGGGCAAGGGGTATTTCTTCGTCCAGTACCCGGATGGCCGCAACGAACCGATCACGGCTCCGCCGGGCGCATCGCAGTTCAACGGGATCGCCATCGCTCCCGATCTGACCAGCGTCCAGGTCGATCTGGAAGCGGTCAAGAAGAACCCCCAGTTCAAGCAGCGTGGCACCTACAAGATCGTGGTCCGGTTCCAGAACGATCCCTCCCAGGCCAACGTGAAGGAAATCCCTTTCGAGATCTCCTCGGGGCCCGTGAACATCCTGGCCGATCTGTACGACGGCGACGGCGACGGCAAGGCCGATTCGCTGACGCTCCATTCGCCCGAAGAAGGCACGTTCCAGGGAACCGATCTCAAGCGGACGGGAATTGTCTGGTCCACCTCGTTCGGGTCGCGCGATTCGGTGGTGCTGGCCACCCGACCGACCTCGGTGGGTGCGGGCGATTCGGTGGCGGGCTTCGCCTGGAGCGCCGCCACGACGCCGTTCCAGAAAAGCTCGCGTTGCCCGGTCGGCGGGTGCGTCCGCTCCGGCACGGCGCTCACGGTCGTGGCGACCACGTCCGACTCCAACTTCAATTCCATCCTGGTCTTGCGCGAACACATCGCGCCGTTCGCCGATTCGGCCAGGTTGTCGTTCGGAACCGGCGCGGTTCCCGACACCTTGCGCATCTGGGTCGGCGAAGGAGCCGTCATGAATCCCGGCGCCACGGCTCTCGATGTCTGGGCCAAGGTTGGGCAGCCGTCGGCGCCTCGCGATGTCGCGGTGCTGGAATTCGCGATCCTGTCCGATGGCCGCGAACTCCGGTTCGTGCTCCCTCCCGGACACGGGATCGGCCCCGCCGACCAGGTGCGGGTGGCGGGACTGGTGTCCGATTCGCTGCTGAACGCGGCCACGAATTCGTCGGTGTGGGTGCCCATCCGCTCCAATCCCGCCGGCACCGCCGCGTTGTACGACGCCGATGGCGACGGCATGGCCGATTCGCTGCACGTGCTCGTGCGAGGGAGTCTGGCGGGAGCCACGGCGGTCAAGATCGACTGGATCGACGCTTCGGGCGCGCCGGTCAGCAGGATCTGGCCGGTCGTCGGACCGGTTTCCGGTTC
>JAKPQQ010000141.1 GCA_029557215.1 Fibrobacterota bacterium | reverse complement strand
CTCGATCGCCTTGTCGTGGAACGCCGAGTTCTGTCGGATGTCCATCTGGGCCAGGTGGAACCCGAACACGTCCACGTGCCGGCGCAGGCGGAAGGTTTCCAGGTCGGCCAACCGGTGCGCCCCGACCGCGCGCAGCGAGCGATCCAATACCTCGAGGTCGGCCGAAAGCTCCTGGGAGGTGCGGTAGGATCCCGCATGGCGCGATTCGCGCAGTTTTTCGCCGGAATCGGGATCCACGGGCAGCCGCAGGGCCATCAGGTTCACCAATTGCCGCCAGGGCTCGTCGGGATTGCGCGAAAGGGCGGGCGTGGCGCGGTCGCCCAGCAACGCGCCCAGTTCGGACACCCTGTCTTGAAGCTCCTGCGGGGCGCCCTGCAACCGCTTGGAAAGCGACAGCCGCGAACCGAGTTGGATCAATTTCTGGCGCACCAGCTGGAGCGCCGCCAGCCGCAGTTCGGACAGCGCCATGCGGGTGGTGTCGGCGTCCACCAGAGGATGCCCGTCGCGATCGCCGCCCACCCACGATCCGATCCGCAGCATGGGGAACATCTTGGGGTCGGAAAGCCTCCTGGAATCGAATCCGGCCGCTTCCCAGGCGGCGCGCAGACGGTCGTCCAGCTGCGGCAGGGCGTCGGGGAACACGCTGCGCAGGTAGTGCAGGATGTTCATCAGCTCGGCGCGCACGTCGGGCTTCTGGACCAGGATCTCGCCGGTGCGCCACAGGCGTTCCAGGACGTCGAGCACGTCCTGGCGGATGCGCGAGCGCTCGGCCGGGGTCCACATCTTGTTTTCGAGCTTCACCAGCAGCAGGTACAGCTCGCGATGCTGTTCCAGCACGGTCGCGCGCTTGGCCTCGGTGGGGTGGGCGGTCAAGACGGGTTCGATCGACAGTTCCGACAACCGGTCGGCGATCTTGTCGGTCTCGATGCCGGAGCGCGACAGCTCCGACAGGGCTTGTCCCCAGAGGCCCGGTTCGTGGGCCAGGCCGTGGTCTTCTTCGCCGGCGCGGCGCACCTGCGCCGATCCGTTTTCTTCGGCCATGTTCAAGAGCTGGAAGCAGATGGAAAAAGCCTGCGCCAGGCGCTCGGGGGTGGGGCCCTCGTCGGTTCCCTCGGCCCCGATCCATGGCAGGCGCCTGGCGAGGTCGGATTCGCCCAGCTCCTCGAGGACCTGGCGGAAATTGCCCATGAGCCAGGACAGGTCCTCGGCGAATTTCCCTTGCGTGCGTGCGGTGCGAGATGGTTCCATGCCACGAAGTCTACAACATCCGACCCCCATCCACACAGAGGGGCCGCGACGATCCCCGCGCCAGCCGCCCGCACCGCCGCCAACGGCGGGTGCCGTGCCATATCCGTAGGGGCGATTCACGAATCGCCCGTACCAACGACGGGCACGACACCGACGGGCGAATGCCCGGAGCCCGCAGGACGGCGACCCCGGGGCCCCCGGGGTGGCGCCCGAACCTGCCTTTGACGCGAAGGTCGACGGAATCCATTCGACGCGATCCGTCGTCGCCAAAGCGGGCGCGAAGGGTTGCAGGATCTAGTTTTCACGGTCTATGGCCATTGCCGTGCATCCGGGATCGTTCGATCCACCCACCAAAGGACATGTCGACCTCGTGCTGCGCGGTCGGAAATTGTTCGAACGCGTCGTGGTCGTGGTCGGGGTGAATTCCCGCAAGCAACCGCTCTTTTCCGCCGCCGAGCGCGTGGAGCTGTTCCGCGCCGCGCTGGAAGAGGCCGGCGTGACCGACGTCGAGGTCTTGTCCTGGGAAGGGCTCACCGTGGAGATCTGCCGCCGCGTCGGGGCCACGGTGGTCCTCAGGGGCCTGCGCCAAGGCGGGGACTTCGAGGCCGAACAATCCATCGCCCTCATGAACCGGAGGCTGGATCCCGGGATCGAGGCCGTGTACCTGAACAGCCGCGAAGAATACCTGGGGTTGACTTCCACTTCGGTGCGCGAGATCTCCCGGATGGGCGGCGATGTTTCCGCGTTCGTTCCCACCGTAGTGGCTTCCGCCCTTCGCCGCAAAATGGGAGGATCTTGACCATGTTCGGTACGCCCTCGACAACCAATGTCATCCGCAACCTGATCATCGCCTGCCTGGTCGTGTTCGTGCTCCAGACCTTCACCGGCATGGGAAGCCTGGCGGGAACCCTGGAACGGTGGGGTTCGCTGGTGCCCGGCATGGTCTGGGCCAAGGGACAGGCCTGGCGCCTGGTCACCTACATGTTCCTGCACGGCGACGTCTGGCACGTCCTGTTCAACCTGCTGGGGATCTGGATGTTCGGCACGCCCGTCGCCAACCAGCTGGGAGACCGCAAGTTCCTGGGGTTGTTCTTCGTGTCGGGAATCGTCGCGGGCCTGTTTTCCGGGTTCTTCTACCTGGCCGGCGGATCGGGCATGGTTCCCGTCATCGGGGCGTCGGGCGCGTTGTTCGGCGTGATGCTAGCCTTCGCGAGGTTCTTCCCGAACGCGCCGGTGATCCTCCTGATCTTTCCCGTTCCCGCGCGCATCGCGGTGTGGATCTTCGGCGCCATCGCGCTGTTTTCCAGCATGGGCGGCGGCGGTGGCGGGGTGGCGCACCTCACGCACCTGTTCGGGTTGCTGGGCGGATGGCTGTTCCTGCGCTACGAGGAGCCCGTGGAGATGTGGATCGCGGGATTGGCCAAGCGCCAGGAGAACCAACGCGTCCAGAAGGCCGCCGAGGTCCTGGTGGATCGCGAGGAGTACTTCGATACCCGCGTGGACCCCATCCTCAAGAAGATCAGCAAGTACGGGATCGAAAGCCTCACGCGACAGGAGAAGACCATCCTGGAACGCGCCAGCGGCATGAAGAAGGACGCGGACAATCTGGTCGACCTGAAGGCCTGGAGGCGCGAGCGGGATCGATGAGCTCCGAACCTTCCCTCGTCGCCGCCGATCCGACGCTCCAGGAATCGGAGCGGTGCGAGAGGATTTCCGAGATGCTCAAGAACATCGAGCTTCCGGAAACCAAGAGACGGTTTCTGTCGCCGTGCGTGCCGTTGCTTTCGGGCACGGCGCCCGAAGGCGAACAGGCGCTGCGGACGTTCTTCTACGTGGGCACCACCTGGCGGGCGCATCTGCAGAAGGTGCAGGACCTGCGCCACCTGCGGCGCATCGCCGCGAGGCGTTCCTGCGGGATCCGCTTCACGGCCGACCTCGAGGCGGTGGTGGAGCGCGCCCGGGCGATGGACCTGGATTCGGTCCGACAAAAACTGCGCACCGCCGTGGAGACCGGGATCTTCCCCGACGCCGAGACGATTTCCGTCCTGCCCCTGGAAGCCGCCTGCCTGCGCGAGCGGACCCGCCACCTGGCCGACACCGCCGACCCCTACGACATGAAGACCATGGCGCGTCTGCTGCCGCTTCTGCGCATCTACGACGAGCTGTCCGACCGCCTGGATGTTTTGCACCGCGACGTCCAGGAGCGGGTGTCGCAGGCACCGGACCTCGGGCTCTACAAGTTCATGGGAGAAAAGGAATTTTCCCGCGCCGCCCAGGTCCTGCGCGAATTCCCCAATGGCGGCGAGCTGGTCGAGCTGCTGGGGATCCAGCGCGTCATGCAGCTGGATCCCCCGGTCCTGTCGGCCCTCCTGACCCTGGGGCGTTCGCTCAAGCTTCCGGCTCCCGACGCCTCGTGGCTGGACATGGCATCGTTTTTCCTGCGTTCGGCCGTGTTCGGGCCGTCGCCCTCGTGGAGCTTCCGGTGCAACGTGCCCGTGTTCCTGGCCAAGATCCTGACCCGCGCAGGCATCCGCAACGAATCCGGGGCCGTGTCGTTTTCCGTCGCCGACCTCCAGCTTCCGGCGCTCCTGGACGCCCACACGGCAAGCATCGACCTGTCGGCCGGGCGCAAGCCTCCGCCGCCCGACTGGAAGGGTCTGGTGCTTTCCAACATCACGCGCGACACCCTGGTCACCTCGTTCTTGAACAACCCCAAGTGCACCCGCGTGCCGGGTCTGGTGGAAACGGTCGTGGTGAACAGTCGCTCGCTGCAGATCCTGTCGTACATCGCCACCAAGCGCGAGCTGCACACGGGCCACCAGAACAAGGGCGTTCCCACCGCGCTTTTGCGTTCGCGCTGCAAGATCCCCATCAACCTCCTGCGGAGGTTCATGCACCTGCGGTTCGTGCCGCGGGCGGAACTCAAGGATCTTTCCATCCGCGCCCCCCGCGCCGAAATCCAGAAGGAAGTCGGCATGTACCTAGAGACCATCTGAGGACCCGCCACCCCATGCCCGACACCCTGCAAGAATCCGTCGAAGCCGACCTCTCGCTCCTGAAGGCGATCGGTCGCGACTGGTGCCTGCGCCACGACTGCCTTCCCGTGCGGCTTCCCGACGGCCGCGCCGCGCTCCTGTTCGCCGAATCCGCCGATCCCGAGGCGGTGGACTGGGCGTCGTACCTGGCGGGCCTGCCCGTCGACGAACCCGTGGCCGTGCCCGATTCCTACGACCGCATCCAGCACGCCCTGGCCGTGCTGCGCGGCGAGCGCGCCTCCGACAGCGAGTCGGGACTGCTCGCGCACCTGTCGGAAGAGGATCTCGCGGTGGGCGAAGGGTCCACGCTCGACGAAATCCGTCGCAAGTCGCAGGCAGAACCCGTCGTGCGGCTGGTCGACCACATCTTCGACGAGGCCCTGCGGCTTTCCGCCACCGACATCCACCTGGAACCCGACGACAACGGGGTTTCGGTGCGCCTGCGCCGCGACGGCATGCTGCGCGAGTTCCTGGTGCTGCCGCGCTGGGTGCAGGCGAGCCTCACCAGCCGCGTCAAGATCCTGGCCGAGCTGGACATCGCCGAAAAACGTCTGCCACAGGACGGACGCATCCAGCGGCAGTGGCAGGGCGACACCCTGGACGTGCGCGTGTCCAGCCTCCCCACGCGCCTGGGCGAAAAGCTGGTGCTGCGGCTTCTGCGCCAGGACGCATCGGTGGTGGACCTAGTCCAGGTGGGCATGACCGACAGGATCCGGCTTCCGTTCGAGGCGCTGTGCGACCGCCCGCAGGGGATGGTCTTCGTGACCGGGCCCACGGGTTCGGGCAAGTCGTCCACGCTGTATGCCGCCCTGCGGCGGATCCTGCCGCGAAACATCAACGTCACGACCATCGAAGACCCCATCGAATACCGCCTGCGAGGCGCCAACCAGGTCCAAATCCTGGAAAAGGCCGGGCTCACCTTCGCCGAAGCGCTGCGGTCCATCCTGCGCCAGGATCCCGACGTGATCCTGGTGGGCGAGATCCGCGACGGCGAAACCGCTTCCATCGCGGTGCAGGCGGCCCAGACAGGCCACCTGGTGTTCAGTACGCTGCACACCAACGACGCCGCCGGCGCCGTGACGCGCCTGGCCGACCTGGGAGTGCCGCGGTTCCTGATCGCCTCGGCCGTGCTGGGGGTGGTGGCGCAGCGTCTGGTGCGCAAGATCTGTCCGCACTGCCTGGAGTGGGGAGCGCCGCTGGACCACGAACGGCAGGTCTTCCCCGAAGGGTTCGAGCTTCCCGATCGCGTGCCGCGGCCCAAGGGTTGCCCCGAATGCGACGGCACGGGCTACAAGGGCCGCACGGGCATCTTCGAGCTCCTGCAGATCGACGACGAGCTGCGCGACGCGATCGTGCGCGGCGAGCCCGATACCGCCTTGCGACGGATTTCGCACATGAAGCCGCTGTTCGTGGACGGCCTGGAAAAGGTCGTCTCGGGCGCCACCAGCCTGGAAGAAGTCCTGCGGGTGGGGGTCCGGTGACGATGTCCCACTTTCCGGCGCGCCCGCGAGTTGATAGGTTTAGCACCCATGCAAGGAGAATCGCCATGATCCGCCGAGTGCTCGCACTTTCCGCCCTGATCGCCGTCGCCGCCGCCGCCGAAGGCGAGCGCAAGACGTTCGCGCCCGACTACAAGGGGCTCGATTCCATCCGCGCCACCATCTACACGTCCTACGGACCCATGGTCTTCGCGCTTTCGCACGACAAGACCCGCAGACCGTGGCCAATTTCGTGGAGCTGGCCAACAAGAAGTTCTACGACGGCCTGAACTTCCATCGCGTGATCCCCGGATTCATGATCCAGGGCGCCGATCCGCTCGGCACCGGCATGGGCGGTCCCGGCTACACGATCGTCGACGAGTTCGATTCCACCCTCAAGCATTCGGCCGGCGCGATTTCCATGGCCAACGCGGGACCCGGCACCGGCGGCAGCCAGTTCTTCGTGGTCCAGGTCCCCCAGAACCACCTGGACGGCAAACATTCCGTGTTCGGCATGCTCCGCGAAGGCTGGGACGTTTCCTGCATCGTCGAAGCCGGAGACAAGATCGACTCCGTGCGCATCCAGACCTTCGCCAAGAAGAAATAATCCGGTTTCTGGAGGGGCATTCCAAAATGCCCATCCAACCTGCGAACGCAGCCCTGACCTCGCTCCTGCGGAGCGGGGTTTTTTCGTGCCCGGGCTTCGACGACGCTCAACCCTCGGGCCGTTCCTGCCGATATCCTTGGAAGGCTTGGTGGGGCAAAGGGGGGGCTCGCGATGATCGTCGCACGATCGGACGTCGACATGGCGTCCATGCATTCCCGCGTTTCCGGTCGCGAAACGCGGCTGGAGGTCCGGTCCTGGGCGCGCACCCCGACCTCCCGGTCGACCGCCGACCCGTCGCCGAATCCGTCGGATCGCGGTGGCGGGGCGCCCGTGCGAAGTCCCGGGTGGACGGATCCTGTCGCGACCCGTGGCGATGCCGCCGCGAAACCCCCCGAGCTGGACGACTCCGGCCTGTCGCCGCAGGACGCCCAGAAGGTGCGGCTGATCGAGGCCTTGATCGAAGCGCTCACGGGCCGGAAGATCAAGCTCAAGATCTGGAACGGCCGTTGCGCCGACGGTGAACCACCCGCTTCCCAGGCGGGGCGGCCGGCGGACCTCCCCAAGGATCGCGAAACGGCCTCGCGCGAAGGGGAATCGGGGTGGGGGCTGGAAATCGCTTACACCGAGCGGCGCTGGGAAGAAGAATCCATGTCGTTTTCCGCCAAAGGATCGGTGAAGACCGCCGACGGCCGAAGCCTTGAATTCGCCTTGTCCATGGGGATGCGCCGCAGCGAATCGCACGAGACGTCGCTATCGGTGCAGGCGGGCGACGCGGCGCGCAAGAAGGATCCTCTCGTGGTGAACTTCCAGGGGGCTTCTCCCCGGTTGGCCGAAGGCGCGACGGAATTCGACCTCGACGCCGACGGAATGAAGGATTCCGTCCATTTCGCGACGGGTGGATCGGCGTTCCTGGCGCGGGATTCCGGTGCCGGGCTGGTCGACGGTTCCAACCTGTTCGGGCCTTCCACCGGCGACGGCTTCGCCGAGCTCGCCGCGTGGGATGCCGACAAGAACGGATGGATCGACGCGGGCGATCCGGTCTGGGCCGACCTGCGGCTGTGGAACCGCGACGAATCGGGGCAGGACTGGGTCTGGTACCTGGACCAGAAAGGCATCGGCGCGATCTCGCTGGCCAGCGCCGCCACGCCGTTCACGCTCAAGGACGAGTCGGGCCGCGAGACGGGAAGCATGGCGCGCACGGGGGTCTGGATCGGCGAGTCCGGAGCGGTCGGCACGGTGAACCACGTGGATCTGGTGGCGTGACGGGTCTGTCGGCGACGGCCCGGTGGCAACCGGAGCCGGGAATCCGGGCAGGCGCACCTTTCCTCGTTCGGGAGTGAGCGGTTTCCAGGAGGTATCTTTGGTTCATGGCACTCCGAAAGCTGCCCATCGGGATCCAGGACTTTCCCTCCCTTCGGGAGGACGGGTACCTGTATGTCGACAAAACCGCCTTCGTCCACAAGTTGGCGACCGAGGGGCGCGTCTACTTCCTTTCCCGTCCGCGCCGGTTCGGCAAGAGCCTGTTGCTTTCCACGATCGGGGCCTACTTCGAGGGGCGCAAGGAACTGTTTTCGGGGCTGGCCATCGAGCGGCTGGAGCAGGACTGGATCGAGTATCCGGTGTTGCGATTGGACCTGAATGCGGAGAAGTACGATAGTGTCCGGGCGCTGGAAGGTATTCTGGAAAGCCATGTGTCGCGCTGGGAGGGACGCTTTGGGTCCGCACGCGACGAGGGCTTGGCTCGTCGTTTCCTGGGCGTGATCGAGCGTGCCCACGAGGCCACCGGCAAACGTGTGGTCGTACTCGTCGACGAGTACGACAAGCCACTCCTGCAGACCATCGGCAAGGATGAACTCCACGAGGAATACAAAAACGTCCTCAAGGCGTTCTACGGCGTCCTGAAGAGCGCCGACGCGCACCTGAAGTTCGTGCTCCTCACGGGCGTCACGAAGTTCGGGCAGGTGAGCGTGTTCAGCGACCTGAACCAGCTCATGGATCTGTCTCTGCACCAGGACTACGCGGCCGTGTGCGGCATCACGGAGCCGGAGCTTGTGGACAATTTCCGTCCCGAGTTGGACGAGGTGGCGGCGAAGGCGGGGCGATCGTTCGAGGACAACCTGATCGAGGTCCGACGCACGTACAACGGCTATCGGTTCCACCCGGAAGGACCGGGCGTGTACAACCCGTTCAGCACGCTCAACCTGCTGCATCGTCGCGAGTTCGGTGGGTACTGGTTCGCCACCGGCACGCCCACGTTCCTGGTGGAGCTGCTCAAGCAGGCCGACACG
>JAKPQQ010000137.1 GCA_029557215.1 Fibrobacterota bacterium | reverse complement strand
CTCGATCGTATGGCCCGCCTTCCCTTCGGTGGCCGAACTGAGCTGGGCCAGTTGCACCAGTTCCATGTCGGCCATGGCCTGGAAGCGGCGGATCGTCTCGATGCGATAGGCGGGACTGGTGTAGTTGCGGAAGAACGGATCGGAAAGATAGACGAACACCGTGTCCTTGCGCTGCAGCGGCATGACGCTGCGCGTGTGGCGGAACTCCTTCGCAGCGCCCAGCGCTCCCTGGCCGCCCTGCGTTTCCAGGAACCGCCGCGCCAAGGTCTTCGAGGTGGTGACGAAATGGTAGTCGCCGTCGACCACGTAGTAGGAGCGGACCGAACCGTCCGGCGTGGAGAGGAAACTGACGTCGCGCCCCGCGATATTCACCTTGGCCTCGGTCGCGCCATCCTTCCTGGCCAGGCGTTCCACGCGTTGGCTGAGAAGGTCGGCCTGCAAGAGAGTGCTGGAGCGCGCCTGGAACAGCATGCCGTAAGCGCCGCCGTCCTCGAAGAAGTCGGTACCGATGATGGCCACGTCGGCGATGATTTTGTCGCCCACCAGGCGGGCCAGGGCGTTGGTCTTGAGCACAAGCTCCCGCTCCGTCCGATCGCGCAGCCCTCGATCCAGCGCGCGTTCGGCCACCAGGTTCTGGAAATCGCCTCCCCACTGGTCCAGAAGATCCTGCATCCACAGGAAATTGGAGAACGAGCCGAAACGCACATAGAAACACTCCGCCGGCACGCGCACGGCGATGGGCTCAACCGCCACGTTTTCGGGCACGTCGGGCACCTCGAGCGGGAGCGGATTGATCGGCGGGGGGAGCGGCTGGTCCGCCCTCTCGTGCAAGGCTTCGGCCGCCACGAATCGGTCCCGCGCCATGGCGAGACGAAGCGTTTCATTGTCCGTGCCCAGCCCCAAGCTCTGCCCGATCATCGCCTGCCACGATTGTTCCCGGGGCAAGCGCGGAAGCGGCATCCCCAGGCGCCGGGCCAGCATCGACTGGAGATAGTTTTCCACCAGGCGCGGATAGTCGGCCCGCTGTAACCCTCCGGGTTCGTTTCCATAGTGGCGCCACCACCAGGCGAGTTCGTTCTGGTAGCCGGCCGCGTCAGCCACGGGCAC